>NZ_JASGED010000025.1:0-24318 GCF_047606765.1 Thermomonas sp. | reverse complement strand
GGGAGGCAGGCTTTACCATCTGACATGGGAACGGTGGCTCCGGATTGGACGTTTGCTCGACACAAACATCTTCACCCGGATCTGCCGTTCCTTTTTGATGCCAATCCCCGGACTTCGGTGAAGAACCTTTTTTTATCTGCCTTGTTTTTATCCGCCCCGCGCTTGCATCCAGACCCGCGCCACGCCGACACTGCGGCGACGCCATCCGGGGCCGGCCCCACATGACGCAAGCAAAAATCAGGCTCTCGCTCTGGCCGGTAGCCCTGTTGGCAGCGCTGCTGCAGGCGGGTTGCCAACCCGCCAGCGCGCCTGCCGGGCATGCGCCGCAGTTGCCGGCGCAGGCCAGCCAGCGTGCGGCATCGCGCCCGGTGGAGGCTGCCTACGTCCTGCGCGACCGCCTGCTGGCCCATGACGGTGCCGGCTTCGCCCGGCTGGCAGTGCCGCCGGCGCTGCATGCGCAGCTTGCACAGGCATGGACGGAAGGCCGCAGCCGCTGGCCGCTGGACGAACTGCCGCTGGATGCGCGCATCCCGCCGATGCTGGCTGCCTTGCAGGCACCGGGCGCGGAAACCGCGCTGATGACCACCTTCCGCAAACAATTTGCAGGGGCCGATGCCGACATCGATCAGGCCATCCGCACCCTGGTGGTGTTCGGCGGCGAGTACGTGCAGAAGGAAGCGGCCTATACCCCCGAAGAGCGCGACCACATCGCGCAAAGCATCCGCGCGCTGGGCGACTGGGGCGTGCGGGCACCCTTGTCCGACCCGGCCCGCGCCCGCTCGTTCTTCACTGCCCTGTGCGCTGCGGCGCGCCGCAGCGGCATCGATGGCAAGGCCATGCCCAAGGCGTTTGCACGGTTGGGGATGACCCAGAGCCTGAACCGGCTTTCCCCCTTCCTGTCCACCCTGCTCGACCAGTTGCGCCGGCAATACGGGCTGGACATCGACGCCAGCCTGCGCAGCCTGCAGGTGGAGTTGATGCAGCAGACCGGCGACAGCGCCCGCCTGCGCCTGCGCTACGAACTGGCCGGGCAGCCGGTGGATGCGGTGGTGCCGGCGGTGCGGATCGACGGCCACTGGTACCTGGCCAATCTGGTGCGGCGCGCGCAGGCCAGCGCCATGGGCGGCGACGCACCACCTCCGCCATAATGAGCGGGATGCAGAACCGCCCCACGCCCCCAGCCCAGGCCAGCCTGTTCGATGCCGCGCCCGGGCCCGATGCCCCTGCCGCAGGCGATGCCCCCACCCTGCCGGTGCCGGACTTCCTGCCGCCTGTCGTCGATGCCGCATCGACCGACACTGCGCCGGGCACGCCGCCGCCTGCCCGCCCGCCGGAACCCAAACCGCCGCTGTGGGCGCGTTTGCTGGGCCGCCTGATCGACCCCTGGCTGAAGCTGGACATCGCGCCCGACCAGCCCAGCCTGCACGACGATGGCCGCAGCCCGGTCTGCTATGTGCTGGAGGATTACGGCCTGTCCAACGCACTGATCCTGCAGCGCGCCTGCCGCGAGGCCGGCCTGCCTTCGCCCTTGCAGCCAATCCCGGGCGACCCGCTGGGCCGCAAGCGCGCCTACGTGGCGCTGTCGCGCCGGCATGCCAATACCCTGCAGGCGCTGGGCCTGATCCCCGGCCCGGAGCACAAGACCCACTCCGGTTCGCTGGCACGGCTGCTGCAGGCGCATCGCGCCAACCCCAACCTCAATGTGCAACTGGTGCCGGTGTCGATCTACGTCGGCCAATCGCCCAAGCGCAGCAGCGGCTGGTTCAGCGTGCTGTTCTCGGAGAACTGGGGCATCGTGGGCCGCTTCCGCCGGCTGCTGGCGCTGCTGCTCAACGGACGCGACACGCTGGTGCAGTTCGCGCCGCCGGTCTCGCTGCACGACATCGTGGCCGAAGGGCTGGAGCCGGAGCGCACCGTGCGCAAGCTCAGCCGCGTGCTGCGCACCCACTTCCGCCGCCTGCGCGAGGTGGTGATCGGCCCCGACCTGTCCACCCGCCGCATGCTGGCGGACAAGGTGCTGGGCGCGCCGTCAGTGAAGGACGCGATTGCCGACCAGGCCAGGCGCGACAACAGCAAGCCGGAAGACGCCTGGAAGAAGGCCAATGGCTATTTCTGGGAAATCGCCGCCGACTATTCCAACACCGTGGTGCGCTCGCTCAGCTTCCTGCTGACCTCGGTCTGGAACCGCATCTATCGCGGCGTGCTGGTACACCACCTGGACCAGTTCAAGCAGGCCGCGCCGGGCCATGAAGTGGTCTATGTGCCCAGCCATCGCAGCCACATGGATTACCTGCTGCTGAGCTACCTGCTCTACAGCCACGGCATCGTCGCCCCGCACATCTTTGCCGGCATCAACCTCAACCTGCCGGTGGTCGGCACCATCCTGCGCAAGGGCGGCGCGTTCTTCGCCCGCCGCAGCTTCAAGGGCAATGCACTGTATTCGGCGGTGTTCCGCGAATACATGGCGCAGCTGGTGGCCGGTGGTTACTCCATCGAGTACTTCATCGAAGGCGGGCGCTCGCGCACGGGCCGGCTGCTGCAGCCCAAGGGCGGCTCGCTGGCGATGACCGTGCGCGCCTACCTGCGCGCGCCGACCCGCCCGGTGCTGTTCCAGCCGGTGTACATCGGCTACGAAAAACTGATGGAAGGCCGCAGCTATCTGGACGAGCTGACCGGCAAGCCGAAGGAAAAGGAATCCATCTGGCAGTTGCTTACCGGCATCCCCAAGGTGCTGCGGCAGAACTACGGACAGGTGGTGGTGAACTTCGGCGAGCGCATCCGGCTGGATGACCTGCTGGCCGAACACGCGCCGGACTGGAACGGCAAGGCCGTGTCCGAGGACGAGAAACCGGCATGGTTCGCCAGCACCATCGACGCACTCGCGCAGCGCATCCAGGTCAACGTCAATCGCGCGGCGGACGTGAACCCGATCAACCTGCTGGCGCTGGCACTGCTGTCCACGCCCAAGCATGCGATGGGCGAAGCCGACCTGCTGGCGCAGATCGCGCTGTCCAAGACGCTGCTGGCCGACGTGCCGTATTCCGAACACGTGACCGTGACCCCGCACACGCCGGAGCAGATCGTGGCGCACGGCGAGGAAATCGGCATGCTCACGCGCACGCCGCATCCGCTGGGCGACGTGCTGGGCGTGGATGGCGACACCGCCGTGTTGCTCAGCTATTTCCGCAACAACGTGCTGCACCTGTTCACCGCCTCGTCGTGGATCGCGGTCTGCTTCCAGAACAACCGCCGCATGGGCCGCAACCAGCTGCTGCAGCTGGGCCGCAGCCTGTATCCGTTCCTGCAGGCGGAACTGTTCCTGCCGTGGGACGAGGACGGCTTTGCCGAGCGCATCGGCCGCACCATCGACGTGTTCGTCCGCGAGGGTTTGCTCGAACAGGTCAGCGACGAGGAAGGCGGCATCCTGCAGCGCAACTCCGGCCAGACCGATGAAGTGTTCCGCCTGCGCGCCATCGGGCATTCGCTGCAGCAGGCATTCGAGCGCTACTACATCGCCATTTCGGTGCTGGTGAAGAACGGCACCGGCACGCTGGGTTCGGGTGAACTGGAAACGCTGTGCCAGCAGGCCGCGCAACGGCTGTCGCTGCTGTACGCACCGGCCGCGCCGGAGTTCTTCGACAAGGGCCTGTTCCGTGGCTTCATCCAGAAGCTGCGCGAACTGAAACTGGTGTGGCCGGACGAAAACAGCAAGCTGGTGTTCGACGACCGCCTGAAGGGCTGGGCCAGGGACGCCCGCGTGGTGCTGGGCCGCGAACTGCGCCATACCATCGAAAAAATCACCCCGGACACCACCCGCATCAGTGCGGAGCAGCCGGCGCTGCCTGCGGAGTAACTTCCTGCGAAGTAGCTGGCAGGCCTGCGCCTGCGTCGCGATCCTCCGCCGCGCAGACCCGGTTGCGGCCCTGCCGCTTGGCCTCGTACAGCATGCGGTCGGCCAGCATCAAGGCCAGCGGCAGGCCACGCTCCTCGCGCGGCCAGGCATCGGCCACGCCGATGCTGACCGTGACCTGCTGCGCCGGATCGGGCAGCGGTTTTTCCAGCGCCTGCACCGCTGCACGCATGCGCTCTGCCAGCTGCGCAGCGGCATCCAGATCGGAGCCGGGCACGACCACCGCAAACTCCTCGCCACCGATGCGCGCCACCATGCCGGGCGCATCGGCCATGATCGCGGTCAGCACGCCCGCCACCTTGCGCAGGCAGTCATCGCCCACGTTGTGCCCGTAACGGTCGTTGAGCGATTTGAAATGGTCGATGTCGATCATCATCAGCGCCAGCGGCTGGCCCGTCTGCGCCGCATGCAGCCATGCCTGCCCGGCGGTTTCCTCGAAGCGGCGGCGATTGGCGATGCCGGTCAGGTCATCGATGCGCGACAACTTGTGCAAGCGCCGCACTGCGGCCTCGGTACGCACCAACAGCAAGGTGCTGCGGAAGCCGTAGCCGAACACACCCAGCACGATCCCGACGATGCCCACCATCGTTGCCCCGCGCGCCACCACCAGCGCCGACATCACCAGCACCAGCACGGTCACCGCCAGCGGACTGGCCGCCCGCGCGAACGGCGCCAATCGCACCGCACCCAGCCACATCCGTGGCGGTCGCGGCGATGCCGCCAGCACCACTACCAGCATGAACGGCAGCACGGGCAGCAGTTGCACCCAGGCCGCCGTCAGCGCCGGGTCGGCCTGCACCATCCGGTTGTAGAGGAAGGTGGCAGCAAAGCGCAGCAACAGGAACGGAAACAGCAGGCCGAAGAAGCGCAGTTCGTCATCGTTCTCCGCCGCCGCCCGGCGTACCCCGGCCAGCAGCACCAGGAACACGTTCTGCATGTCCGCCAGCAGCACCGGATCGACTTCACCAAAACCCGCACCGAACAGGCCCAGACGAATGCCGCAGTACAGTGCGCCCAGAATCGCCACCAGCCCGCTGTCGATGACGCGCAGCAGGTTGTCACGCCGGCCAAGCCCGACGATGCTGATCGCCAGCACCATCGGCAGGATGCCCAGCAGGTACAGCACGCCCGCTGCCACCGGGAACGGCACGTCCACACCCGACATCCGCTGCTGCAGGCCTAGCAGCATGCCCAGCACCCACAGCAGCCAGGCCATCGCCAGCAGGCTCCAGCCGCGCGCCAGCGCCCAGCCATGGCACTGGCCGCAACGCATCGCAACGCCCACCGCCAGCAAGCCGGCAGCGGCCTGCATCAGGTTAGACGCCCACGGCGGTGCAAACCCGATCACCAGGGCATGCAGCAACAGGAACCCAACGACTACGGTAAAACGCATGCGTCGCTCTATCGCCAATATCCGGCGCTCATGCCGGCTGGTCGGGGATCATGGACGATTCCAGCCGCGCGATCTGATCCTTCAACTGCAGCTTGCGCTTCTTCAGGCGCTTGACCGCAAGCTCGTCGGCGCGGATATCGGCCTGCAGGCGCTCGATGGCGGCATCCAGATCACGGTGTTCCTGGCGCAGCTCGACCACCCGCCGCGCCATGCGTGAAAGTTCCACGGGATCAAGGGGCTGGCTCATGCCGCGAGCATAGCGCAGGTAAAATGCGCCGAATGAACGCCGTCATTCCCCTGCCCCTTGCCGAGCCGCAGTCCCTCGCGCAGCGAAAGAAGCGCGAGACCGACAAGCTGGCCAAGCGCCTGCGCCACCAGGTGGGCAAGGCCATCGCCGACTTCGGCATGATCGAAAACGGCGACAAGGTGATGGTCTGCCTGTCCGGCGGCAAGGACAGCTACACCCTGCTGGACGTGCTGCTGCAATTGCAGAAAAAGGCACCGGTCGAGTTCAGCATCACCGCGGTCAATCTCGACCAGAAGCAGCCCGGCTTCCCGGAACACATCCTGCCCGAGTACCTGAAATCGATTGGCGTGGACTTCCACATCATCGAGCAGGACACCTATTCGGTGGTCAGCCGGGTAATCCCGGAAGGCAAGACCATGTGTTCGCTGTGCTCGCGCCTGCGGCGCGGCGCGCTGTACACGTATGCGGAGCAGCACGGCTTCACCAAGATCGCGCTGGGCCACCACCGCGATGATCTGGTCAACACTTTCTTCCTCAACCTGTTCTTCCACGCCAAGCTCTCCGGCATGCCACCGAAGCTGCTGAGCGATGACGGCAAGCACGTCGTCATCCGACCGCTGGCCTACGTGCGCGAGGACGACATCGAAGCCTATGCCGAGGCCAGGCAGTTCCCGATCATCCCCTGCAACCTGTGCGGCTCGCAGGAAAACCTGCAGCGCAAGCAGGTGAAAAAGATGCTGGCGCAGTGGGAAAAGGACACGCCGGGCCGCATCGAAACCATGTCGCGGGCGCTCGGCGATATCCGGCCTTCGCAACTGAGCGACCCCAAGCTGTTCGATTTTCTCTCGCTCGGCAAGCGCAGCGACGGCGATTTGCCCGATGCCCATGCGTGGCTCGCAGGCGGTGAGACGCCGCGCGAGGACGATTGACCGCAGTTACGACGCAACACCTCGATACCGTCATTCCGGCGCAAGCCGGAATCCAGCTTTTCCAACGTTACGGAAACAAAAAGCTGGACCCCGGCTTTCGCCGGGGTGACGCCCGATAACGCAATTCTGGGATACACGATGTTTTTTCGCAACCTTACTCTGTTCCGTTTCTCCCCTTCGCTTGATCTTTCCGACCTCGAACAACACCTCGCCGAATGCGCGCTCAAGCCAGTCGGCCCGCTGGAGCTGTCCTCGCGCGGCTTCGTCCCGCCGTTCGGCCAACATGGCGAAGCCTTCAGCCACGGCATCGAGGAATCGCTGTGGATCACCGTTGGCGGCGAGGACAAGCTGCTGCCCGGTGCGGTGGTCAACGACCTGTTGCAGAAGAAGCTGGCCGCAATCGAAGAAAAAGAAGGCCGCAAGCCCGGCGGACGCACCCGCAAGCGGATCAAGGACGAACTGGTCACCGAGCTGCTGCCGCGCGCTTTCGTGCGCCCGGTGCGCAGCGATGCGTTGATCGACACCAAGCTCGGCGTGATTGCGATTGACACCTCATCGCGCAAGAACGCGGAAAGCGTGGTCTCGGAAGTGCGCCGCGCACTGGGCAGCTTCCCCGCGCTGCCGGTGAATGCCGAAGTCGCGCCGCGCGCCATCCTCACCGGCTGGCTTGCAGGCGACCCGCTGCCCGATGGCCTGTCGCTGGGCGACGAATGCGAACTGCGCGACCCCGCCGACAGCGGCGCGGTGGTGAAGATCCAGCGCATGGAACTGGTCGGCGATGAAATCAACAAGCACCTTGAAGCCGGCAAGCAGGCCACGCGGCTTGCGCTGACGCTGGATGACCATGTGAGCTTCGTGCTGGGCGAAGACCTCGTCGTGCGCAAGTTCAAGTTGCTGGACGGTGCGGTGGATCAACTGGAATCCACCGACCGCGACGACATCGCCGCCGAACTCGACGCCCGCTTCGCGCTGATGGCCGGCGAGTTCAAGCGCCTGTTCGCGGTGCTGGAGAAGGCGTTCAAGCTCAGCAAGGCGGATTGATCCGTAGGGGCAGGCCCCCGTGCCTGCCCGATTTGTTTCCCGACGGCGGGCAGGCACAGGGGCCTGCCCCTACATACAATCCGTTTCATGCGCTCCCTGTTCCGCCTGCTGTCGCCCGCCCGCATCGCGCCGAAAGCGCCTGCGGTGCAGCGCGACAGCATTGCTTTCGTGCTGGACGACGGTCGCCGTATCGAGGTGCTGCGGGTGCGCGACCCGCGCGCGCGGCGGATCCGGCTATCCGTCGATGAACGCGGCGCACGGCTGACCCTGCCGCTGCGCGCCAGCCTGATTTCCGGCGAGCGTTTCCTGCATGAGCATCGCAACTGGCTGAGCCAGCAAATGGCGCAGCATGCACAGCAGGCCGGCGAACGGTTGCAACGCGGCGTCACCACGTCATTGCCACTGCGCGATGCCGAAGTCCCGCTGCACTGGGACACCGCACGCGCGGCGCGGCTGGATTTCGATGCCGACGGCGCACTGCGTTTCGCCGCCCCGGCCAATGCCGGTGATGCGGCGCTGCGGCGGGCGCTGAAGGATTTCTACGAGGCGCAGGGCCGCATGGATGTGGGCCGCTGGCTGCCGAAGTACATCGCCGGGCTGCCGCGCGCGCCGCGCCGGATCACCTTCAAGCGCACCGCTTCGCAATGGGGTTCGCTGGCGCCGGACGGCACGCTGTCGCTGGATCTGTCACTGGTGCTGGCGCGGCCATCGGCCTTCGAATATGTGCTGGTTCACGAGCTTTGCCACCTGATCCATGCCGACCATTCGCGCCGGTTCTGGCGCGAGGTGGAAGCGCGCTGCCCGGACTGGCGGGCGGAGCGCGCCTATTTCCACGCCGAGGGCCACCGCCTGAAAGGCCGGTTGCGGGCATTGCTGACCGGTTGAGCCGCCGGTTTGCGTAGTCATGTAAACCCACTGTCTGCAACGGGCACCGAGACCAACATGACCACGACCGTATTCCGCCTGCTGGCGATCGCCGCACTGGCCGCTACCCTTGTCATCGCGCCGGGCTGCAGGAAGGCGCAGGACGCCGCCATCGAGCAAGCCCTCGAAAACGCCACCGGCGCCAAGGTGGACAAGGACGGCGACGCGCTGACCTTCAAGACCGACAAGGGCGAGGTGAAGATCGCCGCAGCGGAAGACGGCGGCAGCGTGGCGCTGCCGGATGGCTTCCCGGACGATGTCTATCTGCCCGACAACCACAAGGTGGCCAGCGCGATGGACATGGGCGGGATGCAGATCGTCAACCTGACCACGCCTGCGGCGATGGGCACGGTCTATGCCGATGCCGACAAGGCCATGCAGGGCAAGGGCTGGAAACGCGAGATGGCGATGCAGTCCGGCGATGGCAGCACGCTGATGTACACCAAGGGCGACCAGCAGGTGGTCTATCAACTGCTGAAGGGTGACGACGGCGGCACCCAGCTGGCGATCCGCACCGGCAACGCCGCAGGCGGCTGAAGCTCAGCCGCGCAGGAACTCCCGCACCGGCGCGGCGACCTCGGCGGGCTGCTGCATGTGCAGATGGTGGCCACCGGGCATGACCAGCAGCCGCCCGTGCGGCAGCAATGCAGCACGGCGACGGCGCAGATCGTCCGGCAGATAGGGCTGGGCCGGGTCGGCGAACAGCGCAAGCGTCGGGCATTCGATGCCGGCCACCAGCGCCTCGACCTGCGCTTCGGTCATCCGCACCAGCGTGGGCAAGGTCAGGCGCGGGTCACTGCTCCACACCCAGCCACCTTCCACCGGGCGCAGGCCGCGTTCCACCAGCAGCCGCACCAGCGGCTCGTCCAGCCCGCTGCCGGGCACCCGCCCGGCCAGCATGCGCGCGCGCACTGCGCTGTCGATGTCGGGAAAGACACGCATCGGCCTGCCGGTGGCGCGCTGTGCGGCCACCGCCTCGCGCAGGCGTGTGACTGTCCGCTGCGGGTCTTCGGCCAGTGCGCCCAGCGCTTCAATCGCCACCAGCCGCGTGATGCGATCCGGGCAGGCGGCGGCGACCATGCTGGCGATGCCAGCACCCATCGAATGCCCGAGCAGGGCGAACTCGTCCCAGCCCAGCGCGTCGGCGGCGTCCAGCACTGCACCGATGGCCCCGGCGAAGGTGTATTCCGCCGCCTGCGGCAGATGCACGCTGCGCCCGTGGCCTGGCAGGTCCAGCGCGACAAGCTCGATGCCGCCCAGATGCGCTGCCATCGGCAGGAAGCTGGCGGCATTGTCCAGCCAGCCATGCAGGGCCAGCACGCGCGGGCCATCGCCACCGTTGCGCAGCGCCGCCAGCATGCCGTTGGGGGTTTCGAGGCGCAGTTCGTGCATCAGGCCCAACCCGCCTCGCCAGCCGCCAATGCGGCGATGGCGTCGGCATGTGCATCGGATGCGTTCAGGCAGGGGATGTAGCGCAGCGCTTCGCCACCCGCCGCGCGAAACAGCGCCGCGTCCTGCATCGCGATTTCCTCCAGCGTTTCCAGACAATCCACCGCAAAACCGGGACAGGCCACATCGACCTTGCGCACGCCCGCGCGCGCAAGGCTGCGCAGTGTTGCCACCACGTCCGGCTGCAGCCACTTGCCCTTGCCGAAGCGCGACTGGAAGGTCAGCAGGATGTCGCCGCGCTTGATGCCCAGCGCGCGTGCAATCGCCTGCGTGCTGGCCTCGCACTGCTGCGCATACGGATCACCGGCATCGACCACCCGCTGCGGCAGGCCGTGGAAGGACAGCAGCAGGCGCTCACCGCGACCATGTGCATCCCAATGCGCGCGGATGGATGCCGCCACGGCGGCAGCCCAGCCGGCATCGGCGTGGTAGTCCTGCAGCATCTGCACGCGCAGGTCGCCCACGTGTCCGGCGATGGCATCGGCCATCGACAGTGTGGTGGTGGTCGAATACTGCGGATACAGCGGCAGCACTCGCACCTCGCGCACGCCTTCGTCGCGCAGCCCGCGCAACACATCGGCCAGTGACGGCGCGCCATAGCGCATCGCGTGCAGCACTCGCCAGCCGGGCAGCCGCGCCTGCACCGCACGCGCCAGCGCCTGCGTATGCACGGCCAGCGGCGAGCCGCCCTCCATCCAGATGCTGGCGTATTTCCTCGCCGCCACCGGGCTGCGACGCGGCAGGATCACCCGGCGCAGCAACGGCAGCCACAGCCAGCGCGGGAGTTGCACCACGCGCCGGTCGGACAGGAACTCGTCCAGATACGCAGACACCGCCGGCGCAGTTGGCGCGGCGGGCGTGCCCAGATTGGCAAGGATCAGGACGCGGCTGGCCTGAATGGGGTCGGCTTGCATCGGCATAGGATGACATGCGGATGCGGCAAAGCCTGATGGAACACGCGCAGCGGCGGCATCAATCTGGCCTCCGGTTTCTGGAGTAGAGTGGAGAAATGAACATGACTGACCTGGTTCTGGAGCATCTGCGCGGCATTCGCTCGTCGCTGGATGGGCTGCATCAGAAGGTGGATGGCCTGACGGAGCGCATGGGCAACGTCGAGCAATCCATCGCGCATCTGTATGCCAACGGTGCGGAGCAATCCGTGCGCATCGACCGTCTCTCGAACCGCGTCGAACGCATCGAACGCCGCCTTGAACTTGCCGGCTGAACCGTTGATCGCCACAGGTTGCACGTCGGTTCATCGCCATCGGCCTAGCCTGAACGCCCCACCATCGGACGACCGCATCATGACGCCACGCCGCCTGACCCTTGCCCTTGCCGTCCTGCTTGCCACTGGCAGCGCCATGGCCGGCGATCGCGAAGATGCCCGCGCCGACAATGCCGTGCGCGTGGTCAGGCAGATCCAGGCGATCCCGGAAGCCGCCATCCCCGACAAGCTACTGGACGATGCCAAGGCCGTGGTGGTGATCCCGGACACGATCAAGGCCGGTTTCATGCTGGGTGGCCGTCGCGGGCTGGGCATGCTGTCGGTCAAGACTGCCGAGGGCACATGGTCAAACCCGGTATTCGTGAAATTGACCGGCGCCAGCTTCGGCCTGCAGGCCGGCGTGCAGTCCGCCGACGTGGTGCTGGTGTTCCGCAATGACCGCAGCCTGGATTCCATCGTCAACGGCAAGATCACCCTGGGCGCGGATGCCGGCGTGGCCGCAGGCCCGGTGGGCCGCAATGCCGCCGCCGCCACCGACGGCCAGTTGAAGGCCGAAATCTGGTCGTGGTCGCGCGCGCGCGGGCTGTTCGCGGGCGTGGCGCTGGACGGCGCGGTGCTGTCCATCGACAAGGACGCCAACCGCAACGCCTACGGTGCCGGCATCACCCCGCGCATGGTCTTCGAAAGCCGCATCCCGCAGGCGCCGTCCGCCGCCATCGTCGGTTTCCGCGATTCGCTGGAGGAAGCCAGCGCCGCCGCCCGCCACGCGCGCCAGAAGGCCGCGCCGCAACCGGCAGCGGAACCCGCAGGCTCCAGCGTGCAGCCGCTGGACACCGGCAACCCGGCCACCACCACGCCGCTGGAACCTGCAACCAAGCATTGATGGGATCAGCGGTAGAATCGCGATTCATTCCACTACACAAGGTGCATCCATGGGCAGCTTCAGCATCTGGCACTGGCTGATCGTGCTGGCCGTCGTGCTACTGGTATTCGGCACCAAGCGGCTGACCTCCGGCGCACGCGACCTCGGCAAGGCGGTGGACGAGTTCAAGAAAGGCATGCGTGGTGACGAGGACAAGCCAGCCGCGCGTATCGGCGATGACAGCAAGGCTGCAAACAGCGAGCAACGCGAACGCGACGACGTCGCCCGCTGACGCCTGCGGCACGCGATGTTTGATTTTTCCTTCGGCGAGATGATGGTCGTCGCTCTGGTGGCGCTGGTCGTGCTTGGGCCGGAACGGCTACCGAAGGCTGCGCGCTTCGCCGGGCTGTGGACACGCCGCGCGCGCGCGCAGTGGCATTCGGTGAAGGCGGAGCTGGAAAACGAACTGGCGGCCGAGCAGCTCAAGCGCAGCCTGCAGGAAGGCAAGCAGGCCATCCAGGAAACCGAAGCGCAGCTGCGCGACCTGGCGCAGGCCGCACGGCAGCCCGTCGAATCCGATCCCGCACAGCCTGCCGAAGACCCGCCGCGCGATGGCTGAACTCGACGACACCGAACGCCCATTGATCGCGCACCTGCTGGAATTGCGCGCGCGCCTGCTGCGTGGTGCAGCCGGGCTGATTCTGGTGTTGCTGTGTCTGTTGCCATTTGCCCACAAACTGTATGCGCTGCTGGCGCAACCGCTGCTGGACAAGCTGCCGGCAGGTAGCCAGTTGATCGCCACACAGGTCGCAAGCCCGTTCTTCGCACCGGTGAAGCTGGCCTTCTTCGTGGCGCTGGTGCTAGCGATGCCGTGGCTGCTCTATCAAGCGTGGGCCTTCGTCGCACCCGGCCTGTACCGGCGCGAGAAGAAACTGGCCCTGCCGCTGCTCAGTTCCGCACTGGTACTGTTCTATGCCGGTTGCGCCTTCGCTTATTTCCTCGTGCTGCCGATGGTGTTTGCCTTCCTGACGCGGGTAACCCCGGAAGGGGTGGCGATGATGACCGACATCAGCGCTTACCTCGACTTCGTGCTGGTGCTGTTCCTTGCCTTTGGCCTTGCCTTCGAGTTGCCGGTAGCGCTGGTACTCCTGGCGCTGCTGGGCTGGGTCACCCCGGCACAACTGCGCGAAGGGCGCGGCTACGCCGTCGTGGGCATCTTCATCCTCGCGGCGGTGGTGACCCCGCCGGATGTGGTCAGCCAATTGATGCTGGCTATCCCGATGTGCCTGCTGTACGAAGCCGGCATCCTGGCCGCGGGCATGATCGGGCGGCAGCCGGGCGCACCGCAGCCCGACTGACGCCGTCAGACTTCGATGCCGTGCTGCACCGCCTGCTGCGAAGGCGGCGCGCCATCACCGAAGGTATCGCGCCAGGCGAGATAGGCACCGCCCACGACCAGCACCAGTACCACGGCGGCGAAGCCCAGCATCAGCAGCGTGGTCAGTGCAACGCCAAGCGCGGGATGCACCGCGCCGCCCACGATGCCCGCAAGTCCAGCGACCAGCACGGTCACCAGTGTTGCCAGCAGCAGCGCGCCCACGAACAACACGCCGGCCAGCAGGTTGGCACCGACGTTGCGCACCGATGCGCGCAAGCTGTTGCGGATCGCATCCAGCAGATTACTGCCGGAGAACAGCATCAGCGGGATGGAGAACAACATCAGCGCATAGCTGAAATAGTTGAACACCAGTTGCACCAGAAACAGCAGGCCGGCGTTCTTCGGCTGCGGCATGGCACCGATCTGCCCTTGCATCGCGCCCTGCATGGCTTGCACATACTCGCGCCAGTAATCGTTGCCGGCAATCGCCACCACCAGCGCGCCGCCCAGCATCGCCAACGCGATCTGCAAAAGCCCCAGCAATCCCAGGCTGCGACCCCGCGCATCGCGCAACGGCGCGAACACGTCGCGCGCGCGCACCGGACGGCCTGCCTCGGCTTCGCGGACGACGTGCATCAATCCACCCAGCAGGATCGGGACCAGCACGACCACCAGCACGCTCAATGCCAGGCCCACCGCCAGCGCCTTGCCCAGATCGGGCGCGCCGCCAGTGCCGGACAATCCCACCACCGCCGACAGCCCCAGCGCCAGCAGCAGTGCAGCGGCATACAGCGCCAGGATCAGCAGCAACGCCGCCCCGAACACCGCACGCGGGTTCTTTGCTCCCAGGTCGATCGCCTGCTTGAACCAGACCAGACCCTGGCCTGCCGACAATTTCCGAATTTGCATGACGCTCCCCGTAGTGACGCGCGCAAGGATACCGGAGCCGCGTCTCAACGCCGCGCGTGGCGGACAAACCGGCGCAGCACGGCGCGGGCGTGCGGGGTGGCGGAGACCTCGCCGGCCAGCCGTTTGTGGCAGCGGCCCTCGCGGGCCAGCGCATCGGCGCGTGCGCGGATGTAGCCGCGCATGTGCATGCCGCTGAACTCCGGGTGGAACTGCACGCCCCATGCGGCATCGCCCCAGCGGAAGGCGTGGCAGGCGTCGTGGCCGTTGCGGGCCAGCACCACCGCGCCCGGCGGCGGGCGCAGCACGCTTTGCAGATGGGTGGCCTGCGCCGGAAAGCCTGCGGGCAAGCCGGTGAACAGCGGATCGGCGTGTGCCTCATCGTGCAGGTCGATGCGCACCGTGCCCATCTCGCGTCCGTTGGGGTTGTCACCCACCTCGCCGCCCAGCGCATGCGCAATCAACTGATGACCGTAGCAGATGCCCAGCAACGGCAAGCCGGCGTGGGCGGCCTCGCGCAGCCAGTCGGCGCTGCGCTCGCTCCAGTCCGCGCGCTCCGTCACCATCGCCGCCGAACCGGTGACCAGCACGCCGGCGAAGCCCTCGCGTGCGGGCAGGTCATCGCCACGCTGCGCATCGACCACCACCGCTTCATCGCGATCCAACCCGGCGGCAACCCGAATCCAGTGGGCGAAGCTGCCATGGCGGCGCATCGAAGCGACGGGCTGGCCGGTTTCGATGATGAGCAGTGGCGCGGTCATCGGCATTCGGAGGGCGCAAGCGAGGCACTTATACTAGCCGGCCACGTTGCACTTTCCCCTGCCCGACATGGCCGTTCCGATCACCTTCCAGCAACTCGTCTCGCGCCTCAACGCCTATTGGGCGGAGCAGGGCTGCGTCCTGATCCAGCCGCTGGACCTGGAAGTCGGCGCAGGCACCTTCCACCCGGCCACCTTCCTGCGCGCGCTGGGACCGGAACCGTGGAACGCCGCCTACGTGCAGCCTTCGCGCCGCCCCACCGATGGCCGCTACGGCGAGAACCCCAACCGCCTGCAACGCTATTACCAGTATCAGGTGGTGATGAAGCCGTCGCCGGACAACATCGTCGAACTGTATTTCGATTCGCTCAAAAGCCTGGGCATCGACCCGCTGGTACACGACCTGCGGCTGGTCGAGGACAACTGGGAATCGCCGACGCTCGGCGCGTGGGGCCTTGGCTGGGAGGTCTGGCTCAACGGCATGGAAGTGACCCAGTTCACCTACTTCCAGCAGGCCGGTGGTCTTGAATGCAGGCCGGTGCTGGGCGAGATCACCTATGGCCTTGAGCGCTTGTGCATGTATCTGCAGAACTGCGACAACGTGTATGACCTGGTGTGGACATATGGCCCGGACGGCGCGCCGGTGACCTATGGCGATGTCTATCACCAGAATGAAGTCGAGCAGAGCGCGTACAACTTCGAACACGCGAATGTCGAGGAAATGTTCCACCGTTTCGACGCCTGCGAAGCCGAGGCGATGAAACTGGTCGAAGCCGGCCTGCCGCTGCCCGCCTATGAACAGGTGACCAAGGCCAGCCACAGCTTCAACCTGCTGGACGCGCGCCGCGCGATTTCCGTGACCGAACGCCAGCGCTACATCCTGCGCGTGCGCAAGCTGGCGCAGGCGGTGGCGGAAAGTTATTACGCCCAGAGGGAGAAGCTGGGGTTTCCGGGGTTGAAAAAAGCTTGATGCTGTCATTCCGGCGCAAGCCGGAATCCAGCTTCTTCTTTTCCCGAGCTACAACAAAACTGGATTCCGGCTTGCGCCGGAATGACGGGCAAACAGCGAAGGCTTCATTCCATGACCACCACGCAACCCCTCCTGATCGAACTCGGCACCGAGGAACTGCCCGTCAAGGCGCTGCCCGGTCTTGCGCAGGCCTTTTTCGATGGCGTGATCGCTGCGCTGGAAAAACGCGGCGTTGCCATCGAACGTGGCGATGCCAAGCCGCTGTACACCCCGCGCCGCCTGACGGTGCTGTTGCCGGGCGTGGCGAGCGAGCAGCCGGAGCAGACCTCCGAAGTCCTCGGCCCCTATCTCAACATCGCACTCAACGCCGAAGGCAAGCCGACCAAGGCGCTGGAAGGCTTTGCCGCCAAGGCCGGTGTTGCCTGGACTGCGCTAGAGAAAACCAGTGACGCCAAGGGCGAGCGCTTCGTGCATCGCGCCACCACGCCGGGCGCACGCACGCTGGACTTGTTGCAGGCGGTGCTGGACGAAGCGCTGGCCGGCATGCCCATCCCCAAGCCGATGCGCTGGGGCGACCACACCTACGGCTTCGCCCGCCCGTTGCACTGGCTGGTGGCACTGCTGGGCGAGGAAGTGGCGAACGTGGAAGCGCTGGGCATCCGCGCCGGGCGCGAGACGCGCGGGCATCGCTTCCATCATCCGCACAACATCGCCATTGCACATCCGCAGGATTACGTGGAAGCGTTGCGCGGCGCGAACGTGCTGGTTGATGCCGACGAACGCCGCGCGCGTATCGTCGATGAGGTGCAGCGCGCAGCAAAGGCCGCAGGCGGCAATGCACGCATCGATGAAGGCAACCTGGAACAGGTGAACTGCCTCAACGAGTGGCCGGTGGCCGTGGCCTGCGCGTTCGAGCGCGACTTCCTCGCGGTGCCGCAAGAAGCGCTGGTCGAAACGATGGAAGCCAACCAGAAGTTCTTCCCGGTGCTGGATGCGCAGGGGCGGCTGACCGAGCACTTCATCGGCATCGCCAATATCGAATCGAAGGACGCCAGCGAAATCCGCAAGGGCTATGAGCGCGTGATCCGCCCGCGCTTTGCCGATGCCAAGTTCTTCTTCGACGAGGATTTGAAGCAGGGCCTGGTTTCAATGGGCGATGGGCTGAAAACCGTCACCTATCAGGCCAAGCTGGGCAGCGTGGCCGACAAGGTGGCGCGCGTGGCAGCACTGGCCGAAGCCATCGCCCCGCAGGTCGGCGTGGATGCGGCGCTGCCGAAGCGCGCGGCGCAACTGGCAAAGAACGACCTGCAAAGCCGCATGGTCAATGAGTTCCCGGAATTGCAGGGCATCGCAGGCCGCTACTACGCGCAGCGTGCGGGTGAGCCGGGCGATGTGGCGACTGCCATCGACGAAGCCTACCGCCCGCGTTTTGCGGGTGATGACATTGCTGCGTCCGGCGTAGGCAAGGTGCTGGCGATTGCGGAGCGGCTGGACACGCTGGCCGGTGGTTTCGCGGCGGGCCTGAAGCCGACCGGCAACAAGGACCCGTTCGCGCTGCGGCGCAATGCGCTGGGGTTGGCACGCACGGTCATCGAGTCTGGTTTCGATCTTGACCTGAAAACGCTGCTGTCGAAAGCAAACGAAGCACTTGCAGCCAAGAACGTGCAGGCCGACGTCGGTGAACTCTTTGACTTCATCCTCGACCGCCTGCGCGGCTACTACAGCGACAAGGGCGTCCCGGCTTCGCACTTCAACGCCGTTGCCGAACTGAAACCCGCCTCGCTGTACGACTTCGACCGCCGCATCGACGCCATCGGCGTGTTCGCGCAGCTGCCGGAGGCCGCTGCACTCGCCGCCGCCAACAAGCGCATCGGCAACATCCTTAAAAAAGCCGACATCGCCATCCCGGCAATGGAAAACGCCGCGCTGCTGTCCGAGCCCGCCGAGCTGGCGCTGGCCGAAGCGGTGGAAGCCGTCTACGCCGACACCGATCCGGCACTTGCGCAGCGTGACTACGTGGCTGCGTTGTCGCGGCTGGCGCAGTTGCGCGCACCGGTGGATGCGTTCTTCGACGCGGTGATGGTGAATGTCGATGACGCCGCCGTGCGCGCCAACAGGCTGGCCCTGCTCAATCGACTGGCCGAGCGGCTGGGCAGCGTGGCGGCGATCGAGCACCTGTCCGCCTGATTACAGCCTGTATCCGTCATCCCGGCGAAAGCCGGGATCCAGTTCTTGCTTGAGTCATCGAAAGGCTGAAAAGCTGGATACGCAGACACAAGGTCTGCGAAAAGATGCCGGCTTTCGCCGGGATGACAAGCACATGCCAGGGATGCACGACAGGTTCGGAAAACCTTACTTCTCCTTGCGCCAGTTGATCGACGCGCGGTTTTCCACCGTGCTGGATTCAATCTGGATGTCGAAGCCCTTGCGCAGCAGGTACTTCAGCATCGCCACCTGGCCGGTGCCAAGCAGCGACACGCCGTAACCAACGTACAGTTTTGGCGACAGGTATTTGCCGACGCTGAGCACGTCGCTACCCAGCGCGCGCGATTCCACCACGCCGGCATCGTCCAGCCCGATGCGATTGCCCAGTTCCGCCGCCAGCAGGCCGGTGCTGGCATTGAGCGCGGACTTGGCCGCGCCCAGCCGCTGCGCTTCGGCACCCGACACCGTGGACAGCGGACGTCCAAGCGTCAGGTAGGCCAGCGCTTCGGATTCGCTCTTGGCGGGATCGGAATACACCGTGGCCTGCGGCGACGACGCACTGCCCTGCACGCGGATGCCGGCGGTGACGTCGCCCACTTCACGCTCGGCGCGGATGTCCAGCCGCGGGTTGCCGACTTCGGCATTGGCCCAGCTCATGCGGCCCCGGCTGATCTTCAGGTTCTGCCCGTAGGCGCGATAGCGACCTTCCACTTCCAGCGTGCCGGTGGCGCGCATGTCGCGGCCGGGTTGCTGGCGCAGGCGCAGGCTGCCGGCAAGACTGCCATCCAGCCCGAAGCCGTCGATCTTCACCGCATCGCCCACCTGCAAGGCAAGATCCATGTCGAGCCGCGTGGGCGCGCTGCGGTTGGGTTCCACCGGGTCCAGCACCACCACGTCGGGCGATGGCGTGATACCCATGTCCAATCGTTCCAGATGGATGTCGGCCTCGGGCAGGTTCAGCGTGCCGGTGACTTGCAGCGGCTCACCCGCGCGATAACGCACGCTGATATCCGGCGATGCCACCGCACGCAATTGGCGCGTATCGGAGACCAGCACGTTCTCGCCGCGCACGTTGACTTGCAGCGGCGTGTCCTGGTTGCGCCAGTTGAGCGCGCCATCAATCCGCAGCGTGCCGTCGCCGGAACGCAGGCTGCCATCGATGCGCGCGCTGCCGTCGTCCTGCGCGGTCAGGCGCAGATCACCATCCTGCATGCCGATGCCAAGCGCGGGCAGTTCCGCAGCGAACGGATGCAACCGGCCACTGCCACCGATCATCGGCTGCGCGCGGGTGCCGGACAGGCGCAGGTCGGCATGCAGCGCACCGGTTGGATCGACGATGTCGGGCGACAGCAATTCCATCCACGTCAGCGCGTCGGTATCCACCCGCAACTGCCCGTCCAGCGGCGCGTGTTCGTCCCATCCGGTGGCGATGCGTGCATCGATGCGGCCATCGTCGTCCAGCACTGCGCCAAGGCGGGCATCGATCCGGCGTGGATCGAAGTCGGCATCCAGTTTCAGGTCGCGATAGCCCAGCACATCACGCCGCGAACGCGCGGAATTGCGCATGCCGCCGCTGGCAGAGACCAGCGCAAGTTTGCCGCGCCATGCGTTGCCTGCCGGTTGCAGGCTTGCATCCAGATCGGTGTGGCCAACCAATGTCCATGCCCTGCCGTTCTCGCGCTTGGGCAGATAGGGCGCAGCCAGCGCCAGCGGCAGCGCCTTGCCCTGCACTTGCAGCCCGCGACGCGGCCAGTCCGCCTGCGCGCACAGGTCGCCGCCGTCGCTGGAACGCAGGCAGGCCGATGACAGCGTGCCGTTGCGGCCATCCCAGCCCCAGCGCGCCGGTTGCTGCAGCGCCCAGCTCGCACCGAGTGTAGGATCGAAGCGCAGCGCGGCAAGCGTTCCCTGCCAGCGCGCGCCCTGTTTGCTGGCATCGCCACGCAACGCGAGCTTGCCCACGTCGCCTTGTGCATCGGCATCAAACTGCAAACGCTCCACCGCGCCACGCAGCCGCGCCTGCAAGCCATGCAGCGGCAGCCCGGCCTGCACGCCCTGCGCATCGATGTCGAGCGCACCGTTGCCGTTGCGCCACGGCAGCTTGCCTTTCGCCACGACGCGCTCGGCACGATAATCGCCAAACACAATCCCGCTGCCGTTCAGATCGGCTTCGACATCCGGCGCGTTGCGCGCGCCGCGCAATTTCAAATTTCCGCGCAGCGTGCCCGCGCCATCGGGCAGCAGGTCGGCCAGTTGCAGCGGCGCGAACTCGGCATCAACCTGCATCGTCGCGGCAATCTTGCCTTTTGCATCGATCCGGCTTTCGCCAAGCCGCAGCGCAACTTCGCCCGCGTAGGCATCGCCTTCCACGTCGAGCACGGCACGCCCGGACAGCGCGCGGCCACGCAGCTTGCCGCCAAGTTCATTCGCTTCGACGTGTGCAAGCAATGCACCGCCGTCGCGCACTTCGCCATTGCTGCGCAGCTTGCCGTTGATGGCACCGGCCCAGTCGGGCAGGAAATAGCCGGGGTCGAAGCCGGCCAGCATGGCATCTGCCTTCCATTTCAGGTTCGGCGACCACGCCACGTCGCCGCTGGCATCCAGCCGGCCCTGCGGCATGCTTGCGCGCAGTGATTGCAGCTGCATCGCAGTGGTATTGCCGATGCCGGCCAGATCGACGGTGGCGCGGTCATCGCCACGTTGCAGCCGCGCCTGTCCTTTCAGCGCCCAGTGCTGCGGCGTGCCGGCAAGACCGAAGTCGCCATCGCCGCCGATCTGCGTTTCGCCATCGCTGCTGCTCCAGCGCAGGCCGCGCGCATTCAATGCAAGTTTCAGGCTGGCGGCATCCGCATCGCGCAGGTCGGCATGCCCATTCGCGGTGATGCGGCCTTCCAGCAGATCAACCACCAGCGGCTGCAACTGCAACTTGCGTTCGTGCAGGCTGATCTTCGATGGCAGGATGGTGGCGGCAAACTCGCCCTGCCTGAAGCTGCCGCGCACATCCGCATTGCCGCCGATGCCGCCCGCGTCCACGTTGAACGCCAGCGCTTCACCCGCTTCGCTGCTGCCGGTGAGCAGGCCGGGTTCCAGTGCATCGCTGTTCGCGCGCAACTGCCAGCGCGGCGCGTCCTTGTTGCCACGCAGGGTCAGCGTGGCGCGCGTCGGTGCAGGCAGCCGCCCGGCCACCGCCACGTCCATGCGTGACAGGTCACCTTTCGCCACCAGTCCAAGGCGCGGCGCGGTCTTGCCGGCGGGCGCGGGCAACACGGCAGTGGCGACCAGATCGGTGCGGAAATCCTTGCGCGGCTCATAGCTGCCGTGCGCGTCGAAGCGGCCACGGTCGCTATCGATGGACAGGCGCTGCACCTGCAACCTGCCCGGCGCGGCGCGCAGGCCACCGCGCGCGCTGCGGATGGCGATGAGCGCTTCACCTTCCTGCGTCACCGTGAGGCCATCGATGCGGATGGCATCGGCTTCCAGTGCCAGCGGCGGCGCAATCTGCGGCAGCACGTCCGGCCACTGCGGCAATTCAAACGGCGTGTCACTGCGCGGCAGGTCGAGCCGTGCGCCGCGCAACTCAAGTGCATCCAGCCGCAGGGTGCGGCCCAGCAACGGGCGGATCGCAGGATCGAGGGTCACCTGCTGGGCATCGAACACGATCCGCCCCATCGCGCAGCTTGCCTGCGGTGTGGGCTTGCATTCCGGATCGCGCTGGCGCGGCATCGAAAAATGCACGCCGTGCAGCACCATCGGCCCGGACACCGGGCCTTCCGCGTTCTTCCATGTGAGCTGCGTGTCCGCAGGCAGGCGCGCCACGATCTGCCGCAGCAGCATGTCGCGCCCGCCGATGGTGGTGAGCAGCCAGTACAGCAGCGCGCCGGCAAACACGAGCAAAACCAGCGTGCCGATGCCGCTGCGGATCGCGAGCTTGCGCTGGCGCGCGCGGCGCAGAGTGCGCAATTCCGCGATGCGCGCATTGCGCTGTTCGTCGGTGGCATCATCCGCGAGCGGTTCCAGCCCGTAGCGGCGATAGCGGCGGTAACGCTCGCGCAGGTTCACAGGTCGGCCCCGATGTTGAGGTGCAGGGTGAACGGCGAATCCGGCGACTTCAGCCCGCGCGCGATGTCGATGCGCACCGGCCCCACCGGCGAGCGCCAGCGCAGGCCGATGCCGACGCCGGTGTGCATGTCCGGTGTCTTGCCATCGAACGCGCTGCCGCTGTCCACGAACACCGCCGCGCCCCACGGGCCCTTGAAGTAGCGTTCGTACTCCACGCTGGCGCTGACCATGTTGCGCGCGCCGAGTGCAAATATCTCGTCGTTTGCATTGCGCGTGCGCGGGCCGACCTCGCGCCAGCCGTAGCCGCGAATGCTGCGGTCACCACCGGCAAAGAAGCGCAGGCTGGGCGGCAGCGCCGACACCGCATCGGCAAACGTATGCCCCAATTCACCACGCACGATCATGCGGCTGTCGGCATCGAAACCGTGGAACCACTGCATGCTGGCCTGTATCTGGCCGAAGCGTTCGCTGAAGCCGTCGCCACCCGCGCCACCGCGCAGCATCAGCGTGCCGCCAATGCCACGGCGCGGCGCAAGCCGGTCATCGACATCCACGTATTCCGCACGCAACGCCGGGAACGCGAAGCTGGCGAACTGATAGGTCGCATCCGGGCTGCCGGCATCGGCAAACAGCCAGCGCTCGCGCAGCACATGCAGCGCCGCGATCACATTCAGACGTGGGTTGAGCTGGCCGCTGCGACTAAGCACAAACTCGACGCGGCGGGTGTCCATGAAATCGGTCTGTTCGTCTGCAGCTTGCAGGCTGGCGCTGTACCAGCCGTCCAGCCATGCGAAGGCCGGCACGCGGTACTGCATGGTCAGCGCCTTGCGCTTCTGCCCGTAGTCGAGCTGCGCCAGCGCCTTGTGCCCGCGCTTGTTCAAATAGCGGCGCTCCATGCCCAGGCTGACGCCGGCACCACTCAAGGTGCCGTAGCTCAAACCGGTGGTGTAGATGCTGCGCGGCGCGGGCGTCAGGTTGACCTGCACCGGCACCTGCCCGTCCTTTTCCTGTTCCGGCTGCGGGGCAACATCGATCAGGCCGAAGTAATCCAGCCCCACCAGCGAACGCCGCAGCCGTTCCAGCTTGGCTTCGTCATAGGGTTCGCCCGGCTCCCAGTTGACCAGCTTGTGCAGCAGGCGCTCGCCGATGATGGCCTGCGGCTCCTGCGTGAACGTGGCATCGCCCAGCATGTGGCGCGTGCCGCTCAACCAGCGCAGGTCGATGTCGGCGGCATGCTCGGCGCGCGTGACTTCCACCTTGCGCTGCTCGAACTGCGCATCGAAATACCCGTGTACGGCCAGTGCCTTGCTCACGCGGTTGCGGCTGGCATCGTAAGCGGCGTGTTCCAGCACTTGCCCAGTGCGCGGCACGAACGCAGCCAATGCTTCCTGCACCAGATCATCCGCGCTCGCATCGCCCTGCACCTCGACCCGATAACCACGCACCCGCACCGGCTGGCCGGGATCGACGTGAATCAGCACCGACAGCGTGCGGCCTTCGCTGTTGCGGCTGGGCGCGGGCGTGGCGGTTTCGGAGTTGGTTGCGGATGTTGATTCCGATGCCGCTTCGGCAGGCGCATCGCTGCCGGTTTCTGCATTCGTTTCGACCGGCGCGTCGCGGTCACTGCGGCGGATGCTGATGACCGGCGAGTAATAGCCGAACGGTTCCAGCGCCTCGCGGGTTTCGCGCTCCGCCATGCGCAGCAGGTAGTTCAGGCGGCGCGGGGTGATCTCCTTGTCCAGCTCGTCTTCCAGCGTCAGCGCACTGCGCACGTTGGCCTGCATCGCCTCGTCAGACAGCCCGGTGATCTCCACCCGCTGCACCCGCGCCGCACTGGCGGCGGCGCTGGCAAGCAGGCAACAGGTAAACAGGGCGATGGCGGGCAGGCGTGGCGGCATCCGCAAAGGATACCGATGCCGGGTGAATCGCGGCTCACGCTGCGTGAACGCGGATTTGTAGGAGCGCCCCATGGGCGCGACATGGGTTGCGAGAAAGCCGTCGCGGCCATGGGCCGCTCCTACAAGAGCTTGCTGTTTCCTTCTCCCCGCTACGCGGGGAGAAGGTG
>NZ_JASGED010000024.1:0-39167 GCF_047606765.1 Thermomonas sp. | reverse complement strand
TCCTTCGCCGAACGCATCAAGTTCAAGTCGGTGCTGCTGTTCTCGGTGCTGTGGTTCACCCTCAGCTACGTGCCGATGGCGCACATCGTGTGGGGTGGTGGCCTGCTGGGTGCGGACGGCGCGCTGGACTTCGCCGGCGGCACCGTGGTCCACATCAACGCGGCGGTGGCTGGCCTGGTGGCGGCGTACTTCCTGGGCAAGCGCATCGGCTACGGCCAGACCGCGCTGAAGCCGCACAACCTGCCGTTCACCATGATCGGTGCCGCGCTGCTGTGGGTGGGCTGGTACGGCTTCAACGCAGGTTCCGCCGGTGCCGCCAATGGCGCCGCAAGCCTGGCCTTCGTCAACACCACGCTGGCCACGGCGGCAGCGGTGCTGTCGTGGATTGGTGCCGAAGCCGTGCTGAAGGGCAAGGCTTCGCTGCTAGGCGGTGCATCCGGTGCGGTGGCGGGTCTGGTGGCGGTGACGCCGGCAGCCGGTTTCATCGGCCCGATGGGTTCGATCCTGCTTGGCCTGATCGCAGGCGTGCTCTGCCTGTGGGGCGTGACCGGCCTGAAGAAGCTGCTGGGTGCGGATGATTCCTTCGACGTGTTCGGCGTGCATGGCGTCGGCGGCATCGTGGGTGCCATCCTGACCGGCGTGTTTGCCGCGCAGAGCCTGGGCGGCACCGGTGGCCTGACTCCGGACACCTTCACCATCGGCGGTCAGGTCGTGATCCAGATCAAGAGCGTGCTGTTCACCATCGTCTGGTCGGGCGTGGCGGCAGCGGTCTCGCTGCTCATCACCAAGCTGCTGTTTGGCCTGCGCGTGAACGAGGACGCAGAACGCGAAGGCCTGGACATCGCCTCGCACGGCGAAAGCGCCTACGAGAACTGAGCAACAAGATCACGCAACCAAAGAGATCGCGGGCGGCAGGGATGCCGCCCGTTTTTTTGCGTGACAAAAAAAGTCCCGGGCAACCGGGATTGTTTGTTTGGGGAAAGGGTGACAGCCGAGGGATCAACTCCAAGGCCACACAACGAAGTTGTACGGTCACGACAGGATATGGCACTGCTACAGCAGGAGTGGGTCAATTCGCTTGTCTCAGAGAATGAGATAAATCCGTGGCTTCATGGACGCAGCGCCTTGTTGTGAGTTGCGCAGAAAACGGAAGCAGAGGGGCGCTGTCCATGGCATGGGAGGCCTAATCACCTGATTACAAAAGGAGGAGCAACATGAACTTTACGAATCTGGCGTTACTCGTGGCCGGCTTTATCGCCCTGTTTGCGTTTTACTTCGCAGCGATACTCGTCGCCGGTCTCGTCCTTGCTGCGTTCGACGCCGCCTGCCGTTACCCGAAGCAGCAACCGTGATGCAGTACACCTACACATTCAACCTGCACCCAAATCGGCTGCCGGTAACGGTGTTCGTTGGGATCGACAGCGAGTGGAAGCTACCGTACCCGCACCTGTGGACAGGCAGTGACCGCGCCGAGGTCTGGTATCCGCAGGGGTGTTTCCCCGTCGATCACTCGGCGGTGTCGCACGAAGGCGTACACCTCGCCACATGGGGGCTGGGGGTGCTGCCACACGACAGCTTCCGACAGCTTATCCCGGCGAACGACATGTGTTGGAGAAGCAAACGGGCGACACGCGAGGAAGCAATGGCGCGCATGGTCGACCGCCACGTCGATAACTTCTATGCGCAAGCGCAGCGGCATGGGCTGCAGGTTGTCGGCCCCAAGGTCACGGAGTTACTCCGGACGGTGGACATGGAGGGGTTCTATGGCGGCTAAACGCAAACGCTACCGCCCCAAGTTGGCGCGCAAGGAGTGGGCTGGAATCTAGCCTTATCTACGACAGCCCCAAGGAGAAAAACTGCACCTACCCAAACCGCTCCAAATCAAACGACGCTTGCGCCTTCACCCTTCCCGCGCACAGATCGGCCAGCAGTTCACCGCTGATCGCGGCCAGCGTCAGGCCTAGGTGCTGGTGGCCGAAGGCATAGGCAAGGTTGTCGAAACGTTCACTGCGGCCCAGCGCGGGCAGGTAATCCGGCAGCGTGGGGCGTGCGCCGAACCACGGCACCGGTTCGCCGTGTACGGGAATGCCGAGCTGCACAACATGTTCGCGCAGCCGCGCCCATTTGCGCGTGTCGGGTGGCGTGTCGATGCCGGCGTATTCCACGAAGCTGGCCGCGCGCAGGCCACCGGTAAAGCGGGTCAGGATCATCGAGCGATCCTCGAACACCACCGGCGGCAGCGCCGGCCAGTCATGCGTGGCCCATTGCAGGTGATAGCCGCGCTCCGCCACCAGCGGCGCGCGCAGGCCCAGCGGTTCCACCAGCGCGCGGGAGCGCACGCCAGCGCAGACCAGCAGCAGGTCGGCGTCGATGCGTTCGCCATCACTCGTCATGGCATGAACGCGGCGGTTTTCGCGTTGCAGTGACCGCACGCGGATGGTGCGCTGCACGCCACCGGCCTTCGCGAATGCCTCTGCAAGCCGCTGCGCCAATGTGGGCAGGTCGGCGATCTGGGCGGTGCCATCGAAGGCGATGCCGCCTGCAATCGGTATCGACAATGCCGCTTGCAGCGCCGCCCGCTGCGCATCGCCCAAGCTGGAGAAACGTGCGCTGCCGATGTCCGTGCCTTGCCACGCAGCAAGGCCGCGCTTGGTGCTGGCTTCGCTTTCCCAGCACACCCAGTGGCCGTGTTGTTGCAGAAGTTCCGGTGCGCTGATGGTCTGTACCAATCGCTGCCACGCCGGCAGCGCATCCGCCAGCAGGCCGCGCATCGCCCTCTTGCCTGCCTCGAAGCGCGATGGCGTGCAGGCGCGCAGGTAGCGCATCACCCACGGCAGCCGGCGCAGTGGTTCGCGCACGTCCAGCGCGCCGCCGAAGCCATGCCAGCGGCGCGGTGCGCTTCGCAGTGTCGCCAGCGAGGCCAGCGGTTCCATCTGTTCGGTGGCGATATGCCCGGCATTGCCCCACGACGGCGCGCTGCGGTTTGCATCGGCATCGGCCAAGGTCACCTGCCAGCCGTCACGTTGCAGCGCCAGTGCGCAGGCGCGCCCGACCACGCCACCACCGATGACCAGAGCAGATGCGGATGGCGATGTCATGGGCGTGGACGAGGATGATGAGGCGATCATGCTAGGCGTTATCGCGTGCTTGCGGCTATGCCGCAATCCGCATCGCGGGCATTGATTGCGGCGGCATCAGGCAACCAGCCGTCGATAGTCGCGCGGCGTTGCACCCACCGATGCCTTGAACTGCCGGCTGAAGGCGCTCTGGTCACTGAAACCGCAGGCCTGCCCGATGGCGGCGATGCTGTCATCGCCACGCAGCAGCTCCATCGCCGCTTCGATGCGCAGGCGCGTGAGCCATTGCTGCGGGGTGAGGTGGAACACGCGATGGAACTGGCGTTCCAGTTGTGAAAGCGACAGCCCGGCCAGCTTCGCCAGCGCCTGCATGCGCACGCCCTCGCCGTAGTGCGCTTCCATGTGGTCAAGCACGCGGCGCAGGCGCGCATAGCCGGGGTGGCGGCCATCCGGCTGCTTGAGGTCGTGCGATAGGCCGATCAGGCCGATGATGGCCTCGCCCTGCCGCAGCGGCGTCTTGTGGGTCAGGCACCAGCCGGGCGCGCGATTGGGGAACAGGTGGATTTCAAGCTGGCTGCTGATTGCATGGCCGGCCAGCACACGCCGATCCTGCGAGGCATAGGCATCGCCAAGACGCTGCGGGAACAGCTCGGCGGGCGTGCGGCCCACCACGTCCTCGCGCCTGTTCAAACCCAGCCGGCGCACCAGGGTCAGGTTGGCGTGGGTGTAGCAGCCGCGCGCATCCTTGATGAAGAACACTGTGTCCGGCAGCGTGTCCAGCAGCTTCTGCAACTGGTCGGCATCGACGTGGACGGGCAGGGCGCGGGTCATTGCCGCAGGATCTTGTCCATGGCCTTGCCCTTGGCCAGCTCATCGACCAGCTTGTCCATGTAGCGGATGTTGCGCATCAGCGGGTCTTCGATGTCTTCCACGCGCACGCCGCAGACCACGCCTCTGATGAGCGTGACGTTCGGGTTGATTGCAGGCGCTTCGGCGAAGAATGTCTCCAGGTCACATTCGCGTTCGATCTGGCGTTGCAGCTGCGGCTGGCTGTAGCCCGTCAGCCAGCGGATGACCTGATCCACTTCCTCCCGCGTGCGGTTCTTGCGCTCTGCCTTCTGCACGTAGAGCGGATGGACGCTGGAGAACTTGATTCGGTAAACGCGATGCTGCGGCATGGTGTCTGCTCCGGTCTGTCGGGCTCGATTATGCCGATTTGCGCATCTGCATGGCGGGGACGCGGCTAGACGCGCGCGTGCCGGCGGAGGATGCTGCGCGGCATGCATCGGATCGACTACATCGACTCCCACACCGGCGGCGAACCCACCCGCGTGGTGTTGTCCGTGTTGCCCGGCATGCAGCAGGGCACGCTGGCCGAATGCCGCGCCGCGCTGGTGCGCGAGCACGACCGCTGGCGCAGCATGATCGCCTGCGAGCCGCGTGGTTCGGACACCATGGTCGGCGCGCTGCTGTTGCCTGCGGAAAGCGCCGGCTCGGTGGCATCGGTCATCTTCTTCAACAACGTCGGCGCGCTGGGCATGTGCGGCCACGGCACGATTGGCGTGGTGCGCACGCTGGCGCACCTGGGCCGCATCGCGCCCGGCTGCCATGCCATCGACACGCCGGTCGGCACCGTGACCGCCGAACTGCATGACGATGGCCGCGTGTCCATCGACAACATCGAAAGCTGGCGGCACGCGCATGCGGTTGCAGTCGATGTGCCGGGCTTTGGCGTGGTGCGTGGCGATGTGGCATGGGGCGGCAACTGGTTCTTCATCAGCAATGACGCACCGCTGCCGCTGGATTACGCGCACTGGCGTGAGCTGACCGCCTACACCGCCGCGATCCGCAAAGCGCTGACTGCCGCCGGCATTCGCGGTGCCGACTTTGCTCCGATCGACCACATTGAACTGGGCACCGCGCCGGTCGATGCCGCCAACCACGCGCGTAACTTCGTGCTGTGTCCGGGGCTGGCCTACGACCGTTCGCCCTGTGGCACCGGCCTGTCGGCCAAGCTGGCCTGCCTTGCCGCCGACGGCAAACTGGCGGCGGGCGACATCTTCCGCATGGAAAGCCTGATCGGCAGCGTGTTCGAAGGCAGTTACGCGCACGCCGCTGATGGCCGCATCCGTCCACGCATCACCGGCCGCGCCCATCTGTTCGGCGAAGGCCGGTTGCTGGTCGAGGACGACGATCCTTTCGCATGGGGCATCACCGCGCGCTGACCTGCGATGCCCTTTCACCCATGACTTCTGCCTCACACCGGATGACCACCATGAGCAAAGCCACGTTCTGGCGCGGCGTCGTGCCCGCCATCACCACGCCCTTCAATGCGGACGGCAGCATCGACCACGCCTTCCTTGCGCGCCATGCCAACTGGCTGATCGACGCCGGCTGCACCGGCATCGTGCCGCTGGGCTCGCTGGGCGAGGGCGCAACGCTTTCGTTCGACGACAAGCTCGCCATCGTGAAGACGCTGGTGGACGCGCTGGGCGACCGCGCGCCGGTGATCCCCGGCATCGCCGCGCTGTCCACCGATGAAGCGGTGCGGCTGGCGCAGGAATGCGAAAAGCTGGGCGCGCGTGGCCTGATGGCGCTGCCGCCTTATGTGTATTCCACCGACTGGCGCGAGATGGGTGCGCACATGCGCGCGGTGCTGTCGGCGACCAGGCTGCCGGTGCTGCTGTACAACAACCCGGTGGCGTACAAGACCGACTTCGTGCCGGAGCAGATTGCCGCACTCGCCGCCGAGTTCCCGCTGCTGCAGGCGGTGAAGGAATCCTCCTGCGACATCCGCCGTTTTGCCGCCATTCGCGCGCTGCTTGGCGACAGGCTCGACCTGATGGTGGGCATGGACGATGCCATCGTCGAAGGCGTGAGCATGGGTGCGGTGGGCTGGATCGCCGGCGTGGTCAATGCGTTCCCGATCGAGTCCGTGCGCGTGTTCGAACAGGCCCGCGACGGCGGTGCGGATGCAGCGATGGAACTGTACGCATGGCTGCTGCCGCTGCTGCGCATGGACACGGTGCCGAAGTTTGTGCAGCTCATCAAGCTGATGCAGGCGCGCGTGGGCCAGGGCAGCGAGCGCGTGCGCGCACCGCGTCTGGTGCTGGAAGGCACCGAGCGCGAGGACGCGCTGCGGGTGATCGATCACGCGATTGCGACGCGGCCTAAGCTCTAGCTCGTCATTCCGGCGTAAGCCGGAATCCAGCTTCTAATGCAGAACAAAGGCTGGATCCCGGCTTTCGCCGGGATGACGAACCGAACTACTGCGTAAGGTGAAACATATGGAACAACTTCTGATCGCCGGCCAATGGCGCAACCCGAGCAACCCCGTGGGCAGCTTCCACGCAGTGAACCCCGCCACCGGCGAAGTCATCGGCCCGGCGTTCCCACGTTCTGGTGATGACGACATCGAACTGGCCGTGGTCGCTGCCTCGCAGGCTGCCGATGCATTGGCAGCGACCGAGCCGGAACGCATCGCCGCGTTCCTGGACGCCTATGCCGCCGCCATCGAGGCGGCGAAGGACGAACTTGTCGCCACCGCGCATGCGGAAACCGGATTGCCGGTGTCGCCGCGCCTTGCCGACGTGGAGCTGCCGCGCACCAGCGGCCAGCTTCGGCAGGCGGCGCAGGCCGTGCGCGCCTATGCATGGACGCATCCGGTCATCGACACGAAAACAGGCCTGCGCGCACATTTCGCGCCGCTGCAGAAACCCGTTGTCGTGTTCGGGCCCAACAATTTTCCGTTCGCGTACAACGCCGTGGCCGGCAGTGATTTCGCTTCCGCCATCGCCACGCGCAACCCGGTCATCGCCAAGGCGCACCCCTTGCATCCGGCCACCAGCAGACTGCTGGCGTCACTGGCATTCGATGCCGCCATCGCAAACGGCTTGCCTGCGGCCACGGTGCAGTTGCTTTATGACTTCGACAGCGCACTTGGTTTGCGGCTTGTGGGTGATCGCCGCATCGGTGCGATTGGTTTCACCGGCAGCCGCGCAGCAGGCCTTGCATTGAAGTCGGCAGCGGACGCATCCGGCATCCCGATTTATGCGGAGATGTCCAGCGTGAACCCGGTGTTCCTGCTGCCCGGCGCATTGCGCGAACGCGGTGAAACGCTGGCGCAGGAGTTCTTCGGCTCCTGCACGATGGGCAGCGGCCAGTTCTGCACCAACCCCGGCATCGTGCTGGTGCCGGCGAATGCGGATGGCGATGCCTTCCTCGCACGCGCTGCCGAAAGGTTTGATGCCGCCGCGCCGATGGTGCTGCTCTCGACCGGCGTGCAGCAGCACCTGGCTGCCGGCGTGCAGGCCTTGCGCGATGCAGGCGCGCAACTGGTGGCCGGCAAGGCGAGTGCGGATGGCCCCGGTTCGCGTTACACGCCAAGCCTGCTTTCGGTCGATGGCGACGCCTTTCTCGCGCATGCGCAAGCACTGCAACAGGAAGCCTTCGGCCCGGTCTCCCTGCTGGTGCGTTACCGCGACATCGATCAGGCCATCGCCATCGCCCGCGCCTTCGATGGCAACCTCACCGGCAGCCTGCACAGCGCCGCCGACGGCAGTGACGATGCGGCATACAAACGCATCGCCGCCGCACTGCGCCCGCGCGTGGGCCGTCTGATCGACGACAAGTGGCCGACCGGCGTTGTGGTCAGCCCGGCCATGCAGCATGGCGGGCCGTACCCCAGCACCAGCCATGCCGGCTTCACTTCGGTGGGCATGCCGGCGGCGATCCATCGCTTCGCGCAGTTGCAGGCCTACGACAACGTGCGCGACGACCGCCTGCCCGTCGAACTGCGCAATGCCAACCCTGCTGGCGTGCAGCGGTTGGTGGATGGCGTGTGGTGCGACCGCGCGCTGTGATCCATCAGGCGGCCAGCTTGATCCTTGCCGGCTTGCCAAGCTTTGCGGCGAACGTCACCAGCATGTCCAGGCTGAACTTCTCGACCTTCCCGCGCCGCAGATCAGACACGCGGCTCTGACTGACGCCGAGCACCTCGGCGGCAGCAACCTGTGTCATCCCGCGAGCGCGGATGGTCTTGTCCACTTGCGCCATCAGGTCAGCACGCAGCGCCAGCACCTGCGCTTCGGCATCGTCGAAACCAAGATCGACGAACACGTTGCCGCTGGAAACTTCGATCCTGTTTTCGTCCCGAACCTTCTTGCGCATGGTCATGTCCGCGTTCTAGGGAATCAGCTTGTAACGGGCCTTGCCCTTGTCCAGATCCTGTTGGCTGGTGCGTTGGGTCTTCTTCTGGAAGGCATGCAACACATAAACCGCCGTCGCGCTTTCCACCACGTAGAACACCCGGAACGCGCCATCCTGCGTGCGGATGCGGATTTCCCGCGCACCTTTGCCCACTGCCTGCATGGGCTTCCAGTCGCGCGGCTGCGCGCCTTGCTGGATCAGGCGCAGATCAGTGCCGGCTTCCTTTCGCGCATCAAGCGGGAACGCCTTCACGTCGTCTCTGGATGTACCCAGCCAGTACAGTTCCTTCATGGCGAATATATCAGTATTTGTATTTTTCGCAAGGGAGTCGAAGCGCAATGGCAAGGCTGGATTGCCCAGCGCGCTTCAACAATCGGAAAACCCCCGCAACGCGGTCGGGGAAGTCTGGTTCTTTCGGGTTGCACCGGATCGAGTGACCGCGCCTTGCGTCGCCTGTCTTGAACAGGGCTATGATCGGCGCATGTTCACGTTCAAGCGCGCACTGCTTCCTGCCGTCTGCCTGACGCTTGCCGCGTGTGCGGCGCATCCCGTGCGCAATCCGCTGGCCGAATGGGTGCCTTCGCCCAACTTCGACCAGCGCCGCCCGCTGGTGATCGTGCTGCACGCCACCGAGCAGCAATCTGCCGAGGAGAGCCTGCACACCCTGCGCACGCGCAACAGTCGCGGGCCGGTGAGTGCGCATTACCTGATCGGCGACGATGGCCGCATCTATCAGTTGGTGGCCGATGGCGAACGCGCATGGCATGCCGGCATCGGGCGCTGGGGCACGCTCACCGAACTCAATTCGGCATCGATCGGCATCGAACTGGACAACGATCGTGGTGAGCCTTTCAGCGAAGCGCAGATCACCGCGCTGCTGCGCCTGCTGGAAGACCTCACCACCCGCCTGCGCATTGCCAAGACGCAGGTGATCGCGCATGCCGACATGGCACCCACCCGCAAGCGCGACCCCGGCTCGCTGTTCCCGTGGCAGCGGCTGGCCGATGCCGGTTTCGGGCTGTGGCCGAAAGGTGAGTTGCGCGACCCGCCTGCCGGCTTCGACCCGTGGCTGGCGATGGCGGCGATTGGCTATCCACTGGACAACCGCGCTGCTGCGGTGCGCGCCTTCCATCGCCACTATCGCGGGCGCGACGAGGACGAAGACCCGAACGTCGTTTTCGATGCCGAAGACCTGCGCATCCTGCATGCGCTGGCGCGGATTCGCACCGGCGAGGAATGATTTGGTGCTGGTGATCGGCGGGTTTTGCACTAGATTAGTGCAATGCGCTTTGATCCCGCCGCCGATGCCGTACTCGATGAACTCGCCACGCCGGTGCTGCGCTTGGACGCCGCCGGCAACATCCGCGCGCTGAACGTTGCTGCCGCCGGCTGGCTGGGCGTCAGCCGTCGCCGCGTGCTGGGCCTGCACGCGGCAGCGCTGGAACGCGATGGCACCGGCCTGTCCGAAGTGCTGGCGCAGAAACCGGAAGCCCCGGCGCGGTTGCGCAGGATCGGGCTGGCCTTTCCCGGCAGCGAGGCATTGCAGTTCGCCGATCTGTGGCTGGGCGCGAGCGAGGATGGCTACTGGCTGGAAATGCACCCGGTGGACGAGTTCCCCGGCGGCGATCCGGCGGAAGTGCTGCCGTCCGCGTTGTCGGCATCGTTGAAGGGATTGGCCCACGAACTGCGCAACCCGCTGGTCGGCATCAAGGGCGCGGCGCAGTTGCTGTCACGGCGCGGCGATGCCGATGCGCGCGAACTCACCGGCATCATCGAAAGTGAAGTGAAGCGACTGGTGGCGCTGGTCGATGGCCTGCTGAATCCTGCACCACAGCGTGCGTTCGAGCCGGTCAACATCCACGCCGTGTTGGAGCGCGTGCTGCGCCTGACCGAAAGCGATGCTGGCTGGGCGGTGCGCATGCAGCGCGATTACGACCCGTCGCTGCCGGAGTTCCCCGGCGATGCCGACCGCCTTGCGCAGGCGCTGTGGAATCTGGTGCGCAATGCCATCGATGCCGGCGCAGGCAGCGTGCAACTGCGCACCCGCGCCGAACACGGCGCGCGCATCGGCGAGGAAATCGTGCCGCTGGCGCTGCGGCTGGAGGTGGGCGATGACGGCCGCGGCGTGCCGGCGGAACTGGCCGAGCAGATCTTCCTGCCGTTGGTCAGCGGGCGCGCCGACGGCACCGGCCTGGGATTGGCACTGGCGCAGCAGGTGGCGCGCGAACATCGCGGCGCGCTGACCTATCGCTCGCGCCCCGGCCACACCGTGTTCACCCTGTTGATGCCGCTTTCCACGGACGAGGAGGACGCGCATGGCTGAACCGGCGCAGGTCTGGGTGGTCGATGACGACCGTTCAGTGCGTTTCGTGCTGGCCACCGCATTGAGCGAAGCCGGCTACCGCGTGACCGCATTTGCCGATGCCGACGAAGTGCTGGATGCACTGGCCGTGCAGCGCGCGCCGTCGCTGGTCATCACCGATGTGCGCATGCCCGGCGACAGCGGGCTGGTGTTGCTGGAGAGATTGAAGGCAGTGCTGCCGCGATTGCCGGTGATCGTGATGTCGGCGCATACGGATGTTGCCAGCACCGCAGGCGCGTTCCGTGGCGGTGCGCACGAGTTCCTGTCCAAGCCCTTCGATCTGGACGAAGCCGTGGCCTTGGTGCGGCGCGCATTGCCCGAACACGCACCGGCATCGCCATCACCACAGGCGGCACCGACGCGCGATGAGTTGCCTGCATTGGTGGGCGATGCCCCGGCCATGCGCGAACTGTTCCGCGCCATCGGCAGGCTGGCGCAGGTGCCGCTGTCGGTGCTGGTCACCGGCGAGACCGGCACCGGCAAGGAACTGGTGGCGCGCGCGCTGCATCGCGAATCGCCGCGTGCATCGCGTCCGTTCGTGGCACTCAACACCGCCGCGATCCCTGCGGAGTTGCTGGAATCGGAATTGTTCGGCCACGAGGCCGGCGCGTTCACCGGCGCACACAAGCGCCATGTGGGCCGCTTTGAACAGGCCGATGGCGGCACCTTGTTCCTCGATGAAATCGGCGACATGCCCGCCGCGCTGCAGACGCGCCTGTTGCGCGTATTGGCCGAAGGCGAGTTCTTCCGCGTCGGCGGGCGCGAACTGATCCGCGTGGATGTGCGCGTGATCGCCGCCACCCACCAGCCGCTGGAAGTGCTGGTGGAGCAGGGCCGTTTCCGCGCCGACCTGCTGCATCGCCTCGACGTGGTGCGCCTGCGCCTGCCGCCGCTGCGCGAACGCCGCGACGACATTCCGCAACTGGCGACGCGCTTCCTCGCCAATGCCACCGCCCGCCTGCAACTGCCGCCCAAGGCGTTTTCCGCCGCCGCGATGCAGCGGCTGTGCGCATGGCACTGGCCGGGCAACGTGCGTGAACTGGAAAACGTGTGCTGGCGACTGGCGGCACTGGCACCGGGCGACACCATCGGCAGCGATGACCTTGCCGACACCCTGCCCGACGGCGGGCAGGCACGGGCCGATGTGATGCAATTGGACTGGCCCCGGCAGTTGCAGGACTGGGCACGGCAGAAACTGCGCGAAGGTGCCGATGGCGACCTGCATGCGCAGGCCCGCGACTTGTTCGACCGCGCCCTGCTGGAAGCCGCACTTGCCCATTGCAACGGCCATCGCGGCGATGCCGCGCTTGCGCTTGGACTGGGCCGCAATACCGTGACCCGCAAGCTGGGTTCATCGCGCAAGCGGCGTTGATTCCCTGCGGATGTGCGGAGCAAGCTCCGCACCCACGAACCACTGCACCTGTAGGTGCCGAGCTTGCTCGGCACGGGGCATGGCGTGGAGCAAGCTCCACGCCTACGGGGTATCGGGATGCGTATCCCTTGTAGGTGCCGAGCTTGCTCGGCACACCCACCTTCATGTCCGCTGAAACATCCCGCAGGTAAAGTTCCACCATCCACGCAAAGGGAGTTCCCCATGAAGCCGTTGCCTCAAACTCTTCTCGCCCTTGCCATTGCCGCCACGCTGGCTGCCTGCGCCAGCACCCCGGCTTCGACCCGATCCGCATCCACGCCACCTGCGGTCAGCACCGCGAAACAAGCGGTGGTGAACCTTGCCTCGGCATCCGCCAGTCTGGTCAGCGGCAAGCTGACGCTGGTGCCGATGGGCGATGGCGTACACGTCACCGGCGAGATTGGCGGGCTCAAGGCCGGCAGCAGCCACGCCTTCCACATCCATGAAAAAGGCGATTGCAGCGCCGCCGATGCCAGCAGCGCCGGTGGTCACTTCAATCCCGCCGGGCAGCCGCACGGGCGCGCCGGCCAAGGCCCGCACCATGCCGGGGATGCCGACAACCTCGTCGCCGATGCCAACGGCGTCGCCAAGGTGAACGTGCATTTCAGCGGCGTCACGCTGGGCGGCGGTGCGGCCAATGACATCGCCGGTCGCGGCGTGATCGTGCATGCCGCGCCTGATGACTACAGCAGCCAGCCAGCAGGCAATGCCGGTGCGCGCGTGGCCTGCGGGGTGATTACGGTCACCCAGTAAATCGGAGTTTCTCAAGCACGCGGGCCGGCGTATCCGGCCCGCCTGTTCGTTTCGGCATGTCCATTTCGGCGCGGTTTCCCGCTTGGGGTAGATAAGCCCTGACTGGAAGCCACCATGCACCCGCCGCCTCGTTTCATTCTCGCCATCGCCCTGCTGGCGCTGGCCGCGTGTTCGCAGACACCCGCGCCGCAGGCCGATGCCGCCATGCCGCGCGTCGCCGTGGCGCAATCAGAAGAACGCAAATGCACCAACGAACCGCGCACGGACGAACACGACAAGCGCCCGCGCTGTGGCGGCATGGCTGTTGCGCCTGCGGCTTCGCATGCGTATCGCATCACGCTGGACAACGGCGAATCCTTCACCGCCTGCGACATCACCCAGCCATTCAGCGGCAAGATCGGCGGCGGCATGGTGACGATGTCGTTCACTCCCGCCGATGACCGCACCGGCAAGGTGGCGTGGCATTTCGCCAACGCCCAAGGCATGGCCGATACCGCCTACGACTACACGCTGAGCGGGCCGGAAGAAAAAATGACCGGCACCTTCCTCGCCAATGCCGCCGTTTGCGGACAGGCCGCGGGGTTGGGCGCATGTGCCGCCGCGAACAAGCAGACGTTCACCTCTACCTGGACGCGGATCGAGGATTGCAACGAATGAACACCTCGCGCATGCACCTTCGCACATCCATCATCGCCACCGCACTGACTGGCACGCTGCTGTGCGGCGCTGCCGATGCGCAAAGCCTTGGCGACATGTTCAAGCGCGCGGCGAAGGATGCCGTCCGCGAAGCCGTGCAGAAATCCGAAAGCAAGGCGCGCGATGCCGGCATCCAAGAGCAACGATCACAGCAAAGCGAAGCCCCATCGTCCGACAAGGGCTATCTCGCACCACGCCGCGAAACATCGCTCGGCAACGTGCCGCAGCACCTGATCCTTGCGCCTGCGGTGGGCCGCAAGTTCACCCCGGCCACGGGCAAGCCGCAGGTCATCGCGGTCAATCCGTATCTGCAACCGGACGCGATGTTCTTCACCGGCATGGGCGGCTTGCAATGTCCGGCGGAAGGTGGGCTGATCGTGGCCGGCGATGCCGGCCTGAACGAAAAAGGCAACACGATCGGCGAAGGCTATTGGCGCATCGCCGAAGACGGCGCGATCTCACCGCTGCTGAGCCGGCGTTACAAGGACAGCGGCGTGCGCTCGAACGCGCCGATGCTGCCCGCCAACCCGCCCGACAAATCGTGGGCGGACGGCAACCTGCCTTCACCCGGCTATTCGTACTACCGCGTCGATGGCTTTGGCCTTGGGCGCAACGGCGACATCCTGCTGGGCGCAAGCGATGTTGTCGTGCGCATCGCGCGCGATGGCCGCGTGCGGCGCGTGGCCGGCAAGGCGGGGGAACAGGGTTTCGCCGATGGCGCGGGCGGCGCGGCACGGTTCAAGTCTCCGGGGCGTCCGGTCGAGGACGATCAGGGCAACCTCTGGCTGGCCGATCAGGACAACTGCGCGATCCGCAAGATCACGCCCGACGGAACGGTCAGCACCCTGATGGGGCCGGATCGCCTGTGCAATGCCGCGCAAGTGAAGGCGGAAGACCAGATCGTGCCCGACAACATGCTGTGGGATACGCAACGCGGCGAGCTGGTGGTGGGCGGCCATTTCATTCGCGCCAAGCCGCACGACCTGTATCACACCGTCTGGCGCATCCGCCCCGACGGGCAGGCGCGGCGTGTGCTGCACGCACGCAAGAACAGCGGCACGCTGCTGCTGGACGGCATTTATTCGATGGCGCTGGATGCGCAGGGACGCCTCTATCTGGGCGTTGGCCGGCCTGGCCGCAACAGGTCGATCGCGCGCGTGGACGACGCCGGCAAGACCACGTTCCTGACCGGCACGGCGTACACGGGTTTCGCCCCCGGCAACGAGGCCTACCCGGTGGACGGCACCGCCAGCGGCAGTAACTTCCGCTTGAACGACGACATGTGCTTCGCCACGGACGGCAAGTTGTACGTCATCGACTACCACCTGCTGCGCCGCTACGACCCGGTGGCGGGGACGGTGCGCACCTGGGCGTATTGAGGCAGCCGGATCGGCATCCAGCGCACCGACACGCAACACCACGACAAGGACACATCGCCATGCACAAGCACCTGCTCGCCCCCGTTTGCGCAGCCATCGCCATGCTCCTGCTGTGCGCCGCGCCGCAGGTGCGCGCGCAGGACGCCGCCCAGGCCAAGGCAACCCCGCCGGCCTCGCCCACCGCCACCCGCTTCACTCCGGTGGCCGGCGATGATTCGGTGAAGAAGCTGGCCGACAGCCTTGGCAACACGCCGGAGGAACGCCAGCAAATCCTGCAACTGGCCGGCGCGGGCAAGGAATTGTTCGCGCAGAAATACAAGGGCAAGTGGAACAACACGCTTGCCGGCGCGATGACCTTCTTCATCGCGTCCGCCTACACCGTGGGCAACGACCGCGAGCCGAGCAAGGAAGCCGAGGAACGGCTGTTCTCCACGCTCAACGCCACGCTGGCGCAGTCGGACATCGTGCGCGCGTCCAACGCGGAGAAGACCGCCCTGTACAACGTGCTGCTGGCCGGTGCCGGCCTGCCGCTGGTGTTCTACGTGGACGGCAAGCAGAACCACAACGCCGGGCAGGTGGAACAGGCGAAGAAGATGGCTGACGGCTTCGGCCAGCAGTTCCTCAAGATGGACTTGCAGGCAATGAGCGGGATGCTGGGCGAGGGCGCAAATGCGGCTGCCACTGCGACTGACGCGCACGCGACCATGGCGCAATCGGCGAACACGAAATCCGGGAAGAAATGTGTCGCCGCGCGCATGGTGATGGTGCCGAATTACGTTTATGCCCCGCCGATGGGCATGCAGATGGTGCAAAAGCAGGCACTTCGGTATGTGGAAGTTCCCTGCGGGAAGCAATGAATCGACTGCTTCGCATGCCGAGTTGGTTCGCCAGTTTCTCCACCTCGGCGCGGTTTATTTCCTGCTGCAACACACCCGCCGCGCGTGCGGCACGCACAAAGCCAAGGAGACTTTCATGCACAAGCAATCCTTTTTCCTGTTGCTGGCCAGCCTCGCTGCCCCCGCGCTGGCGTCCGACCCGCCGCAGATAGCCGCCGAGCAAGTAATGCACGATTTCAACACCGGCGGCTTCGTGCTGGGCCCGCATGGCAACGCGAACTTCCGGTTCGCACAGACCTTCCAGCTCCCGGCCGCAGGCGAGATCAGCCACATCATGCTGCCGATCGCCTGCAGCACGGCAACGACCGTGCGCGTGAAGATTCTTCAGGTGCTGCGCAGCGGATTCCCGTCCAGCGTGGCCTTGATCCAGCAGGACGTGCCGGCATCGGCGATGAATGCGTGGACGGCGAGCAACGGCATGCAGAGCATGCGCATGGTCGAATTCGCACGGCCACGGATATTCAGCGCCGGCAGCTACGCCTTCAGCATCGAGGCAATCGGTGGCGAGTGCGTGCTCTGGCCGGGGCCATCTGGCAACAGCTACGACGGTGGCGAGGCCTTCATCATCAACGGCGTGTCGGTGACATCGTGGCTGATATGGAGTGGCCGCGACCTGGCGTTCCAGGTGTTCCAGCGCCCGCTCTGAACCGGGCTTGCCAAGGCGCGTTGCCGCGCTGGCGGCGCGCGGTCAACGCATGCCGAGTTGCTTCGCCAATGCTTCGGCGGCGGCGCGATCCGCCTGCTGCGGCAACACGGCATCGCGCAGCACAGGCAGTGCTTGTGCCAGCAATGCGCGCGCGTCGGTGTCCTGGCCTTGCTGGTGGCGGATCGCCGCCAGTTCGGCACGGGCGGTGGCGGTGTCGATGGGTTGACTGCCTGCTTCGAGCCGTTGCAATGCGTCGCGCTGGTCGCGTTCCGCCGTGGCCAGGTCGCCGCGCGCGCGCGTCAGCGCGGCGCGCGTGCGCAGCATGTGGGCGAAGATCGGATGGGTGGCCGGTGCTGCCTTGGCCCACAGGGCATTGGCCTCGTCGAGCAGGCGGGCGGCGCGGCCGGCATCGCCCATGCGTTGCGCCGCGACGGCCTGCTGCAACACCACGTAGGCATAGTCCTGCGAGCCTTCGCCGTCTTCCTTGAGGGATTGCCCGCGCAATTCGGCCAGCTGCGCGGCGGCCCACGCCGCCTTGCCGGCCCTGGCGGCGATGCGTGCTTGCCGCACCCGCAGTTTGCGCTTCACGCCCGGCGCGTTGCCGTCGTCGATGCCGGCCAGCGTGGCGATTGCCGCGTCGTACGCCTGCAATGCCGCGGGATAGTCGCCCAGCCGGTCGTACACGCTGCCGACATGCTCCTTGCGGATCGCGACTTCCAGCGGCACGTCATCCGACGCCGCGCCGAGTGCATCGGCATGGCGCATCGCCTCCAGTGCTTCGCGGTAGCGGCCCTGCTCGTTCAATACCAGGCCGAGGCTACCGTACAGCTTGCCGATGTCGGCACCGCCTTCCATGTATTTTTCGCTGAGAGCGATGGCCTGGCGGATGCTGCGTTCCGCGCCGGCCTGGTCGCCCGAAATGGCCTGCGCGTCCGACAGTGCGCGCAGCAGGCCCGGCCGCTCGGGCGATTCCTGCGGAATCCCGGCCCTGTCGGCGAAGGCCAGCCCTTTCGTCGCCGTTTCCAGCGCGCCCTTGGCGTCGCCGGTCCAGCCGTACAGCGATGCCAGGTAGGAATAGACCGTGATCGCGGCGCTCGGAGGGGCTGGCATCGCCTCGACCATCGCGATGGCCTGTTTCCAGGAGGCCTCGGCGGCGGCATGGTCGCCGGTGCGGAACTGCGCATAGCCCAGGTCGTACAGGGAGTTCAGGCGCGCCAGCTTGTCCTCGGGTGCGTAGCGTTCGCGCATGGCTGCCGCACGCTTCGCCTGCACCAGACTTTCCTTGCCGCGTTCCAGCGTGCCCAGCGCATTCGAGTAGTAGGAAATATCGTCCGCCAGCGCCAGTGCATCGTCGCGGGCGTGCGGCTGCACATGCTTCAGGCCCGCTTCGAACAACCCGACTGCGATCTTCGGCTCGCCCAGCGTCATGTACATGTAGCCCAGCTTGCGCTGCATCGCCTGGCGCACGTCCGGGGACAGCTGCTTGTCTTGGTCCAGCTTGCGGGTGGCGGCTCCCAGCAGCTGCCGCGCGCTGACCTTGGTGTCCAGTGCCTGGTCCGGCAATGCGGCCAGCATCGCGTTGCCCAGGAAATCCAGCGACGCTTTCGCGGTTGCGCCCTGCCGCTGCGCTTCGGCGCGCTGTTGCTCGGCGATCCTCGCCTGCGCATGCGCCTCGCTGGCCTGCCACAGCGCAACCCCGATGCCGGCGAGCAATGCCAGCGCGACGGCACCGATGGACGCCGCCAGCAGCCGGTTGCGGCGCAGCCACAGCATCGCGCGTTCGCTTCTGCCCAGTTGCGCCGCCTGCACGGGCCGGTGTTCCAGCCAGCGGTGCAGGTCGGTGGCCAGTGCATCGGCGCTGGGGTAGCGCGCGTCCGGTTGGCGGCGCAGGCAGGTTTCGACGATGGCGGCCAGCCCGCCGCGCAGCGCCTTCGCCAATGCCGCGCCATCGGGCTCGCCACGTTGTGCGGCCTGTTCCGTGCTGGCCTGCGTGGCGGCGCGGGTCAATGGCTCCGGTTCGCGTTCCAGCAGTTGCAGTTGCTTCGCCAGCGGGGTGTCGCGGGTCAGGCCGAACGGGTGCGATGCGCCAAGCAGCCGATGCAGCACGATGCCCAGCTGCCAGATGTCGGTGGCGGTGGTGATCGGCGCGTCGTGCAGTTGTTCGGGCGATGCGTATTCAAAGGTCAGCGCGCGGTCGCTGGTGGCGGTGGCATCGCCACCTTCAAGCTGCTTGGCGATGCCGAAGTCCAGCAGCTTCACCCGGCCATCGCCATCCACCAGCAGGTTGGACGGTTTCAGGTCGCGGTGGATGACCAGGTTGCGATGCGCATGGGCGACCGCATCCAGCACTTGCAGGAACAGGGTGACGCGCTCGCGCAGGCCCAGCGCGCGTTCGTCGCACCAGCGGTCAATCGGCGTGCCATCGACGAACTCCATCACGAACCACGGGTCGCCCTGTTCGCTGATGCCGCCATCCAGCAGGGTGGCGATGTTGGGATGGTGCAACTGCGCCAGCAGCTGGCGCTCGCGCAGGAAGCGTTCGCGTGCAACAGGCGAGTCGGCGGCGGCGCGGATCAGCTTCAACGCCGCGTGCTGCGCATAGGCGCCGTCGGCACGCTCGACCGCATACACCGCGCCCATGCCGCCGCGACCAATCACCTCCAGTACCCGCCACGCGCCGAAGCCGCGGCCTGTCATTTCCGCTTCGGGCAGTTCCGGCGCACGCGCATTGCCCAAGGGCGTGGCGTCGATGGGGAAGGGCTCGTCCTCGCCGGGGTCTGCCGCCAGCATCGCCTCCACCCGCGCGCGCAGGGCCGCGTCATCGCCACACAGCGCATCCAGCCGCGCCGCACGTTCGCGCGCGGGCAGGTCGGCAATGGCCTCGAATGCCTCCAGCGCGCGCTTGCGCAGGTCGCTGCCTGTGGTCACGGCTGCGCTTCGGCCAGCAGCAGCGCGCGTGCCTTGCGCAGGTCGCGGCGCACGGTGTAGTCGGGCACGTCCAGCAGCTCGGAAATCTCGCTCACCTCGTAGCCGCCGAAGCAGCGCAGTTCCAGCACCTTCGCCATGCGCATGTCGATCTTCTGCAAGGATTCGATGGTCTCATCCACTTGCAGCACGTCGATGGCATCCGGCAGGTCGGACGCCAGCCGTTCATGCGCAAGTGTCAGCGGCACCGCGTCCTGCCCGCCGCCGCGCTTTTCCGACTTGCGCGCGCGGGCATCGTCCACCAGCACCTGCCGCATCGCCCGTGCGGACAGTGCCAGCAGGTGGCGGCGGTCGTTCACTTCCAGCGCGCCGCCGCCAAGTTTCAGGTAGGCCTCGTGTACCAGCGCGGTGGTTTCCAGCGGGCCGCGTTCGCGGCGCAGGTAGTGGTGCGCCGTGCGCTTGAGTTCCTGATAGATGGCGGCATAGGCGGCATCCAGCGCGTGTGCGTCACCGGCCCGCGCACGCGCAAGCAGTTGCGTCACCGGTGCCTGTGCCGCGTCCATCGCCATTGCTGCCTGCCCCCGGCCCGCTGCGGGCCTTTTCGGGCGGAGTTTGGCACAAGCGCCGGCGGCTGGAAGGGCGCGTGTACGAAATCGCCCCGGACTGCGCATTGCTTCTGGTGAGCCGGCATTCCGCCGGCATCCACCACGAGGGGAACGATGCCATGAACCACCAGAACAACCGCCGCCAGCGCAGGCTGGCCCTGTCCATCCTGAGCGCCGCCCTGCTGGGCGCGATGGCGATGCCGGCATTCGCCGCCGATCCGGTGTGCGTGGATGTTGCCGGCAATCCGATCACGCCAGCGCCGTCCACGGATCAGGGCAACGAGGATGGCACCGACAATGCGACGTGTTTCTCCGACGCCAGTGCCTATGGACAAGGCAACAATGCCAGCGGCATTTCCAGCAGTGCGTTCGGTTGGGGCAACACGGCCTTTGGCATAGGCAGCAGTGCCTTCGGGACGCTCAATACCGCCGCCGGACTCTGGAGCAGCGCCTTCGGTTACCGGGGAAAGGCCACGGGGACATATGCGCTGACGCTGTCCGCGTTCTACGACAGCAATGGCAACAACAACGTCGATTACGATCTGGACCTGAACGGTGACGGCACCTTTGATGCCTCCAGCGAACTTGCCAACGCCAATGGCACGTCGTCCGTTGCACTGGGCGCCGGGGTGACCGTGGGCGCAGGCAACGACAGCAATTACGGCACCGCCGTTGGCGTGAACAACACCACCGGCGGCGACTACAGCAGCACCTTCGGCTTCGGCAATACCACGGAGAAGCGGGAAAGCAACGCCATCGGCTACAGCAACTACGCCCAGGGCGGCGAAGGCAGCGCTCAGGCCTTCGGCAGAAGCAACAACGCCAGCGACGGCAATGCCTTCGGCAGCAGCAATACCGCCCTCATCGGCAATGCGTTCGGCAACAACAACACGGTCGATCTGCATGACTACTTCGGCGAAGGCAATGCCTTCGGCAGCAGCAATACCGTCAATGGCAGGAGCGGCAATGCCTTCGGCAACAACAATTCCGCCGGCGAGCTGGGCAGCGCATTTGGCCTCAGCAACACCGCCGGTGGCCCCGCCAGCAATGCCTTTGGCCTCGGCAATATCGCCAACGGCTGGCAGTCCAGCGCCTTCGGTTACATCAATACCGCCAGCAGCGATCAAAGCAGTGCCTTCGGAAACAGCAATATCGCCAGTGGCGCAGGCAGCAGCGCGTTCGGCAACATGAACAACGCCAGCGGCGAAGCGGCCACAGCCATTGGTTACGAAAACCTCGCACTCGGCGAGGGCAGCAGCGCGTTCGGCAATGGCAGCTGGGCCGGCGGCCAGTCGAGCAGCGCCTTTGGCTACCAATCGCAGGCATTGAACATCGGCAGCACCGCGATCGGTTACATGGCCATTGCGGATCGCGACTACGCGGTGAGCGTGGGCAGTACCGGCAGCGAGCGCCAGATCATCCATGTTGCCGCCGGCACCGCATTGACCGATGCGGTGAACCTGGGCCAGTTGAATGCGGCGATTGCCGGGGTGACGGTGGGCGGCGGCACCAATCTGCTGCCGGTAGCGAACGCCTTTGGCGGCGGCGCGAACTGGGTAGGCGGTACGTGGACGGCACCGACCTTCAGTATCCAGGGCACGAATTACGACAACGTCGCCGACGCCTTCGCCGCCATCGACGCGCGCCTGACCACGATCGGCAGTGGCAGCGGCAGCCAGGGGCCGCAGGGCGATCCCGGCCCGCAGGGACCGGCTGGCCCGCAAGGGCCGGCGGGTGCGGATGGTGTCGGTTCTCCCCTCGCCGTTGAGTACGACGATGACGGCCACGCCGCCATCACCCTTGCCGGCACCAGCGGCGAAGGCGGCAGCGACGGCACCCAGGTCAAGAACCTGGCCGATGGCGTGGATCCCATGGATGCGGTGAACGTGCGGCAGATGCAGGCGGGCGACGCGCAGGCCGTGGCTTCCGCCAACAGCTACACCGACCAGAAGTTCGCCGCGTGGAACGACACGTTCACCCAGTACCAGCAGTCCATCGACAAGCGTTTCGCACAGACCGACAAGCGCATCGACACCATCGGTGCGATGGGCAGCGCGATGACCCACATGGCGGTCAACGCCGCCAACGGCAGTGGCGCGAAGGGGCGTCTTGCGATTGGTATCGGCGCGCAAGGCGGTGAAGGCGCGGTGTCCATCGGCTACGGCAAGCGCATCGGGGATCGCGGCTCGTTCTCCATCGGCGCGAGCTTCGGCAGTGGTGAATCCAGCGCTGGCGCGGGCTTCGGGTTTGATTTGTGATGCATCACGCGCCCATCGTGGCGGGGTAAACCGCACCCTGTGCAGCTGCCCCTCATCCGCCTTCGGCACCTTCTCCCCGCAACGCGGGGAGAAGGAAGAAAGAGCATGTCCTCCCCGCGCAGTGGGGAGAAGGAAGAAAGAACATGTCCTCCCCGCGCAGCGGGGAGAAGGAAGAAAGAGCATGTCCTCGCCGCGTAGCGGGGAGAAGGAAACAGCAAGCTCTTGTAGGAGCGGCCCATGGCCGCGACGGTTCACTCGCATCCCATGTCGCGCCCATGGGGCGCTCCTACAAAGGCATCGAGTTACAACGCAAACCGCTCCCGCAGGATGGTATCCACCCGCGTTTGCCAGCCAGGACCGGTAGCGCGAAGAACCGCCAGAACCTCCGGCGACAAGCGGATATTGATTTGCTCCTTCGGGTTGGCCTTCTTGCTGCCCACAGGCCGACCGCGCCGTGCCCGGATTTGCGCAGGCGTATGCATAGCGGCGTATTGGCCGCTCGTCACCTGCTCCACACTGCGCAACAGCGCCTCCTGGAACTCGGTCATTTCAGGATCAGTCTTCTTTGCCATACAGTTTCTCCTTGAGCTTCAACAGGAAGTCGGCTGGCAGGTTGTCGAACTTGGATTTCGCATACACGATCAGCAACGCCACTTCGCCGCGCGGCAGGCGCGTGAAGTAGATCACCCGCACGCCGCCGCGCTTGCCCTTGCCTTCGCGCGACCAGCGCACCTTGCGCAGCCCGCCGCTGGATTTGATGACATCGCCAGCTTCCGGGTTGGTCGAGATGAAATCGATGAAGGCTTCGCGCTCATCATCCGCCCAGACCTTGGCAGCCCATTCGCGGAACACTTCGGATTCAATGACGGTCAGTGCTGTTTAAATGTATCCCCAAACAATTTCGGGAATCAAGCCTTGTTGACGCCGCCCATTGGGGCAGTGGGTGCGCCCAGCCTCAACGCAGGCAGTCGCTGCCGCCGTCCGGGCAATGGACGAAGTTGACCGGAACGCCATGCGCATCCAGCACGGCGGCGAATTGCCGCTGCCGTGCCTGGAAATGGGCGAAGCCGCGTTCCAACCGCGCGCCGTCGGTTTCATCGGCGGCGTTGCGCGTGCGCCATGCGGACGGGTCCATCAGGGCGATGCGCACTTCGCCTTCGGCATAACGTGCAAGCGGTTCTGGCGGTGCGTCCAGCAGGGCATCTTCATCGGGGCGCAGCAGCGCGGTTTCCAGCAGCGGCCACAGCGGTTCAAGGCCGACGTTGCCGTACTGCATCGCGGTCATCGCCAGCAAATCGAACAGGCTGAGGAAGCGAGCATGTTCGATCTGCGCGCCGAGTCCATCCTGCAAGGCCAGCGCGGTATCGGCAGCGGCCATGCCGCGATCCAGCAGGCATTCTTCCAGCGCTTCGCCCACTGCCGTCGCGCCATCGCCGCGCAACACGAAGGGCAGCAGCCGCAGGCCACCACCGGCAAGGTTGCGGTCGCATTGCAGCGGCATCGGCACATCGCCTGCCGCATCTGCACCGAAGCCCATCATGCGCGGCCCTTGCGCCTGCCCCGGCGCGCGCGCCAGCAATTCCTCGATGCGCCGATGCAGTGGCCAGCCGGGGCGCAGCGCTTCGGCGGGGTCGAAGTGCGATGCCATCAGCGCCAGATCGCAATCGCGCACGCCGTGTACCAGTGCCGCCAGATCGCGGCCCAGCAGCGTTGCCAGTTCGCCAGCCGCATTCGCCGCCAGTGCGGCGTGCGTGGGCGGCGTGCCATCACGCAATTCCAGCGCGATCACGCCACGAAAAAACCGGGGTTCCGAAACGGATGCTTGCATGTGGAGCTTAGGCTCGGTTGGGCAGCGCTACACTGCCGCCACATTATGCCCGCGCGTGCGGGCGCATCGAGGTAGAGCCCATGCAATACGGTCGTCCCGTTGCCATTCTTGGCGGTGTTCGCATCCCGTTCTGCCGGCAGAACACGGCCTATGCCGATGTCGGCAACCTTGGCATGTCGGTGCGCACGCTGGGTGCGCTGGTCGAGAAGTACGGCCTGCACGGGCAGCAGCTTGGCGAAGTGGCGATGGGCGCGGTCATCAAGCATTCGTCGGACTGGAACCTGGGCCGCGAGGCCGCGCTGAGTTCAGGCCTGTCGCCGCTGACGCCGGGCATCACCATGCAGCGCGCCTGCGGCACCTCGCTGGACACCATCGCCTACATCGCCGGCAAGATCGGCACCGGGCAGATCGAATCCGGCATCGGCGGTGGTTCGGACACCACCTCGGACGTGCCGATTGTGTATGGCAAGGCGCTGCGCCACCGCCTGCTGCGCGCCGCTGCCGGCAAGACCTTCAAGGACAAGCTGGCCGCGTTCAAGGGCTTCCGCTTCGGTGAACTGAAGCCGGACTTCCCCGGCGTGGCCGAGCCGCGCACCGGCAAGTCGATGGGCGAAAGCTGCGAAGACATGGCGCGGCAGTGGAACATCTCCCGCGACTCGCAGGACGAGCTGGCCGTTGCCTCGCACCACAAGCTGGCGGCGGCGTATGCGCGCGGCTTCTTCGACGATCTGGTCGTGAGCTTCCGTGGCGTCTCGCGCGACAACATCCTGCGCCCGGACAGCAGCATCGAAAAACTCGCCACGCTGAAGCCGGCCTTCGACAAGACTTCCGGCAAAGGCACGATGACCGCCGGCAATTCCACGCCGCTGACCGATGGCGCCGCCGCCTGCCTGCTGTCCACCGACGAGTGGGCCGCCGCGCACGGCCATGAAGTGCTTTGCCACCTGCGCGACGTGCAGGTGTCTGCGGTGGATTTTGTCCACGGCGAAGGCCTGCTGATGGCCCCAACCGTGGCGGTGGCGGAGATGCTGAAGCGCAACAACCTCACCCTGCAGGATTTCGACATCTACGAAATCCACGAAGCCTTCGCCGCGCAGGTGTTGTGTACGCTGCGCGCGTGGGAAGACGAAAGCTACTGCAGGCAGCGGTTGGGCCTTGATGCAGCACTGGGCCGCATCGACCCCGCCAAGCTCAACCCCGTGGGTTCGTCACTTGCCACCGGCCATCCCTTCGCCGCCACCGGCGCGCGCATCATCGCCACCACCGCCAAGCAGTTGAAGGAACGCGGCGGTGGCCGCGCGCTGATCTCGATCTGCACCGCCGGCGGCATGGGTGTGGTGGCGATCTTGGAGCGGTAAAACCTGGAGCCTTGCGTACGCCGTTATTTGCGTAATTGATCGGCAGGAATTCGCACCGGTTTGCCGTCCTTCACGACGACGATTGCGGTATTGGTCTGAACTGCGACTTTGCGCGCCATTTCTGCCGCACGTCGTATCGCCACTAGTGATGCACGCAAATCCGGATTTCTGGCCTTGGAAAGTTCTTGCGCAGTCATTGGCTTTCACCCCACTCCAGCATCACAGGCTCATCGCCGGAATTATCGTACACCGCCCAGTCATCCACCGCGTCACGGTAGTGCTCCTGAAAATTCTTCCAGCCCGAAGCAAAGCGGCGGCGAATCACCGGCTCCGGGATGTCGTGCCCGCCTTGCCGCACGCGCTCGGCAACACGCGCAATCGCGGTTTCCACATTGGGCAATTGCAGAAAATACAGGCTCATCTTGTAACCAAGTCCGCGCCATTGTTCGATGTGGCGCAAATACGCCAGACCGGACAGTGTGGTCTCGAATGAAAAACTTTCCTTGCGCTGTACGCAGTGTTCGATTTCTTCCAGCATCAAGCGCCCGGCTTTGATGGCAGCAGTTTCCGGCGCGAAGGGCGCAAGCCCGGCTGCGATCAAGTCTGCATTGATGAAGCGCGGCAATTGCGCCTCGGCTGGCAGGAACGAACGGGCAAACGTGGTTTTTCCCGCTCCGTTCGGCCCGGCGATGATGATGATTTTCATGCGTCCAGCACCTCGAAGTTCGGGTAAGGCGTGAGTGGCAGGCGCGGCGGTGCCGTCACGGCTTCAGCACGCGCTCGAACAATTCATGGATGCGGCGGTATTCGTCATGCCACGCATCGGGATGCACAAAACCGTGGCGCTCCAGCGGATAACTCGCCAGCTCCCAGCGTTCTTTGCGCAGTTCGATCAGGCGCTGCGCCAGCATCACCGAGTCCTTGTAGAACACGTTGTCGTCGATCATGCCGTGGGCGATCAGCAGGTGATCCTGCAAACCTTCCGCGTGTTCGATGGGCGATGAGCGCTTGTAGGCCACGGGGTCGAGTTCCGGCGTGTTGAGGATGTTGCTGGTGTATTCGTGGTTGTACTGCGACCAGTCGCTGACCGGGCGCAGCGCGGCACCGGCCTTGAACGTGCCGGGCGCATTGAACAGCGCGTAGAAGGTCATGAAGCCGCCATAGCTGCCGCCGTAGATGCCGGCGCGGTCACGGTCGCCTTGCTTGTTCTGTGCGAGCCAATCCAGACCGTCGATGTAATCCTCCAGCTCGGGCTTGCCCATCCAGCGGTAGATCGCGGTGCGCCAGTCGCGGCCATAGCCTTCCGATGCGCGATAGTCCAGATCAAGGACGATGTAGCCCTCGTTCACCAGCAGGTTGTGGAACATCTGCTCGCGGAAATAATTGGGATAGCGCGCAGACACGTTTTGCAGATAGCCCGCGCCATGCACGAACATCACGATGGGGTATTTCTTCCCCGGCTCCATCGACGCCGGCCCGTAATACTTGCCCCAGATCGTGCCTGCGCCATGCTTCGACGGCACCTGCACGATCTGCGGCTGGATCCATGTGCGTGACTTGAAATCGGCGCTGCGGGTATCCGTGAGTTGCCTGGATGCGCCGCCGCCGGCTTCAACCACCGACAACTGCGGTGGCATGTAGGCGGATGAATGCCGCACCAGCAGCTTGCCGCCATCGGGCGAAAGCGCGAAATCCTCCACGCCATCCAGCGATGTCACCTCGCGCACATCGCCACCACGCGCGGGCACCGTGCAGACTTCGTAATCACCTGGCGTGGCGCGGTTGCACAGGAAGAAGAACGCGCCGCCATCACGCGATACCGCCACTTGCGAGGCTTCCCACTTGCCTGCGGTGAGTTGCGTGCGCTTCGTGCCATCCAGTGTGTACAGATGCGAGTAGCCGTTTTCCTCGGACAGATACCAGAGCGCGCCATTTTGCAGCCAGCCGAACTCGTTGAAGCTCCAGTCGATCCACGCCTCGTCATGCAGGCGGTGGCGCGGTTGCAGCGTTGCACTGGCAAGGTCGATGCTGGCAATCCAGCGATCCTTGTTGTCAATGGCGCGGATCATCACCGCCACACTTCGGCCATCCATGTTCCAGCGCAGCGTGGGCGCATCGCCGTTGTCGCCACTGGTGGCCACCTGCACCGCGCGGTTGCCCTTCAACGCCTGCTTGCCTGCGGCCTTGCGCAGCGCGGCCAGTGGATCGTCCGTGATGCCGGGCAGCGGATCGAATGCGATTTCGCGCACCTTGCCCGTTGCAACCTCGGCCAGCCACAGCGTCTGCGCCACCGGCGCGTTGCGGCCCACGCGGGTGCGCACGTCCTCGAACTCCTCATAGCCGGATTCGGTGACGTACATCGGCATCTTGCCGCCTTGCCCCGCGTCCGCGCTCTGTTCGGTGGTGACGGCCAACAGCCAGCGGCCATCCGGTGACAGTGCGGAGTCTGCAATCTCCACACCCTTCCCGAAGTAAATCGGCGCAGGCGCGCGGCTCGCGTCGATCTTGCGCCAGCTTTCCGCTTGTTCGCGTGCGGCATCACGCCTGGCGCGGTCATCCTTCAATGTGGCGATCAGGCGCAGCTGGCGGTCGCGCAGGTCATCGGGTTTCGGCGGTGTGCCGGGTGCGTCCTCGGCCTTCAGCACTGCCGCCTGCGACACGATGCGCCCGTCCCAACGCAACCACGCACTGCCCACGCGCCAGACCAGCGCGCCGTCGCTGCTCCATTGCAGGCGCGATGCCGCATCACTGCCGCGCGTGAGTTGCGTCAACGCGCCGCTGCGCATGTCGCGCACAAACACATCGCCATTGCGGACGAAGGCGCTGCGGCTGCCATTTGCATCCAGCAGCGCAGGCGCATCCAGCCCGGCGCGCGCGGCATCGTCCACCTTCGACGGCGCACCGCCATCGATGCCGACCTGCCATGTGTCGCGGATCGTCGCGCCCGCGCGCTTGAGGGTGTAATGCGCGGCCTTGCCGTCCCAGCGCCACCACATGCTTTCCACCGGCGGGCCGATCCAGTCCGGGTCGGCCATCGCCTGCGTCAGCGTGATCGGCTCAGCGGCGTGCGCGGTGGAAACGGAAGTCAGCAGGCAGGCGAAGGCAAGCGGGGCAAGGCGCATGGTGCAGTCCACGAAAGAACGATGCGGCAGGGTAGCAGGCGCATCGTCGTTCCTTGCAGGAGCGGCACTTTGCCGCGACCGGTCACGCGGGGAAGCCATCGCGCCGATGGGGCGCTACTGCATCAACCGATGCCGACCAATGCGCGTTGCACCAATTGCATGACGGGGCCAGGCGTGGGGACATCAGTGATACGGTCGATCCGGGGCCAGAGGTCGGGATAACCACGTCGAACATTGACGTTCAGACTGGCGATCAGGTACTTGCCCGTGCTGTATCTTCCATCCGGGGTGGAAGGGCTGATGCGGCCGTCCGGGGTCAGCTTGAGCGCGGTCTGCAGGTCCTTGATGCTTTGGATGAGAGCGGGCGTACAAGTGGTGGTCACCACCACGTTCTGCAGGATCTGCTTGGCCTTCTGGTCTATCGCAGCTTTGGCCGAAAGGCGCATGAGGTATGACACTAAAGCCACGTCTTCGGTCTGATTCGTGCCACCTTGCCCGACTCGCTGATCCACGTTGAAGAAGACGGGAATTTGCGACTGTGTTCCCTTGGTGATATTGGCCATCGTGGTTTCTCCTTTGAATGATTGATGCAAGACAGGCGGGCGAAACCCGCAGGAATGTGCCCGTTATCTGGAGTTACGCGAAACGGCGGCGGGATCGGACATTGGCGATGTGGGAGTGGCCCTTGGGCGTGGCCCCGCCGTCTTTCATAGTGGTGGGGTTTACCCCCACCACGTCGGTGACGCGATGCGCTGGTGGGATGAATCCCACTCTTATGTTGTTGGTGACATGCCGCGGCAAAGTGCCGCTTCCGCAAGTGCCGCACCTGCACGGGCAGGCGGCTATCCGTACAGGTGTGTCGCGCCGCCGCGCGCTTTCCCGCACAATCGGGCCTGTTTCCCGAGCCGGTGGTTCCCCGCATCGCGCGATGCACGCCTACGTCTACAAGAGCCTGAAAAAGGCCGATACCTATGTCTATCTGGCGGTGCGCGATGATTTCACGCGGCTGCCGGAGCCGCTGCGTGCGCAGTTGGGTGGCTTGCAGTTCGTGCTGGACGTGGCGCTGACGCCGGATCGCAAGTTGGCGCGCGAGAACCCCGAGACGGTGCGCGCCAATCTGGCCGAGCGCGGCTTCCATCTGCAATTTCCGCCCACCGTGGCCGACCCGATGAGCAGCGACTGGGGCACCGATGCCTGAGCGCCGGCATCCCGCACTTGGCGTGCCGCTGCTGCTGGCCGGGCTGCTCTTGGCCGGCGCGGCGTGGTTCGACGGCGTGCCCGGCATCGCGGCTGCCTGCGCATGGCTGGCGCAGGCACCTGCTGCGCTGGGCATCGCCCTGCTGCGCGGTACCCGTGGCAAGGCCGGGCTGGGCCACGACGTGCTGCAACTGGCATTGCTGTGGGCGGGCGGTTTCGCGCTGATTGGCGTGCTGGCCGCGTGGCCGCTGCTGCGCCTGCTGGATGCGCCTTCGCTGGGCGCAGTGCTGCTGTTGAGCGCGGTTGCCGGCATCGTGCTGATTCTGCTGTGGCGGCACTGGCCGGCATGGCATGCGCTGGAGCGTGAAGGCGGCACGCTGGCCGTGCGGTTCAAGGCGCAGGACGCGCAGGATCGCGACGCATGGCGCGGGCTGTTGCAGGTGGCGTTGCCGGCCTTCCTGCTGCTGGCCTGCGGCCTGCTGCTTGGCTGGCCCGGATTGCTCACGGGCGAGGCACGGATCATCGCAGCCGTTGCGTTTGCCGTGCTGGTGGCGGTGGCGCATCTGGTCCTGCAGGCAGCACCGAAGCTGGCGCTGCTGCACGGCCTGCCGGTGGTGGAAATGGAGGCCGACGAAGACGACGCGGCGGAGGTCGAAGCCGAAGCCGCGTCGCTGCCAGTTGCAGCGAGCCCCGTCATCGAACTCGACGTGGCCGTCCTCAACCGTGACCTGTACGCCGCTGCGCGCAATGGCCGGGTGGAGCGCGCGCTGAACCTGCTGGAAGCCGGTGCCGATCCCAATGCCGCACCGGAAGTGGATGCGCGTGACCGGCGCAGCCTGCCGGTGTTGGCCGCGCTGCTACCCGACCTGCGCCTGCTGCGTGCCTTGATCGAACGCGGCGTCAATCTCAATGTCGTGCATGCCGGCATGACGCCGCTGCTGGCCGCTACCCGCGACAGCTGGCATGGCCGGCCCGAAGCGGTGATGACCCTGCTCGCCAACGGTGCTGATCCGCGCGCCACCGATGCCGAAGGCAACACGCCGCTGCACCATGCCGCGCGCAGTTCAGACCCCGGCGTCGCCGCATTGCTGCGCGATGCCGGCGCGCAGATTGATGCCTGCAACCACGATGGCGTGTCGCCGCTGGGCGCGGCCTGCATGGTCGGCAACTGGCGGCTGGCGCGCTTCCTGCTGGAAAACGGCGCACGCATCGAACCGGAAAACGGCAGGCCGGCGCTGCTGTCCGCCGCCGCGACCGAAGAGGACGATGCCGCCGGCGTGCAACTGCTGCTGCGCCACAAGGCGAGTGACGATGCGCGTGACGAAAACGGGCGCAGCGCCCTGCACGAAGCCGCGTCCGCCGGGCATGCCGGCATCTGCCAGGCGCTGCTGGATGCCGGCGCGGATGCCAACGTGAGTGATGCCGAAGGCCGCACGCCGCTGCTGGATGCCGCACGCGGCGGTCATCTGCCTGTGCTTGAAACCTTGCTGTCCGGCAAGGCCGATGTGCATGCGCGCGACGGCCACGGCATGGGCGCGCTGCATCTGGCCTGCACGGCCGAAGCGCCATCGGTGGCGATGATCCGCCGCCTGCAGGAACTGGGCGTCGATCCGCTGGCAACCGATGCGCTGGGCCGAAGCGCCATCGACCTTGCGTCCGGCATGGGTCGCTGGACGCTGGTCGCCGCGCTTGATCCCAAGCGCACGCTGCCGGTGGAAACCGAAACCGAAGATGCGCCGCTGCCGGATCGCCCGCCGCAATTGCTGCTGCGCCAGCGGTTGATGGACGATGCCGAATGCAAGGGCTGCGATGCATTGCTTCCGCTGCTCGGTCGCAGCGATTTCGACAGCTTGTTGTGCGATGAGGAAGTCGCGGCATCACCCGCGCGCGTCGGCTGGCTGCTGCGCCACGGCGCGTATGCGGAAGCGCGCGTGCCCGGCACGACTCCGCCGGTGCAGGCGGCACTGCTGCGCGGCGGTGCCGGCATCGAAACCTTGCATTTGCTGTTTGCGCACGGCGGTTCGCCTGCCGGTGCGGGCTGGCTGGCGCGCTATCTGTCGGCCTGCGTTGCCGGCCACAACAATGCGGGCAACAACGATGCGAGCGGCGAACGCTTTGCCGTCGAACTGCTGGAACGTGGTGCCGATCCGTTTGGCACATCGCCCGCAGGTGATCCGCCACTGACGCTGGCCGTGCGCCTGCGCTGGCCGCAACTGTTGCAACGCCTGCTCGCGCATGGCGTCGATCCGGAAGCCTGCGACGGTCGCGGCATGGGCGCGCTGCATCTGGCCGCCGCATTGGGCGATGCCGAAGCCCTGAAGAAACTGGTGGCCGCCGGTGCCAGCCCGGATCGCCGCGCCGCCGATGGACAGACACCGCTGGGCGTGGCGCTGGCTGCGGGTCGTCGTGATCTTGCCGCGTGGCTGGATTGGCGCGGCTGGAAGCTGCCGCGTCGTCCGCTGCGTGGCAGTGATCTACCCGCTGCTGCGGTTGCCGGTGACATCGACGCCGTGCGCCGGCTGCTGGATCTCGGCCTGCCCATCGACGCCACCGATGCACTGGGTTGCACCGCGCTGCTGCGCGCGGCAGGCGGCGGTCATCGTGACCTGGTGGAACTGCTGCTGCAACGCGGTGCCAATCCCGCGCACGCCGCCAACACCGGTGCGACCTCACTGTCGGCGGCGGTCAGCATGCGCCATGTCGAGATCGTTGACCGCCTGCTGCAGGCCGGCGCGGGGCTGGAACAACGCCTGCCGGGCGATGTCACCGTCCTGATGCTCGCCGCTGCACTCGGCCTGCCGGAACTGGTCACTCGCCTGCTGCGCGCCGGTGCCGACTTGCACGCCGCCGATGCCAACGGCCTGACGCCGCTGCACTGCGCCGCGCTGTATGGCTTCACCGCGCGCGACCGCACCCGCCTGCTGGCCCTGCTGGATGCGATGCTGCTGGCCGGTGCCGATCCGCACCGCGTCGCCGGGCAGGGCATCACCCCGCTGCTGCTGCTGCTGGGCGTGCGCGCCGAACCCGGCACGCCAAGCACCGAAGACGTGCTGCTTGCGGCACTGGAACGCCTGCTGGACGAAGACGTGCGGCTGGATGCACGTGATGCACGCGGCTTCGGCCCGCTGCACCTTGCCGGCTTGCACGGCCTGCCGCAGGTCGCACAAACCTTGCTGCGCGAAGGTGCCGACCCGAATGCGCGCGACAACCTCAACCGCACCCCGCGCGAGATCGCGCTGATGCGCGGCTATGTTGATGTCGCCGCCGAGCTCACCCCGCCCGACGCGCCACCGCCGTCCGGTGTTTCGATGGCGCGGTTTTTGCGCGAATAGGTTTCTCGCGCCGGGATTGCCGGGCAATCCTGATCGGTCGCATACTCGCGCCGTTCGCGCATGCCGCGCATCGGAGCAGGGTTCATGAAACGGGGTTTTGCTTTTTGTCTGTCGATGGTGGTGTTGGCGTCGTCTGTTGCAGGTCACGCAGCCGATGGCGTGAAACCCGGCAAGTCCAAGCCTGACGTGATTGCATTCAATGCCAATGTTCGCGTGGATGTTGATGCCAACGGCAAGCCGGTGAAGGTGGAAGCGCCGGCAGACCTGCCGCAGGCGATTCGCGGCTATATCGAGAAACGGGTGGCGTCGTGGCAGTACCAGCCGGCGATGCAGAACAACGTGGCGGTGCCGGCAACAACCTATGTATCGGTGGGCGCTTGTGCGCTTCCGGACGAGACCGGCGACAACTATCGGCTTGGGGTGGACTTCAAGGGCAATGGCCCCGGACTTGTGAGCGCAACCGGCAGATTGGAACCACCTGTCTATCCGCGCGATGCGATGATGAGGGGATCGACCGGTGCATTCAGGGTTGTCTATTCGATTAGCGGCGAAGGCAAGCCGAAAGTCGATGAGATCGTTCCCATGGATGATGTCTCCAAGCGCAGCTACAAGGCATTCCATGCAGCGCTGGAAAAATGGGCGAGCAGCTTGCCCTATCGCCCGGAGACCGTGAATGGTCAGCCGGTTACCACCCAGATCAGCACGCTGGTCGAGTTCCGGCTGGATGATGACATCGGAACCCCGCAGTGGCGGCAGCGGTATATCGAGGAACTGAAATCACGCGCCATCGCTTCCAGTGAATGCGCGCTGGCCTCAGGCAGAGGGTTTGGTTTGGTGCCCATCGCCATGGATTCCCCGGTGAAAATCACGCCTGCACCGGCCGGCTGAACCAGGTGTTTTTACAGATACAAAAAGCCCCGCTTTCGCGGGGCTTTTTCGTTGCGGATATTTCCGCACTCAACGCTTCATCGAAGCAAAGAACTCGTCGTTGGACTTGGTGTTCTTCATCTTGTCGAGGAGGAACTCCATCGCCGCGATTTCGTCCATCGGGTGCAGCAGCTTGCGCAGGATCCAGATCTTCTGCAGAAGCTCCGGTTCGATCAGCAGGTCCTCGCGGCGGGTGCCGGACAGGTTGACGCCGATGGCCGGATACACGCGCTTTTCGGTGATGCGGCGGTCGAGGTGGACTTCGCTGTTGCCGGTGCCCTTGAACTCTTCGTAGATCACCTTGTCCATCGCGCTGCCGGTATCGACCAGCGCGGTGGCGATGATGGTCAGGCTGCCGCCTTCCTCCACGTTGCGGGCCGCGCCGAAGAAGCGCTTCGGGCGGTGCATGGCGTTGGAATCCACGCCGCCGGTCAGCACCTTGCCGCTGCTCGGCATCACGTTGTTGTAGGCGCGGGCAAGGCGGGTGATCGAGTCAAGCAGGATCACCACGTCCTTCTTGTGTTCGACCAGCCGCTTGGCGCGTTCGATCACCATTTCCGCGACCTGCACGTGGCGGGCGGCGGGCTCATCGAATGTCGAAGAAATCACTTCGCCGCGCACCGTGCGCTGCATTTCGGTCACTTCTTCCGGGCGCTCGTCGATCAGCAGCACGATCAGATGCACTTCCGGATGATTGCTGGTGATCGCGGTGGCGATCTGCTGCATCATCATCGTCTTGCCGGCCTTCGGCGGGCTGACAATCAGGGCGCGCTGGCCCTTGCCCTGCGGGGCCATCAGGTCAAGGATGCGGCCGGTGATGTCTTCCGAAGAACCATCGCCACGTTCCAGCCTGAAGCGCTTGCGCGGGAACAGCGGGGTGAGGTTCTCGAACAGGGTCTTGTTCTTGGATGCCTCGATCGGCTCGCCGTTGATGGTGTCCACGATGTTCAGCGCGAAATAGCGCTCGCCGTCCTTCGGCCAGCGGATGCGACCGGATACATGGTCGCCGGTGCGCAGGTTGAAGCGGCGGATCTGCGACGGGCTGATGTAGGTATCGTCCGGGCCGGCAAGGTAGGACGCTTCCGCAGCGCGCAGGAAGCCGAAACCGTCCGGCAGGATTTCCAGCACGCCATCGGCCTGCACGCCTTCGCCGTGGCGGGTCAGCACCTTCAGGATCGCGAAGATGATGTCCTGCTTGCGCGCACGCGCCACGCCGTCGGTGATCTGCAACTGCTCGGCGATTTCCAGCAGCTTGTGCGCGGGCATGCGCTTGAGGTCGCCCAGCGAATAGGTGGGGAAGCCTTCCGGCACCTGCGGATGCGGGCGCGGCACGAAGTTCTCGCCGTTGCCGCCGTCGTCCTGCATGCCGCCGTCGCGGTAGCGCTCGCGCTGGCGGTCGCGGCGGTTCTTGAAGCGCTCGCGGCGGTTGTTGCGGTTGCCGTCGTATTGCTGCTGGCCACCTTGATGGTTGTGCTGCGAAGCGTTGCCGCCTTCGCCCATCTGGGCAGGGCTGCCGGCAGGGTTGCCGGCATCGTGGCTGCCGCCATCGGCAGGGGCCGACGACGGCTGCGGCGCGGGTGCCTGCGGGGCTTCGGCCTGCACGGGCGGTGCCGGCGGCGGAGCGGCGGCAGGTGCCGGTGCTGCCGGTGCCTCCAGCGTGATATCGGGCAGGTCGTTCTTGCGGGGCTTGGCGACGCGCGGCTTGCGCACGCGCTTCTCGGCGATTTCGCCGGCGTCGTTTGTAGTGTCGGACAAGGGAAAATCCTCGCTTGCGTTGCGAGCGCCCGCAGGCGTGCGGGCGGGGTCGTCGGGAGTGGATCAGAGGGGGTGCGGCGCGCCTGAAGGAGCGGTGCAGCGCCGGGTTCGGCGGAAAACTAGCACCAGTGCGGCGTGTGGTGCAACTGTTGCTGTCATTCCGGCTTTCGCCGGAATGACGGGCTAGCAGCTTGAGGCCAAGGGAATGACGGCCAGCGCTCAAAGCGCCTTGTCGATCATCTGCGCGAGCTGGGCCTTGCCCACCGCCCCGATCTGGGTGGCCTGCACCTGCCCACCCTTGAACAGCAGCAGCATCGGGATGCTGCGGACGTGGTACTTCATCGCGGTCTGCTGGTTCTGGTCCACATCGACCTTCACGATCTTCGCCTTGCCGGCGTAGTCGGTGGCGAGCTGGTCCAGCGCCGGGGCGATCATCTTGCACGGGCCACACCACGGTGCCCAGAAGTCCACCAGCACCGGCTGGTCGGAGGCCAGCACCTGGCTGTCGAAGTCGGCATCGGTGGCGTGCAGGACGGTATCGCTCATGGAAACTCCAGTGGTGTGCGCTTGGGGCCGAAAACGGCCTGGGGGCGGGGAATGATAGACTGATGGGGATGCATCGCCCGCAAGACAAGGCGCGATGCGGTGCCGGGAACGACCAGCCCCGGACTTTCCCGGCAGTCTGCGCGGCTGCCCCCTGTTCACGCAAGCCGTCCGGCAATGCCGCCGGGCCGCTGCCCTTAGGCCAGCCTCCGTGTCCGACAAACCCCTGACCGACCTCACGTTTTCCTCCTTCGACCTGCATCCGGCGCTGCTTGCCGGGCTTGAAGCCGCCGGCTTCACCCGCTGCACCCCGATTCAGGCGCTGACCCTGCCGCTGGCGCTGAACGGGCGCGACGTGGCCGGGCAGGCGCAGACCGGCACCGGCAAGACGCTGGCCTTCCTGGTTGCGGTGATCGACCGTCTGCTCAAGCGCCCGGCGCTGGCCGACCGGACGCCTGCAGATCCGCGCGCGCTGATCCTCGCGCCCACCCGCGAGCTGGCGATCCAGATCCACAAGGATGCGGTGAAGTTCGCTTCCGACCTGGGTCTGAAGTTCGCGCTGGTCTATGGCGGCGTGGACTACGACAAGCAGCGCGAGCAGTTGCAGAAGGGTGCCGATGTCATCATCGCCACGCCCGGCCGGCTGATCGACTACGTGAAGCAGCACAAGGTGGTCAGCCTGCACGCCTGCGAGATGTGCGTGCTGGACGAGGCCGACCGCATGTTCGACCTCGGCTTCATCAAGGACATCCGCTTCCTGCTGCGCCGCATGCCGGCGCGCACCGAGCGGCAAACCCTGCTGTTCAGCGCCACCCTCAGCCACCGCGTGCTGGAGCTGGCCTACGAGCACATGAACGAGCCGGAAAAGCTCGTCGTCGAAACCGAATCCATCACCGCCGCGCGGGTGCGCCAGAAGCTTTACTACCCGGCGGACGAGGAAAAGCTGCCGCTGCTGATCGGCCTGCTGTCGCGCAGCGAAGGCGCGCGCACGATGGTGTTCGTCAACACCAAGGCCTTCGTGGAGCGCGTTGCGCGCGCGCTGGAAAAGGCCGGCTACCGCGTTGGCGTGCTCAGCGGCGACGTGCCGCAGAAGAAGCGCGAATCGCTGCTGAAGAAGTTCCAGGCCGGCCAGCTTGAACTGCTGGTGGCAACCGACGTGGCCGCGCGCGGCCTGCACATCGACGGCGTGTCACACGTCTTCAACTACGACCTGCCGTTCGATGCCGAGGACTACGTACACCGCATCGGGCGCACCGCGCGCCTCGGTGCGGAGGGCGATGCGATCAGCTTTGCCTGCGAGCGTTATGCGATGTCGCTGCCGGACATCGAGGCCTACATCGAGCAGAAGATTCCCTCCGAGCCGGTCACCCAGGAACTGATGACCGCGCTGCCGCGCAAGCCGCGCGAAGGCGTGGAAGTGGTGGCCGAAGAAGGCGAAAGCATCGGCGACATCTTCAAGGAAGTGCGCGAAGCGCGCGCCGCCGAGGACGCCAAGCGTGGCGGTGGCCGGGGTGGCCGCAGCGGCGAGCGCTCCGGTGGTCGCGGCGAAGGCCGCGGCCCGCGTCCGCCGCGCAAGCCTCGTATTGAGGGCGAAGCCGCATCAAGCACGCCTGCGCCGCCCAAACCCGATGCGCCTGACGCCGCGCCGAACCTGGCCGAACGCGAAGCCCGCAAGCCGCGCAAGCGTCGCCGCCGTCGCCACGGCAAGCCGCTGGAAGGCGCGGAAGGCGCGCCCACGCAGGCGAACGCTGCCGCCAAGCCCGCGCCGCAGCCTGCCGGCGACAAACCGTCCCTGCTCAGCCGGATCGGCCGCCGCCTCAAGTCGCTGGTCGGCGGCTGAGGCCACGGCTGGTCGCTGCCGACGGCTCGGGCGATACTGCGCGTTCCTCGCCGCACGACACCCACCATGCCGGTTCTGCGTTTCGACAACGTGAGCAAGCAGTACGCCGGCGGGCACGTTGCGCTGTCCGGCGTCAGCTTTGCGGTGGACGCCGGCGAGATGCTGTTCGTCACCGGCCATTCCGGCGCGGGCAAGAGCACCCTGCTCAAGCTGATCCAGCTTGCCGAGCGCCCCAGCCGCGGCACGGTGCTGTTCGCCGAGCGCAACCTCGCCAAGGTGCGCGGATCGCGGATCGCCGCGCATCGCCGCAACATCGGCGTGGTCTATCAGAACCACCAATTGCTGATGGATCGCAGCGTGGGCGAGAACGTGGCCCTGCCGCTGGTATTGCGCGGGATGAAGCGCGCGGAGACCGGCAAGCGCGTGCGTTCGATCCTCGACCGGCTGGGCCTTGCGGCGCGCGAACGCGCATTGCCTTCGCAATTGTCCGCAGGCGAGCAGCAGCGGGTCGGCATCGCCCGTGCGGTGATCGCCGAACCGGCCCTGCTGATCGCGGATGAACCCACCGGCAACCTCGACCCGGCGCTGTCTTCGGAAATCATGGCGCTGTTCGCCGCGCTGCCCGAACGCGGCACCAGCGTGCTGGTGGCCAGCCATGACCTGGGCCTGGTCAAGCGCATGCGCAAGCGCGTGCTGGTGCTGGAGCAGGGGCAGCTGACCGACGACATCGCACCGGAGGATCTGGTCGATGAATGAGAAGGTTGCCGATGTCCATGCCAGCCGCTTCGGCGCATGGCTGGAGCATCACGGCTACAGCATCGTCGCCAGCCTGGGCCGCATGCTGCGCAAGCCGTGGGCCACCTTGCTCACCATCGGCGTGATGGCACTGGCGATGGCGCTGCCGCTGGGCCTGTGGCTGGTCTTGCAGAACGTGCAGCGGCTGGGTGGCGAAGTGCAGTCCAGCCGCGAGGTCGCGGTGTTTTTGAAGGCCGATGTCGATGCCTCGGCGGCGAAGGCGCTGGCTGAAACCCTGCGCGCGCGCGGCGACG
>NZ_JASGED010000023.1:0-12666 GCF_047606765.1 Thermomonas sp. | reverse complement strand
CCACCGAAACGAAAAACCCCGCGGTCGCGCGGGGTTGCGTGCTGCGCCAGTGTGGTGGCTATGGGTGGACTCGAACCACCGACCCCAGCATTATGAGTGCTGTGCTCTAACCGGCTGAGCTACATAGCCGACGCGGAACCGCGAATTATTCATGCCACGGGCATGCGCGTCAATCTTCCGGGAATTGCTTGCCGCCCGCGTGCCGGGCTGGCAGAGTCGGAACCAGTAGATTCTAGGAGTCCGCATCGTGATCGATCCGGACGGGTTTCGCCCCAACGTGGGCATCGTGCTGATGCACGACGATGGCCGGGTGTTCTGGGCACGCCGCGTGCACCGGGATGGTTGGCAGTTCCCGCAGGGCGGGATGAACACCGACGAGACGCCGCTGGAGGCGATGTATCGCGAATTGCGCGAGGAAACCGGCCTGCTGCCCGAACACGTCGAAGTGCTGGGTGCGACGCCGGGCTGGCTGCGCTACCGGCTGCCACCGCGCGCGATCCGCCATCACGACCGGCTGGTCTGCATCGGCCAGAAGCAGGTGTGGTTCCTGCTGCGCTTCAAGGGCAGCGAGGCCGACCTGCAACTGGATCTGACCGACAAGCCGGAGTTCGACGGCTGGCGCTGGGTCGATTTCTGGTACCCGATGGAGCATGTCGTCACCTTCAAGCGCGGCGTGTATGCCCGCGCCTTGCAGCATCTGGCCCCGCTTGCACGGGCGATTGCCGGAGCACAGGCGGTGCCGCAGGCAACACCGGAAGCGCGGCCACGCCGGCCCGAGCCTGCACGCAGGCGGCATTCCGGCGGTGGTTCGGGCAGCCCATGAGCGGGTTGCCAGGTGCGTTTTGGCGCAAATCCTGAACAGGCGGCGACCGTTTATCGGGCCGATGTTGCATCGCAACAAAAGCGGTTTTATGCTGCACCGCACAAACCGGCACTCCCTGCCGGCATATTCGCAGGAGACCGTCATGTACCAGTTCAACGAGCAGTTCACCAAGGCCGCCGCCCAGTTCGCCGACGTTGCCGCCAACGTCAACCGTCTGGCCCTCGAGAATGCCGAGAAGGCGTTCAGCCTGAACCTTTCGGCCATCGAAGAGAACATCAACGCCGGCTTCGCCTTTGCGGGCGAGCTGATCGAAGTGCGCGACGCCGAAGGCCTGAAGGCCGTGTGGCCGAAGGGCGTGCAGGTGGCCCGCGCCAACGCCGAGCGCACCCTGGGCACCGTGCAGGAAGTGTTCGCCAACACCCTGAAGACCAACGAAGCCATCGGCTCGCTGGCCAAGGGTCAGTTCGAGAAGGCCAGCACCCAGGTCAAGGCCGAAGTGGAAAAGGCCACCAAGGCTGCTTCGAAGACCAAGTAAGCAAACCACGCAACAAGCTCGACCGTCGCGGGCGTTCCCCTCCCACCGCCCCGCGACTCCAAACCCCGCAGCCCCAGGTTGCGGGGTTTTTTTGTGTTCGATCTAGGCTTCCGTTGCCTCGGTATTGCGGGCCGTGGCTTCCACGGCTTCGCGCACCTGCCGGTCGTGCTGCCCCAGCACCGGTGCGGCGAAGGGTTTGGTCGCTCGACACAATCTACAGCCCGCAGCGTTGCGCCAGCGTGGCGGCTGCGTCGGAAGCATTTGGTTGCGCGAGCAGTGCCTGCACGGCTGCGCGCGTGGGGATGCTGGACTGCGCGCCCAGCGCGGTACAGGCCAGTGCCGAGGCCGCGCTGGCTTCGCGCAAAGCCGCTGCCAGCGCATCACCGCGCGCGAGTGACGCTGCCAGCGCGCCGCAGAAGGTGTCGCCGGCCGCAGTGGTGTCGATGGCATCGATGGCGAATGCCGGTTGCAGCAGGAAGGCATCGCCATCGCGCGCCACGCAGCCGGCTTCGCCAAGCGTCACCACCACCCGCGCCACCGGCAGCCGGCGCAGTGCATCGGCGATGCTGCCGGCATCGCCCGCCAGCATCGCCAGTTCGCCTTCGTTGACCACCAGCACGTCGGTAGCCGCGAGCAGTCGCGCCGGCAGTGCCCGCGCCGGGGCAGCATTGAGCACCACGGTCACGCCCGCAGCACGCGCCTGTTCGGCGTAGACGGTCACCGTGTCCAGCGGCGTTTCCAGTTGCAGCAGCAGGTGGCTGATGCCGTCCAGCGCGGGCAGGTCGGCGGGCGTCAGCGCCTCGTTCGCGCCGGGTGCCACCGTGATCGCGTTGTGCGCATCATCGGAAATGCAGATGAAGGCCACGCCGGTAGGCAGCGCGGTTTGGCGGCGGATGTGCAGGCTGACGCCGGCATCGCGCAATGAGGCTTCCAGCACCTGTGCCGGCGGGTCATCGCCCAGCGCCAGCAGCATCGCCACCTGTGCGCCGCCCGCGCGCGCGGCGGCCACCGCCTGATTGGCACCCTTGCCGCCGGGGAAGGTCATGAAGTCGCGGCCCAGCACGGTTTCACCGGGCGCGGGAATGGCATGGGCGCGCACCACGAAGTCGAGGTTGGCCGAACCCGCCACCAGCACGCCGCTACGCGATGCACTCATGGCGCAATGACCTCCTGCACCTTGTTGTAGAACGCCTTGGCCACGCGGGGCAGGTCGCCGGGCTTGTCGTTGGGCAGGTGTTGCAGCATCAGGATGCCGATTGTGCGCGCAGTCTCTTCCCACCGCCAATGCGGCGTGCCGGCACAGGCCGCGCATGCGACCATGCACGCATGGATATCTACAAGGTCTTCACCATCGAAGCCGCGCACCGGCTGCCGAACGTGCCGGACGGGCACAAATGCGCGCGCCTGCACGGGCATTCCTTCCGCATCGAACTGCATGTATCCGGCGAGCCCGACCCGCATGCCGGCTGGGTGATGGATTTCGCCGAGCTGAAGGCGGCATTCCAGCCCGTCCACGATGCGCTGGATCACCACTATCTGAACGACATCGCGGGGCTGGAAAACCCGACCAGCGAACGTCTGGCGATGTGGATCTGGGCGCAGATGAAACCCCGTGTTCCGCTGCTGTCCGAGGTGGTGGTGCACGAAACCTGCACCTCCGGCTGCCGCTACCGGGGCTGAACCGCCCCGCGCCGCTCGTCGGCACAAATTGACAATCATTCGCGTTTGCGATTAGATCGCAGCATCCGTCCGAAGGTGGTGTGATGTACGTCTGCATCTGCAATGGAGTCACCGAGCAGCAAGTCCGCGAAATCGCGGCGCAAGGCTGTGCCTCGGTGTCGGAATTGACGATGCGCACCGGCGCGGGTGCCAACTGCGGTTCCTGTGTGGGCTTGGCAGCAGAAATCCTTGAGGAAACCCGCAGCCGCCGCGAACTGCCGCTGCTGGTACTGGCGCAGGCTGCCTGATCCGGCCTGTGGGCGGCGCTGTCTGCACGGCCCGAATCGAGAGTTGAGTTGAGGACGATTCGCGTTCCGTCATGGCGTGTGCGCAAACGCTAGAGTGCGTGCGTCCATCCTCAACGGAGCGCAGCCATGAAGGGCGACGCCAAGGTCATCGAGTTTCTCAACAAGGCGCTCTACAACGAGCTGACCGCGATCAACCAGTATTTCCTGCACGCCAAGATGCTGAAGAACTGGGGCCTGAAGGAACTGGCCGAACACGAATACCGCGAGTCCATCGACGAGATGAAGCACGCAGACAAACTGTCCGAGCGCATCCTGTTCCTCGATGGCCTGCCGAACTTCCAGGCGCTGGGTCGCCTGCGCATCGGCGAGAACCCGCTGGAAGTGTTGCGCGCCGATCTGGCGCTGGAGATGGAGGCGGTTCCGCTGTTGCGCGATGCGATTGCGCATTGCGAATCGGTGAACGATTACGTCAGCCGCAAGCTGTTTGCCGACATCCTCGATTCCGAGGAAGAACACATCGACTGGATCGAGACGCAGCTGTCGCTGATCGAGCGCATCGGCGAGCAGAACTACCTGGCCCAGCAGATCGAGAAGGACTGATCCCGGCGCGCGCTGCGTCGATCAGACGCAGCGTTCAATCCTGTCGTGGTTGTGCGGCCTGCAGCGCCGCCTTCACCTGCGCGAATTCACCGACGATCCGCGCCACCGCCGATCCCGGCTTGGTCAGGGTGCCGTCGCGTGCGCCGTGTTCCAGATCGCGCGCGGCATTCGACAGCGTGGTGGCACCGACATTGGCGCTTGAGGATTTCAGCGTGTGCGCGGCCACCCGCAGCGCAATCGGGTCATCGGCCACTGCCGCGCGTTCCAGCTGTGCGATCAGGCGCGGCGTGTCTTCCAGATAGACCGCGACGATCTTGTCCACCTCGTCGCCGAGTACTTCGCGCAATTCGTCCAGCACGCGGGTGTCGATCACCGGCGGCAGGCGTTCGGCCAGTTCCTCAGCCGGCGGCAGGGTGTCGGGGACGGCCATGCGGGTGCCCTTCCAGCGGGTGATGCATTGTTCGAGGTCGGAGCGGGTCACCGGCTTGGCGAGGTAATCGTCCATGCCGGCGTCCAGGCATTTCTGGCGGTCGCCGGCCATCGCGTTGGCGGTCATCGCCACGATCGGCAGGCGGCGCGCGGCGCGGCGCTGTTGCTCCAGTTCGCGCCAGCGGCGGGTGGCGCTGTAGCCGTCCAGCACCGGCATCTGGCAGTCCATCAGCACCAGGTCGTAGCTGGCATCGGCCTCCAGCTTCTCGATGGCGGCCTGGCCGTTGCCGGCGGTGTCGCATTCCACGCCGATCACTTCCAGCAGGCGCTGCGCCACCATCAGGTTGACCGGGTTGTCCTCGACCAGCAGCAGGCGCGGCCTGCGTGGCGCTTCCTGTGCTTCCGGCTCACTTGCAGGCGCGGGGTGCTGCTCATGGCGCGCCCATGACACGCCGGAAGCGGACAGCACGGAACGCAGGTCGGCGTCCTCGGCGTTGCGCGGGATCACGGTGGCCGACACCGGCAGGTCCAGCGAGGTCACTTCGTCACTGCGCATATAGACCAAACGTGCATCGCCATACTGATTCTTGCGTTCCATGTTGCGCGCCAGCGACAGCGCGGTGCTGCGGATGCTGGACAGGTCGGCCAGCACCACCGAATAAGCCCACGGCTCGCCCTGCGCGGTCGCCTGACGCAGGCGTTCCAGCGCGTCGTGGGTGGTTTCCACCGAGGTCACGCGCAGGCCCCAGTTGGGCAGCAGCATGGTCAGGCGCATGCGCAGGCGCTGGTCGGTGGTAATCAGCAGCACGCGCCCGCCGTGCAGGTCTTCCTGCTGGCTGGGCATGTCGCCCTGCACCTTCAGCAGCGGGATTTCAAACCAGAATGTCGAGCCGCGCCCGACCTCGGATTCCACCCCGATGCGCCCGCCCATCAGGGTGACGATGCGCCGGCAGATCGCCAGCCCCAGCCCGGTGCCGCCGTACAGGCGTGTGGTGGAGGTGTCGGCCTGGGTGAACGCATGGAACAGCTTGTCCTGTGCGGCCTTGTCGATGCCAATGCCGGTGTCCTTCACCTCGAAGCGCAACTGGTGCTGCGCGGCGGTTTCGCCGGTGCGCCTGACATTGAGCGACACGCTGCCGCGCTCGGTGAACTTGACCGCATTGCTGATCAGGTTGCTGAGGATCTGGCGCAGGCGCACCGGGTCGCCGCGCACCGGCAGGCGCACCGAATTGTCGATGTTCAGTTGCAGGCGCAGGCCCTTGGCTTCCGCCGGGCGCTCCATCAGGGTGATGACGCTTTGCAGCACCTCACGCAGGTTGAAGCCGGTGGTTTCCAGATCGAGGCGGTCGGCTTCCAGCTTGGAGTAGTCGAGGATGTCATCGACGATCCGCAGCAGTTGCTGTGCCGAGGCGGTGGCGGTCTTCAGCAGTTCCTGCTGGTCAGGTGCCAGCCGCGTGTGCGACAGCAGATCCAGCATCGGCACGATGCCGTTGAGCGGGGTGCGGATTTCGTGGCTCATGGTGGCGAGGAACTCGCCTTTTGCCATCACCGCCGATTCCGCCGCCTGCTTGGCATGTGTCAGCTCGTCCTCAAGCTGGGTGTGGCGGTCGATCTCGCGCTGCAGCGCACTGATCCGGTCCGCGCCGCGCCGCGCCTGTTCCGCGTGTTCCTGCAGTTGCGCTTCGCGCTGGTGAACGGCGAAGGCCATCGCGGTGGTGGCAAACAGCGCAAGCAATGCCAGGATCAGCGCGGCCAGTTGCCACGGGCCTGCCACGCCGATGCGATCCACCACCAGTGCCAGGGTTGCGCCCGCCGCCGCGCCCAGCGCCAGCCAGCGCGCGGTGAGAAGGTTGAAGCCGCGGGTATCGTCCTGGTTCACAAGGTGGCGTGCTGAAAGTCGAAGTCGAGGGCCTCGTCAACCCGTTGTACCAGATTGCCCTGGATGAAATCGATGCCGCCCATCCAGAGCGCTGCCGCCGCCTGCGGGTCTTCCACCGCCTGTCCGATCACCTGCAGCCCAAGCCGGTGCGCGCGGTCGATCACGCTGCGCATTTCGTCGCGCAGTTCCTGCGGCTGCGGTTGCCGCGCGAAGTCGGCGGCAAGCCGCAGGTAGCCCAGCGGCAATTGCTGCAGCAGCAGGTCGGCTTCGGTGCCGTGGCGGTACTGGCTGAGGCAGAACTGGGTGCCGGTGGGCACCAGTTGTTCGCAGAAATTGCGCAGCAGCATTGAATGCACCAGCGCATCGTCCAGGCGCAGGTCGATCACCAGCGACGTGCCTTCGACGTTCGCACGTTCCAGCGACTGCATCAGCCAACTGGCGTAGCTGTCTTGTGCCAGCGTGGGCGGCGACTGCGAGACGAACAGCCGTACCGGCCTGCCTTCTGCGCGGCGCTTTTGCAGCAGCGCCAGCGCCTGCTCCATCACACAGCGGTCGAGCTTCGGCATCAAGCCACTGGATTGCGCCACCGGCAGGAAGTCGCGCGCCTGGCGCTCGTTGCCTTCGGCATCGCGCATCCGCGCCAGCACCTGGAATTGCGCATCATTGCCGCCGGACACCGCCACCACCGGCTGGAATGCCAGATGCAGCCGGCCTTCCACGCCATCGGCCAGCGCGGAGCGCAATTCGTCGGCGATGCCGCCCGCCAGCGTGGTTTCCACCGGGACGTGCAGGGCGATGCCGGCGGGGTTGCTGCGTGCGTTGCGCAGGGCTTCCTCGGTCGCCGCCAGCACAGCGCCGGTATCGGCGAAGCCGTGCGCGAGGCTGGTGTAGCCGATGCTGCAGCGCAGCCGCACCGGCTCGCCTTCGGCGCTGAAATTGCGATGGCCGATGCCGTCGCGCAGGCTGCGTGCGCAGCTTTCCAGCGATGCCGGATCGCTGCTTCTTGCCAGCACGATGAAGGCGTTGTCACTCAGGCGCGCGGCGCTGTGCTGCGCGGCCAGCGTATTGAGATGGCGACCGGCCTCGTTCATCAGGTCTTCGAACCCGGCGTAGCCGTAGCGGTTGCGCAGTGCCACCGCGTTGCCCATTTCCAGCAACAGCGCGGCACCTTCGCCGGCATCGAGTTGCGCAGCCAGCGCCTGCATCAGCACGGGGCGTGTGTGCAGGCCGGTGACGGGGTGACGCTCCAGTTCGGGCGTGGCCTGCTTGCGGCTGCCAAGTGCGCGCGCGCGGCGGACGCGGCTTTGCACGGCTGCGATCAGGTGGCGCGGACGCACCGGCTTGAGGATGTAGTCGTCGCCGCCGTGTTCCAGTGCTTCCAGCTGGCGTTCCGGATCCTGGTCGCCGGTCAGGAACACCACCGGTGTATGCGAGAAACGTGGATGTTCGCGGATCTGCGCGGTCAGCGTGGTGCCGCTGGCACCGGGCATGTGCAGATCCATCAGCACCAGATCGGGATTGAAGCTTTCCAGCGCGGCCATCATGCGTTCGGGCATGGCGACCACCTCGGCCACCATGCCCGCGCCGCGCAGGATCGCCTCGGCAAACACGGCCTGGCTGCGGTCATCCTCGACGATCAGCACGCGGAACGGATCGGCGTCCACGGCGGTTGCCGGGGCCGGCGTGCTGCCGCCCTGTTCGGTACTCATGGCCGTGCCCCGGTCTGGGCCGACAGTGGTGCCGATGCGCGGCGCGTGCCGGCACGGGCGGCGAAACTGTTCATGGAATCCCCTGCAAGCGCCGCTGGAAATGGCGCTTCCCTCAATTTTGACGCAAATGACGCCCGGATGCGGCCATCCGGACGAAAATCAGCCCGGCTGCGGCCCGCGCAACCGCCTTGCCACCGCGCGCCACAGCCACCAGACGGTCAGCGCGAACAGCAGGCTGATGGTGACGACGATGCCCAGCGCCAGCCACGGATGGCTGAAGGCCAGCGCCAGCCCGCCCACCACGGCGGCGTCTTCGGTGGCCGATGCCGCCCAGTTGCTGACCGGCTCCGGCGATGTGTTGAGCAGGGCGCGCGAGCCGGCCTTGACCAGATGGCTGGTCAGCGCCACCCCGGCACCAGCGGCCAGCATCCCGGTGCCGAGTTCGCCGTCCGGCGAGATCGCCGCCGCCGCAAGAAACGCGCCCGCAGGCACCCGCAGCAGGGTCTGCAGCAGATCCCAGACCGAATCCACGCCCGGAATCTTGTCGGCAAAGAACTCCGCCCCCGCCAGCACGGCGGAGGTACCCAGCACCCACGGCGACTGCGTGGCCTGCAAGGCCTCGGGCAGGTCCAGCCAGCCCATGATGCCGGCCAGCCCCACCCCGAACACGGTCAGGTAGGCACGGATGCCGGCCAGCCAGGCCAGCAGGATGCCGATGGCGAACACATGTGCTTGATCCACTTACGGTCCCCTGCGCGACGCCAGCGGATGGGCGTCTTCGCGGCAGTCTATACGGCGCTGCGGCTTGACGCAGGCTTAAGCCGGATGCGATACCAAAGGGATGCCGAACCCCACGTCATTCTTCCGCCAGGCGGGCAAGGGCCATCCGCGCGCCGCGCTGGCGGTACTGGTCGCGGTGGCGCTGTTGCTGGGCATCTGGGGCGCGTGGCGCAGCTTCGCCCCGCAGCCGGTCAATGCCGCCGAGCAGTTGCGCGAGCAGGCAGCCCGCATCGACCAGCTGGAACAGCAGGTGGTCACCCTGACCCGCTCCGACCAGATCAGCCGGCAGGCCAATGCCGACCTGCAAGGCACGCTGGCGGAGCGTGACGAGGAAATCGCCGGCCTGCGCGCCGACATCGCCTTCTATGAGCGCTTCGTTGGTGCCACCGCACAGCGCCATGGCCTCAACGTACATGCATTGAAGCTGGAGCCGCAGCGCGACCCGCAGCTCTGGCATTTCGTCGCCACCCTGACCCAGAACCTGAACCGGGGCGCGGTCAACAAGGGGCGGCTGCAACTGGTGCTGGAAGTCAGCGAGGACGGGCGCATGCGCAAGCTGGACTGGGCCACCTTGCGCCAGCAGCAGGCCGCGCCAAGCGTGGATTATTCGTTCAAGTATTTTCAGCAGGTCGAAGGCGATATCGTGCTGCCGCCGGGGGTGAAGCCGGTGCGCGTATTGGTGCGGCTGGTGCCGGTGTCCGGGGTGACGGTGGAGCAGAGCTTCACCTGGAGCGAGGCGGCAGCTCCCGCAGCCAGCACGCCTGCCGAAGGTTGAATCAGCGCCGCCCGCGCCCCATCCTGCACGGATGGACATCGCCGCAACCCATGCCGCCACGCCGGCCTCGCCGCCCGCGCCCCTGCTGTTCAGCGCCGCTGCCGCCGCCAAGGTGCGCGAACTGATCGACGAAGAGGGCAATGCCGCGCTCAAGTTGCGCGTGTATATCCAGGGCGGCGGCTGTTCCGGCTTCCAGTACGGCTTCGAGTTCGACGAAGGCCAGAACGAGGACGACCTTGCCATCGTCACCGACGGCGTGACCCTGCTGGTCGATCCGCTCAGCCTGCAATACCTGATGGGCGCGACCGTGGATTACAGCGAGTCGCTGGCCGGCGCGCAGTTCGTGATCCGCAACCCGAACGCCAAGACCACCTGCGGCTGCGGGTCGTCGTTCACGGTGTGATGGCGAAAGCCTCGCCGTTCGCCTTCGTCGATGGCGCGCTGGATCGCGCCGATCATCTGCGCGATGACGCCGATGCGCTCGCCGCGCTGTGGCCTGATGCAGGCGTGATCGCACTGGATGCCGACGGCCGCGCGCTGGCCGATGGATCAAACGCATTGTTCGACATCGATGGCGCGATGCTTGGCGGTGGCCCTGGCATCGCCACCTTCCTTGGCCTGCGCGATGGTCGTGCATGGTTCTTTGCCGAAGCCGGCACGCTCGCCATCCATGCGCCCGCGCGCATCGACCTGCGCCGCGCCGCATCGCAATGGCCGGCATGGCAGGCCAGCTTGTTCGCGCAGGCGCGCGCCTTGCAGCACTGGCACCAGCGGCATCGTTACTGCGCCGCATGCGGCGGCATGCTGCGCTTCGTTCGTGCAGGCTGGCTGGGACGATGCGACGCCTGCGGTAGCGAACATTACCCGCGCACCGATCAGGCCATCATCGCCGCCATCACCGACGGGCAGCGCCTGCTGCTGGGCCGGCAGGCAAGCTGGCCGGCGCGGCGCTGGTCGGTCGTCGCCGGCTTCGTCGAACCCGGCGAAACGCTGGAGCAGGCCGTTGCCCGCGAAGTGATGGAAGAAACCGGCGTGTGCGTGCATGCACACACCGCGCGCTATCTCGCCTCGCAACCGTGGCCGTTCCCCGGCTCGCTGATGCTGGGCTTCATCGCCCGCGCCGACGCGGACACGCCGCAGGCTAGCGATGAACTGGAAGACGCGCGCTGGTTCACGGCGGACGAAGTGCGCGCAGGTCTTGCCAGTGACTGGGCGCAGGCGGACGCCGAGGGCGAAGGCATCGTGCTGTCGTCACCCATTTCGATTGCCCGCCACGTCATCCGCGCATGGCTGGACGAGCACGACGCACAGCGGCGCGAAGGCTAGAATCCTCGGCATGGCTGCCACCCTCCTTGCCGTCATCGTCGCGCTGGCCATCGGCCACCTTGGCCCCGGCCTTGCTGCCGGCCTGCGCCAGTACGGCTGGTTCCGCAACTGGCTGCAATGGTTGAACGCGCAGTTCCCGGAAGGCAGCTTCTGGCGTGGGCGTTACGGCATCGCGCTGGCATTCGCGGTGCCGTTGCTGGTCACCGGCCTGTTGCAGGTTGCGCTGGACAAGCCGCTGTGGGGTTTCGTCGGCCTGCTGTTCGATATCGCGGTGCTGGCGTATTGCTGGGGGCCGCGCGATCTCGACCGCGACGTTGCCGCGGTACTGGATGCACCCGATCCGATGGCGCGGCGCACTGCAGCCGCTGCGCTGTGGCCGCCGGGCGTGTCGCCGCAGATGGAGGGCGGCACGCTGGTGGAAGCGGTGTTCCGCAACGCGCTGCATCGCTGGTTTGGCCCGCTGTTCTGGTTCCTGCTGCTTGGCCCGTTCGGCGCGCTGCTGTATCGCCTTGGCGTGCTGGCGGCGGAGCAGGATACCAATGCCGTTCCGCACGACACGCTGGAAGGTGCGCGCGGCTGGCTTGCGTTGATCGAGTGGCCGGTCACCCAGTTGATGACACTGGCACTGGCACTGGTCGGCAACTTCGACAGCGTGCTGTCGGCATGGCGCGAGGAAGGCGCCTTCGGCCTGCGCACCCGTGTCCTGTCCGCCGCCGCCCGTGCCAGCGTGCGCAGCGACATCGCCGAGGAAGTGGCCGACTACACCGAATCCGGTATCCCGGCGTCCACCGCGCTTGCGGAAGTGTTCGGCGACCTGCCCGAACTGCGCGACGCCATGAACCTTGCATGGCGCGTGCTGGTGCTGTGGCTGGCGGTGATCGCCCTGTTCGTGGTGGCGGGGTGGGTGGGGTAAGGCGTGCGGTGGCGTTTAATTGCGTATTGCAATAAATATTTCATAGTGCAATAGTGCGCTCATGCGCGTGATCTCCAACCGTGCGCTCCTGGCTTTTACCGAGGCGCACCCCGATGCCGGCGAATCTTTGCAGGTATGGCGCAAGGTGATGGAAACCCGTGATTTCGCCAACCACGCCGAGCTGAAAAGGACGTTTGGCAGCGTGGACAAGGCGGGGGATTTCCATGTGTTCGATGTCGGCGGCAACAAGTGGCGCGTGATCGCCTTCGTGCATTTCCCGGCGCGCATCTGCTATGTCAAACACGTCTTGACGCACAAGGAGTACGACAAATGGCGACCATGAACATCGAGAAGGTGAACAAGTCCTTCGCGGCCTTCCGCAAGGCGGCAGGTATCGGTGATTACGACAGTCTGGTCGCACTGGCGGATGCGGTGGTGGAGAGTGGGCAGGCGGGGCCGGGCGGCGAGATGGAATCCCTGTTCCTGCTGCTGGCTGACCTGATCGAAGTGCGCGACAAGCGTGACTACCCGGTGCCGGATGCCGCGCCGGCGCAGGTGGTGCGGTTCCTGATGGAGCAGCACAACCTGACCCAGTCGCAATTGCCGGAGATTGGTAACCAGAGCGTGGTGTCGCAGGTATTGGCTGGCAAGCGTCAGTTGAATGTGCGGCAGATCACCCAGCTGTGCCGGCGGTTCGGCGTTGGCGCGGGTTTGTTCATCCCGCGTGTGGAAACCACGCATTAGGGAAGCTCTGAACAACTCCTGAAACGTCATCCCGGCGAAAGCCGGGATCCAGCTTTTTCAATGACTTACCAAAGAGCTAGATTCCGGCTTTCGCCGGAATGACGGCTTGTTCAGGCCTTCCTTAGAGCCTGTTCAAAGTCTTCTGAGCAATAGCGCCAGGAAGGCCAGATGGATGAACTGCAGGCT
>NZ_JASGED010000022.1:0-60562 GCF_047606765.1 Thermomonas sp. | reverse complement strand
TGCCGCGCGCGCCCTTCAGCTTCAGCAGCATCTTGCGGTTGGGCGGGTTGCGATGCACCGGCACTTCGATCTTCTTCTTGCCGGACAGGTATTGCCCGGTCAGCGAGCGCGGTGCTTTCAAGACGTCGGCAAGCTGGCCCTGCGCGACCACTTCGCCGCCATGCACGCCCGCGCCGGGGCCGATATCGACGATGTAATCGGCAAGCCGGATCGCGTCCTCGTCGTGTTCCACCACCAGCACCGTGTTGCCAAGGTCGCGCAACCGCGTCAGCGTGCCCAGCAGACGTTCGTTGTCGCGCTGGTGCAGGCCGATGGACGGCTCGTCCAGCACGTACATCACGCCGACAAGGCCCGCGCCGATCTGTGACGCCAGCCGGATGCGCTGCGCCTCGCCGCCGGACAGCGAATCCGCCTTGCGTTCCAGCGTCAGGTAATCGAGGCCCACATCGACAAGGAAGCCCAGCCGCTCGCGGATTTCCTTGACGATCTTGGTGGCGATCTCGCCGCGCCAGCCCGGCAGCTTCAGGCCGTCGAAGAAGGCAAGGCAGGCGTCGATGGGCAGCACGCCGATCTCGTGCAGCGGCCTGTCGGCCACGAACACGTTGCGCGCACTGCGGTTCAGGCGTGCGCCATCGCATTCGGGGCAGGGGCGCTCGCTGATGTACTTCGACAGTTCCTCGCGCACCGCCGCGCTTTCGGTTTCGCGATAGCGGCGTTCAAGGTTCGGCACGATCCCTTCGAAGGCGTGCTTGCGCTGGTACTTGTTGCCGTTCTCGCCGACATAGACCAGGTTGATGATCTCCTTGCCGCTGCCGTGCAGGATGATCTGGCGGATGTCCTCCGGCAGCAGTTGCCACGGCAGGTCAACGTCGAAGCGGTAATGCTTCGCCAAGGATGTAATCATCGAGAAGTAGTAGGCGTTGCGGCGGTCCCAGCCGCGCATCGCGCCCGCCGCCAGCGACAGCTCCGGGTGTGCCACCACCCGCGTCGGGTCGAAGAACTGGGCCACGCCCAGTCCATCGCAGCCGGGACAGGCGCCGACCGGCGAGTTGAACGAGAACAGCCGCGGCTCCAGCTCCGGCAGCGAGTAGTCGCAGACCGGGCAGGAGTAGCGCGAAGAGAACAGCAGCGGGTCGCGTTCCGGTTGATCCATCGATTGCACGATGGCCATGCCGTCACCCAGCTTCAGCGCGGTCTCGAACGATTCCGCAAGCCGCTGGCGAATGTCCGCGCGCGGCTTGAAACGGTCGATGACGGCCTCGATGGTGTGCTTTTGTCGCAACGCCAGCGTTGGTACGGCATCGATTTCGTGCAGCATGCCGTTCACCCGCACGCGCACGTAGCCCTGTGCACGCAACTGGTCGAACACCTGCACATGCTCGCCCTTGCGCTCGCGCACCACCGGCGCCAGCAGCATCCAGCGCTGGCCGGCCAGCGCTTCGTCGGCCTCCATCGCCAGCACCTGGTCGACCATCTGGCTGACCGTCTGCGCTTCCAGCGGGAAGTGGTGGTCGGGGCAACGCGGCGTGCCCACACGCGCGTACAGCAGGCGCAGGTAGTCGTGGATCTCGGTGATGGTGCCGACGGTGGAACGCGGGTTATGGCTGGTCGATTTCTGCTCGATGGAAATCGCCGGCGACAGGCCTTCGATATGGTCGAGATCAGGTTTATCCATCACGCTGAGGAACTGCCGCGCATAGGCAGACAGCGATTCGACATAGCGGCGCTGGCCTTCGGCATAGATCGTGTCGAACGCCAGCGACGACTTGCCGGAGCCGGACAGGCCGGTGATCACGATCAGCTTGTCGCGTGGCAGGTCAAGGTCGATGTTCTTGAGGTTGTGCGTCCGTGCGCCGCGGATGCGGATGTAGTCCAGCGCCATCGGTGGAGTCCTGCGGGGGTGGGGGAGGCCGGCAACGGACTGACGACCAATCGGGCAGCGTACCGAGGCTCCGATTTGGGGGCAAATGGCGGGATATCCAGCGCGCTGGCAGGCGATGCTTCAGGGGCAGTATTGCGATTGCTGCCGCACCACGTCTTCCAGCAGCGCCTGCCTGCCCTTGGTCGAAGCGTTGGCGCTCAGTACTCGCGCCGCTTCGGCAAGCCCATCGCAGGGATTGTCGGAATAACCTGCCGGCCACAGCAGCGCTTGTGACAGCTTGCGCACCACGTCTGCAAGGCTGCCTGGCCCTCGCATGCGGAACCGCTCGGGCGGGCCGCGCCGGATGGGGTTGTGGCTGACCATCGGACTTTTACGCTCAAAGCGAATGCCATCGTCCTTGCTGGAAGCCGCTTGCGGCTCCCAGCTGTCATCGGCATCGATGATGGTCAGCGTTGGCGTTGTGGCGTCGGCATCACCGGGGTTTTGAGGCGTAGCAGCGTTGGCGTGCGTGCGCGATGGCCTGGTTTGGCTGCGAGCTGGATCGGACTGATGGGCTTCGACTGGCGCGTGCTTCACTGGCGGCGGCAGGTCGATGTACACCAGCGTCATTGACGGAGCAGTGCCATCGGCCTCAGGTCGTGGCCGCATCAAAACCCAGACGCCCAGCAGGTGAAGCAGGGCAACCAGCAGCCAGACAGCGCCTTTTTCAGGCGCATCGGTGAACCAGAGCCGAACGCTGTGTTGTTCCATCGATGGCGTTCATGGCTCCCGGGCACGGCGCTTGGACGCAGATTGGCGGGAAAAGTTCCCTAAGCCAGCCAATCTTCCAGCCGCAAACCCGCCACGCGGACGAACTCCCGCGTGTTGTGGGTCACCAGCACTGCGTCATGTGCGCGGGCGGTGGCCGCGATCAGCAGGTCGTTCGAGCCGATGGGCTGGCCCTGGATGGCGAGGTCGGCACGGATCATTGCGGCTTCTTCGGCGCAGCGGTCGTCGAAGGGCAGGCTGGGCAAGGGAGCGAAGAATTGCGCCAGCAGTTGCAGGTTGGCCTGCACGCGCTGGCTGTGACGTGCGCCGTACAGCAGTTCGCTCTTGACCACGCTGCACAACAGGACTTCTTCCGGTCTGCATTGCCGGATACGTGCTGCCGCGCCTGCGTGGCTTTGGTTCAACAGCGCGATGCAGGTGTTGGAATCGAGCAGGTACATGCCTCTGGTGCCGGATCAGCCATCGAACCTGACGCAATCGCCAGGTTCAAGGATGTCCTGTGTCGGGCGAACCAGTGGCTCGCCTTCCCACGCACCGAACAGGTCGAAATAGCCCTCCGGCCACCCGGTCTCGGTGTCTTTGCGGATCAATGCGGCCAGATAGCGCGACACCGGCATGCCGGCCTGTTTTGCCTTGTCATTCAAACGCTTGGCAACGTCATCCGGGACATAGCAATGGAGTTGCGTCATGTCTGCCTCCGAATCTATGTGGCATATGTGGCGTGTATGGTAGCGCTTGACCCTGCTGCCCGGCCACCGCTGTGCTGGCTATCGGGTTCAGGTTGCGCCAAGTCGTTGCCCCGCTTACAATTCCGCTTCTGTCCGCCCGCATGCCTCTTTGGCATGTAGCAGGCAGAACATCAGAATAACTACAGAACCGAGAGACTCATCATGTACGCAGTACTGGTCACCGGCGGTAAGCAATACCGCGTGATGCAGGGCGAAACGCTCCGCGTCGAACTGCTCGAAGCCGAAGCCGGCAGCGAGATCAAGCTGGACAACATCCTGATGCTGGGCGATGCCGATGGCATCAAGCTGGGCGATGCGCTGAAGGGCGCTTCGGTCACCGCCAAGGTGATCGGTCACGGTCGCGCCGACAAGGTGCGCATCGTGAAGTTCCGCCGCCGCAAGCACCATCGCAAGCAGATGGGCCACCGCCAGCATTACACCGAAATCGAAATCACCGGCATCGCCGGCTAAGCATTAGGAGAATCCGTCATGGCACATAAAAAGGGCGTAGGCTCCTCGCGCAACGGTCGCGATTCCAACCCGAAGTACTTGGGCGTCAAGATCTACGGTGGCCAGGCCATCGAGGCCGGCAACATCATCGTCCGCCAGCGTGGCACCCAGTTCCATCCGGGTTCCGGCGTGGGCCTGGGGCGCGACCACACCCTGTTCGCGCTGGTCGATGGCACGGTGGAGTTCACCACCAAGGGCCCGAAGAAGCGCCGCACGGTCAACGTCGTCGCCGCGCAGTAAGCGCTCCGACACGGTTGCGAGAAGCCCCGCCTCGGCGGGGTTTTTCGTTTCTATCTCGTCATTCCGGCGAAAGCCGGAATCCAGTTTTGGCTCTCAATCCGAAGAGCTGGATCCCGGCTTTCGCCGGGATGACGGCAAAAAAGCAGCTACGCTTCCATCCTCTATCTGTATCCCGGTTCCCATGAAACTCGTTGACGAAGCCGAAATCACGGTCACCGCCGGCAATGGCGGCAATGGCTGCATCGCGTTCCGCCGCGAGAAGTTCATCCCGCTGGGTGGCCCCAATGGTGGCGACGGTGGTGACGGTGGCGATGTCTGGCTTCAGGCCGATGAAAACCTCAACACGCTGGTCGATTTCCGCCACGAGACCCGCTTCAAGGCACAGCGTGGCGAGAACGGCATGGGTAGCCAGATGTACGGCAAGGCCGGCGAGGACAAAACCATCGTCGTGCCGGTCGGCACCGTGGTCCACAACGTGGACACCGACGAGATCATCGGCGACCTGACCGAACACGGGCAGCGCCTGCTGGTTGCCAAGGGCGGCAAGGGTGGCCTTGGCAATATGCACTTCAAGAGTTCGGTCAACCGCACGCCGCGCCGGGCCACGCCGGGAACCGAGGGCGAGCAGCGCACGTTGCGGCTGGAGCTGAAATTGCTGGCCGACGTGGGCCTGCTGGGTTTCCCGAATGCCGGCAAATCCACCTTCATCCGCGCGGTGTCGGCGGCCACGCCGAAGGTGGCGGACTATCCGTTCACCACGCTGTACCCGAACCTTGGCGTGGTCAGCGTGGAGCCGGGGCGCAGCTTCGTGATTGCCGACATCCCCGGCCTGATCGAAGGCGCGGCGGACGGTGCCGGCCTTGGTAGCCTGTTCCTGCGCCATGTGCAGCGCACGCGCCTGCTGCTGCATCTGGTTGACGTGGCACCCATGGATATGGGCGATGGCAGTGCGGTTTCGCCGGCGGAGCAGGTGCGCGCGATCGAGGCCGAACTGCGCAAGTACGACCCGGACATGCTGGAAAAGCCGCGCTGGCTGATCCTCAACAAGGCTGATCTGATGTTCGAGGACGAAGCGCAGGCGGCAGCGCAGGCCATCGTTGACGAGCTTGGCTGGAAGGAACCGTGGTATCTGGTGTCCGCGCTCGGCCGCGAAGGCACCTGGCCGATCATGCTGGCGGTGCAGGCGTTCTTCGACCGGCTGCGTGAGGACGCACTGGAAGCGCAGGCGCAGGGCGATGCCGTCTGACTTCCCCGTAGATGCGGAGCTTGCTCCGCATGGCGTTCGTGCCGAGCAAGCTCGGCACCTACGGTTCAAGCGGCCCGAGCAAGCTCGGCACCTATGGTGTGATGGGGCTAAAACAAAAAGCCCCGCCGAAGCGGGGCTTTTCGCCGAATCCCGTCACCGTGGATCAGGCAGCCTTGAGCGCCTTGATGCGGGCGGTCAGGCGGGCCTTGTGACGGGCGGCCTTGTTCTTGTGGATCAGGCCGCGAGCGGCGAAGCGATCCAGCAGCGGCTGCGCGCTGGCGAAAGCGGCGGTTGCGGCTTCGGCATCGTTGGCGTCGAGCGCCTTGATCACCTTCTTGACGGCGGTGCGCAGCTGCGAGCGCTGGGCGACATTGCGTTCGTTGCGCACGATGGTCTGCTTGGCGCGCTTCTTGGCGGACTTGATATTGGCCACGAGGTAAATCCTGGGGTGTCTGTTGTTTGGGCGGGTGAAACCGTCCGCTGGCAGACTTGCCTACGGACGAAGGATTCGGGAAGACTCAAAATTATGGACGATCAAGCACTTGGGGTCAACATGCCACGATCCACAGCGATCAGCCGGGCGGTGCAGGCATGAGCCGGCTGCTGCGATCCACCGCCGTATTCAGTGCGATGACCTTCGTGTCCCGCGTGTCCGGGCTGGTGCGCGACCAGATCTACGCCATCGTGTTCGGGGCGAACCCGGCAATGGACGTGTTCGTCGCCGCCTTCCGCATCCCCAACTTCATGCGCCGGCTGTCCGCCGAGGGCTCGTTCTCGATGGCCTTCGTGCCGGTGCTGGCCGAATACAAGGAAAAGCACGGGCCGGCGGCGGTGCGCGAACTGATCGACCGGGTGACCGGCACCCTGCTGGCCGGGCTGCTGGTAGTCACCGCCGTGGTGCTGCTGGCGGCACCATGGTTGGGGCAGTTGATCGCGCCGGGTTTCGTCGCTGGCAGCGCGAAATACGACTTGTTCGTCGAGATGCTGCGGATCACCTTCCCGTATGCGCTGTTCATCTCGCTGGCGTCGCTGGCTGGCAGCATTCTCAACAGTTACCAGCGCTTCGCGGTGCCGGCGCTGTCGCCGGTGCTGTTGAACCTCGCGATGATTTCGGCGGCACTGGTGGCTGGGACGTGGTTCGATGGCTCGGTCAAGGTGCTGGGCTGGGGCGTGTTCGCCGCCGGCATCCTGCAACTGGTGTTCCAGTTGCCGTTCCTGTCACGGCTTGGCCTGCTGCCGCGCCCACGGCTGGATCTTGCCCATGCCGGGGTGCGCAAGATCCTGAAGCTGATGGTGCCAACGCTGTTCGGCTCGTCGGTGGTGCAGTTCAACCTGCTGTTCAACACGATGGCGGCATCGTTCCTGATCGGCGGCAGCATGACCTGGCTGTACTACAGCGACCGCCTGCTGGAGTTCCCGCTGGGCATGTTCGGGGTGGCGATCGGCTCGGTGATCCTGCCGCACCTGTCCAGCCGGCATGCGGCCAGCGATCCCGATGGGTTTTCGAAAGGGCTGGATTGGGGCTTCCGGCTATGCCTGCTGGTCGGCTTGCCGGCCTGCGCGGGATTGGTGCTGTGCGCTGAACCGCTGATCGCCACGTTGTTCCAGTACCGCAACTTCGGCGAGCTGGACGCGCGCATGGCCAGCTGGAGCCTGATCGCGCAGTCCACGGCGGTACCGGCCTTCCTGCTGGTCAAGGTGCTGGCACCGGCGTTCTATGCGCGGCAGGACACGCGCACGCCGGTGCGTGCTGCAGTGGTGGCGGTACTGACCAATGCGCTGTGTACGGTCGGGCTGTTCGCCGGCCTGCTGTATGCCTCGTCCACGGGGCAGGCGGCGCTGGCGGCAGCGGGTGGCGGGTGGCGGCAGGCATTGGCCAGCATCCACGGCACGCATGCCTTGCTGGCGCTGGCGATCGCCATTGCCGGTTGGGTCAATGCACTGCAATTGGCCTGGTTGCTGCGCCGGGCCGGTGTGTATCGCCGCCAGCCGGGCTGGGGCCGTTTTCTCGTGCAGTTGATGGCGGCAATGCTGGCACTGGTGCTGGTGGTGCTGGCATTGCGCTTTGCCTGGCCGGAATGGAGTCAATGGGACTGGTGGGAGCGCGGCTGGCGGCTTGCCGGCACGGTGGGTGCGGGCGCGGTGGCGTATGCCGGCGTGTTGCTGGCGATGGGCATGCGCCTGCGCGACCTGCGCCATTGAGAACGGCCTGGTTGCTGCGCCGCCGCTATACTTCATGCCATCGTCCCTGATGAAGAGCCCGGCCATCCGTGGCCGGACTTTCCAATTGTCATGAATCTCCTGTTCCGCGATGCCGGCTCCTCATCGGAGCGTAGTGGGGTGCTCTACCCCGAAGGCAGCGTGGTCTGCATCGGTGCCTTCGACGGCCTGCACCTGGGTCATCGCGCGCTGGTGGGCCGCGCGGTCGCGCGTGCGCGTGAACTCGGCGTGCCAGCGGTGGCGCTCAGCTTCGAGCCGCTGCCGCGCGAGTTCTTCGCGAAGGATGCCAAGCCGCCGCGCCTGATGCTGCCGCGCGGCAAGCTGGAAGGGCTGCGCGGTCTTGGCGTTGATGGCGTGGGCCTGCTGCGCTTCGATGCGAAGCTGGCCGCGATGCCGGCGGAAGATTTCATCCGCAAGCTGCTGGTGCAGCGCCTGCATGCGCGTGAGGTCTGGGTTGGCCCGGATTTCCGCTACGGCAAGGGTCGCACCGGCGACATCGCGTTGTTGCAGGCGATGGGCGAAACCCTGGGCTTCGCTGCGCACGCCATTGATCCGGTGCATTGCCCGGATGGCGAGCGCGTGTCCAGCACCCGCATCCGCGCCGCGCTGGTCGAGGGTGACTTCGCCCATGCCGCGCGCCTGCTGGGCCGTCCCTATGCCATCGCCGGCCACGTTGTGCACGGCAAGCAACTGGGCCGCACGCTGGGTTTCCCCACTGCCAACCTGCGTTTCGGCGGCAAGACGCCTGCACTGCGCGGCATCTATGCAACATGGGTACACGGTGTGGCAGACGCACCATGGCCGTCGGTGTCCAGCTTCGGCACCCGGCCCACGGTGGCCGGCGTGGAGCCGTTGCTGGAAGCCCATCTGTTCGACTTCGAAGGCGATCTGTACGGGCGTCGCATTGAAGTCGAGTTCGTCGCCCGCCTGCGCGACGAGGAAAAGTTCCCCGACCTGCCGTCACTCGTTGCACAAATGCAGCGTGATGATGCGCAGGCGCGTGCCATTCTTCATCAACACGAACCACAGCGAGCCATCGCGTGAGCGACAAGACTGACAACCCTTACAAGTCCACCATCCTGCTGCCGGAAACCGCGTTTCCGATGCGCGGCGACCTGCCCAAGCGCGAGCCGGATACGCTGGCGCGCTGGGAGTCAGAAGGGCTGTATGCGCAGATTCGCGAGGTCGCGCAGGGCCGCCCGCAGTTCGTGCTGCACGATGGCCCGCCGTATGCGAATGGCGCGATCCATCTGGGTCACGCGGTCAACAAGATCCTCAAGGACATCATCGTCAAGTCGAAGACGGTGGCTGGTTTCGATGCGCCCTACATCCCGGGCTGGGACTGCCACGGCCTGCCGATCGAGATCGCCATCGAAAAGAAATGGGGCAAGGTTGGCGTGAAGCTGGACGCGGCGGCGTTCCGGCAGAAATGCCGCGAATACGCGCTGGAGCAGATCGACGTGCAGCGCCGCGACTTCAAGCGGCTCGGCGTGCTCGGTGACTGGGAGCGTCCGTACCGCACGCTGGACTTCCGCTTCGAGGCCGATGAAATCCGCGCACTGGCGAAGGTGGTGGAAAACGGCCACCTGCTGCGCGGCGTGAAGCCGGTCTATTGGTGCTTCGACTGCGGCAGTGCGCTGGCCGAGGCCGAAATCGAATATCAGGACAAGGTCAGCCCTGCGGTCGATGTGGCCTATGCCGCGCGCAATCCGCAACAGGTCAGCCGCGCGTTCGGCAGCGAGTTGCCGGAAGAGGTTGAAGTCGCGTTGCCGATCTGGACGACCACGCCGTGGACGCTGCCGGCATCGCTCGCTATTTCGCTGGGGCCGGAACTCGAATACGTGTTGGTCGAAGGCCCGGCCAAGGCCGACGGTACGCGCCGATGGCTGGTGCTGGCCGAAGCGCTGGCCGAGAAGGCACTGAAGCGCTATGGCGTGGATGAAGTGACTGTTCTTGGTCGCGCGCAGGGCGAAAAACTCGAAGGCATGTTGTTCGCGCATCCGTTCTATGCGGAGCGCGACATCCCGATCCTGCTGGGCGATCACGTCAGTGCCGAGGATGGTACCGGCGCGGTGCATACCGCGCCCGGTCATGGTCAGGAAGACTTCGTGGTGGGCCAGAAGTACGGCCTTGTCGAGAAGTACACGGCGGCGCAACTCAACCCGGTAGATGGTCGCGGCGTGTATCTGCCTTCGACGCCGCCAGCGGGCGAAGTCGATCTGACCCAGTTGCACGTGTGGAAGGCCAACGACGCCATCGTCGAAGTGCTGCGCGGCAACGGCGCGCTGCTGGCGTTTGCGCCGCTCAAGCACAGCTATCCGCACTGCTGGCGGCACAAGACGCCGATCGCGTTCCGCGCCACGCCGCAGTGGTTCATTTCGATGGAACAGGCTGGCCTGCGCCGTGATGCGCTGGACGCGATCAAGGGCGTGAAGTGGTACCCGGAATGGGGTGAGGCGCGCATCGCCGGCATGATCGAAGGCCGCCCGGACTGGACGATTTCGCGCCAGCGCACCTGGGGCGTGCCGATTGCGTTGTTCGTTCATCGCGAAACCGGCGATATCCATCCGCGCAGCGTGGAACTGATGCGCGCGGTTGCCGACAAGGTGGAGCAGGGCGGCATTGACGTCTGGTATGCGCTGGATGCCGCCGAGTTGCTGGGCGATGAGGCATCGCAGTACGAGAAGATCACCGACATCCTCGATGTCTGGTTCGACTCCGGCGTGACACACGAGGGCGTGCTGCTGGAGCGGGCCTTAAGCAAGCCGGCCGACCTGTATCTGGAAGGTTCCGACCAGCATCGCGGCTGGTTCCAGAGCTCGCTGCTTACCGGCGTTGCCATCGACAAGGCTGCGCCGTATCGCCAGTGCCTGACGCACGGTTTCACGGTCGATGAGCATGGCCGCAAGATGTCGAAGTCGCTGGGCAACGGCATCGAACCGCAGGACATCATGAAGACCTTGGGCGCGGACATCCTGCGCCTGTGGATCGCCAGCGCCGACTACAGCAACGAGATGTCGCTGTCGCAGGAAATCCTGAAGCGCAATGCCGATGCCTACCGCCGCATCCGCAACACCGCGCGCTTCCTGCTGGGCAACCTGCACGGCTTCGACCCGGCGCGTGACCTGCTGCCGCTGGATGAGATGGTGGCGCTGGATCGTTGGGCCGTGCATCGCGCATGGCAGGTGCAGGAGCAGATCGCCGCCGCGTATGCGAATTACGACTTCGCCGCCGTGGTGCAGGCGCTGATGAACTTCTGCAGCGTTGACCTTGGTTCGCTGTATCTCGATGTCACCAAGGATCGCCTCTACACCATGCGCGAGGATTCGCGCGGGCGGCGCAGCGCACAGGGCGCGATGTTCCGCATCGCCGAAGCCTTCGTGCGCTGGATCGCGCCGATCCTGAGCTTCACCGCAGACGAGATGTGGGGTTATCTCCCCGGCGAACGTGCAGGCAACGTGCTGTTCACCGTCTGGTACGACGGTCTTGCGCCGCTGCCGGACGATGCACCGCTGTCGGTTACCGATTTCGACGGCCTGCTGCAACTGCGCGAGCAGGTGGCGAAGGCGCTGGAACCGATGCGCGCCGCAGGGCAGATCGGTGCGGCGCTGGAAGCCGAAATCGAACTGCGTTGCAACGTGGCCGACCAGAACTGGCTGCTGCCGGTTGTCGATGAACTGCGCTTCCTGCTGATAAGCGGTGACGTGCGCATCGTGCCGGATGCGCAGGCCAGCTTCATCGGCGTGTTCGCGCAGCCGACTGCCAAACCCAAGTGCGTGCGCTGCTGGCACCATCGCAGTGATGTGGGCATGCACGCCACGCATCCGCTGCTGTGCGGGCGCTGCGTGGGCAATGTGGACGGGCCGGGCGAGGAACGGAAGTACTTCTGATGGCAACCGTGAAGCCCAATGCACTGCCGTGGCTCGGCGTTTCCGCGCTGGTGCTCGTCCTCGATCAATGGACGAAGGCATGGGTGCTGAAATCACTGCCGGAATACACCGCAGTTCCCGTCATCGATGGTTTCTGGAACTGGTACCGCACCTACAACACCGGCGCGGCCTTCAGCTTCCTGGCTGATGCCGGCGGCTGGCAGAAGTGGTTCTTCATGGCGCTGGCCTTCGGCATCAGCGGGCTGATGGCGTGGATGCTGTCACGCATTGCGCGCGGCGACTGCAAGCAGGCGCTGCCGCTGGCGCTGGTGATCGGCGGCGCGCTGGGCAATCTCATCGACCGCTTCGCGCATGGCCATGTCGTCGATTTCATCCAGTGGTACGTCGGCGAACACTACTGGCCGTCCTTCAACCTCGCCGATTGCGCGGTGGTCGGTGGTGCCATCGGCATCGGCCTGTTCGGCCTGCTGTCCGGAAAGTCGAAGAAGGCGGGATAATCACGGCATGGATGTGTTGCTCGCCAATCCCCGTGGTTTCTGTGCCGGCGTGGATCGCGCCATCGAAATCGTCAAGCGCGCCATCGAGACGCTGGGCGCGCCGATCTACGTGCGTCACGAAGTCGTCCACAACCGCTTCGTGGTGGATGACCTGAAGGCGCGCGGCGCGATCTTTGTCGAAGAACTGGATGAAGTGCCGGACGGCAACACGGTGATCTTCAGCGCCCACGGTGTGTCCAAGGCCGTGCGCGAGGAAGCCGACCGGCGCGGCCTGAAAGTATTCGACGCCACCTGCCCGCTGGTGACAAAAGTCCATCTGGAAGTCGCGCGCCAATGCCGTCATGGCCGCGACATGGTGTTGATCGGCCACGCCGGCCATCCGGAAGTGGAAGGCACGATGGGGCAATGGAGCCGTGAAGGCGGCACCGGTACGATCCATCTGGTCGAAGACATCGACGATGTCGCCACGCTGGCACTGGCGCAGCCCGAAAACTGCACGTTCACGACCCAGACCACGCTCAGCGTGGATGACACCCGCGACATCATCGCCGCGCTGAAGGCGAAGTTCCCGGCCATCCAGGGCCCGAAGAACGACGACATCTGCTACGCCACCCAGAACCGACAGGACGCCGTGCGCGAACTGGTGGGCGAGGGCTGCGACGCCGTGCTGGTGGTCGGCTCGCCCAATTCCTCCAATTCCAACCGCCTGCGCGAACTGGCGCAGCGCGAAGGTGCCGCCGCATGGTTGATCGACGGTGCAGACGAAATCGACCCCGCTTGGATCGCAGGCCGTCGCCGCATCGGCGTGACCGCCGGCGCCTCCGCCCCGGACGTGCTGGTGCGCGGCGTGCTGGAGCGCCTGCACGACCTTGGCGCGGCCAGTGTCCGCGAGCTGCACGGTGAGCCGGAGGACATGGTGTTCGCCCTGCCCAAGGAACTGCGCCTGCGGCTGGTGGACTGACCCGGTTGCCGTTAGAATGGCAGCCCCGCCGAAGTAGCTCAGTCGGTAGAGCAACTGATTCGTAATCAGTAGGTCGGAGGTTCGATTCCTCTCTTCGGCACCAGTGTTGCAGGAAGCCCCGCGAAAGCGGGGCTTTTCGTTTGCGGTCTCGGCAAATGCGACGGTCGGCGGCTACAGTGTCGCTTTCCGCAGCACGCATCCTTCGCATGTCGAAAAGCAGCAAAACTCGTACCACCTACGTCTGTTCCGACTGCGGGGCCGATCACGCCAAGTGGCAGGGCCAGTGCGAGGCCTGCGGCGCATGGAACACGCTGGCGGAGATCGCGCTGGAAAGCGCCGTGCAGGCCAAGTCCCCGGCTTCGCGTCGCAGTGGCTGGGCGGGCAAGTTGGATGCGCCGAAGATCACTGCGCTGGCCGATGTACGCATCGACGCGCAGGCGCGCGCGTCCACCGGCATCGGCGAGTTCGACCGCGTGCTGGGTGGCGGCTTGGCCGAAGGTGCGGTGGTGCTGGTCGGCGGTGATCCCGGCATCGGCAAATCGACCTTGCTGTTGCAGGCGCTGGCGAAGATGGCACCGGCCTTGCCCGGTCTTTATGTCACTGGTGAGGAATCGCTGGCGCAGGTCGCTGGCCGCGCGCAGCGGCTGGGCCTGCCGCTGGAGGGCTTGAACGCGCTTGCGGAAACCTGCGTCGAACGCATCCTTGAGCAGGCGATTGCATCGAAGCCGCGCTTGCTGGTCGCCGATTCCATCCAGACCCTTTGGACGGATACGCTGACCGCCGCGCCCGGTTCGGTGAGTCAGGTGCGCGAGGCGGCAGCGCGGCTGGTGCGCTACGCCAAGGAAACCGGCACCGCAGTGTTCCTTGTTGGTCATGTGACGAAGGAGGGCGGCATCGCCGGTCCGCGCGTGCTGGAGCACATGGTTGATGCGGTGCTGTATTTCGAGGGCGATGCCGGCAGCCGCTTCCGCGTGCTGCGCGCGTTCAAGAACCGCTTCGGCGCGGTCAACGAACTGGGCGTGTTCGCGATGTCCGACGGCGGTCTGCGCGAAGTGTCGAATCCTTCGGCGATCTTCCTGTCCGGCACCGGCGCGCCGCAGCCCGGTAGTTGCGTGATGGTCACGCGCGAGGGCACGCGCCCGCTGCTGGTGGAAGTGCAGGCGCTGGTGGATGCCTCGCCGCTGTCCAATCCGCGCCGGGTCGTCGTCGGGCTGGAAGGCAACCGGCTGGCGATGCTGCTGGCGGTGCTGCATCGCCACGGCGGGGTGATGGTGGGCGACCAGGACGTGTTCGTGAACGTGGTCGGCGGTATCCGCGTGCAGGAAACCGCCGCCGACCTGCCGGTGCTGCTGGCGGTGCTGTCCTCGTTGCGCGATGCGCCGTTGCCCGAGAAAACCATCGCGTTCGGCGAAGTCGGTTTGTCCGGTGAAATCCGCCCGGTGCCGAACGGCGAGGAACGGTTGAAGGAAGCGGCGACGCATGGCTTCAAGCGCGCCATCGTGCCGAAAGCGAATGCCCCGAAGTCGGGCAGCTACAAGGGCATGGAGGTGATCGCGGTGGAGCGACTGGCGGACGCGCTGGAACAGGCCTGAGCGTTCTGCCTCAATGCCCGCCACCAGCGGCACCACCGATCTTCGCCGAAAATGGCGGCTTCGCCAGCCACACGAACAGGATCACGCCGAGGAAGATGATCCCGAGCAGGTGGAAGATTTCATTGAAGCCGATCTGCGCGGCCTGATTGGAAATCATCCGTTCCAGTACTGCCGCGCCGCGTTGCAGGTCGCCGCCGCCCAGCTGCATCACCTTTTCCATCGTGGCCGGATCCTGGGCGGAAATCCTTTCGGTCATGTGCGCGTGGTGTACCGCGCCGCGTTCGGTCCACGCATAGGTGGTCAGCGATGCGGCGAAGCTGCCGCCCAGCGTGCGCACGAAGGTGGCAAGGCCGGAGCCGGCGGCGATTTCGTGCGGTTCAAGATCGGACAGCAGGATTTGCAGCACCGGCATGAAGAACAGCGCCACGCCGATGCCCTGGAACAACTGCACCCATGCCACATGGGCGAAATCCACGTCGAGGTTGAAGTGCGAGCGGGTGAAGCTGGTCAGCGACATCGCGATGAAGGCGAAGCTGGCGAGCACGCGCAGGTCGAAGCGGTTGGCGTACTTGCCCACGAACGGCGTCAGCAGCACCGGCAGGATGCCGATGGGCGCGGTGGCAAAGCCGGCCCAGATCGCGGTGTAGCCAAGATTGCGTTGCAGCCACAGCGGCACCAGGATGCCGACGCTGAAGAACGCGCCGTAGGCCACGGTCATCGCGATGGTGCCGGCGCGGAAGTTGCGATGGCGGAACAGGCGCAGGTTGACGATGGGATCCTTGTCGGTCAGTTCCCAGATCACGAACACCGCCAGCGAAATCGCGGAGACGATGGACAGCGACACGATCGTGGTGGAGGCGAACCAGTCCTCGTCATTGCCCAGGTCCAGCAGGATCTGCAATGCGCCCACGCCCAGCACCAGCGTGGCAAGGCCGATGTAGTCCATCTTCGGCTTTTCCAGCCGCTCGGGCCGGCCCTTCAACTGCCGGCCCACTACCATGCTGGCGAAGATGCCGATGGGGATGTTGATGAAGAAAATCCATTCCCAGCTGTAGTTGTCGGTGATCCAGCCGCCGAGGATCGGCCCGGCAATCGGCGCGACCACGGTCACCATCGCCAGCAAGGCGATGGCCTGCCCACGCCGCGCGGGCGGGTAGATCGACAGCAGCAGCGCCTGCGTGATCGGGTACATCGGCCCGGCCACGAAGCCCTGCAGTGCGCGCGCCACCACCAGCAGGCCCATGCTGTGGGCGATGCCGCACAGGAACGAGGCAAACACGAAGGCCAGTGTGGACCACATGAACAGCTTGCGTTCGCCGAAACGGCGCGCCAGCCAGCCGGTCAGCGGCAGGGCAATCGCGGTGCTGACCGCGAACGAGGTGATGACCCAGGTCGCCTGATTGGCGCTGCCGCCGAGGTTGCCGCTGATGGTGGGCAGCGAGACGTTGGCGATGGTGGTGTCCAGCACCTGCATGAACGAGGCCAGCGCCAGCCCCAACGTGGTCAGTGCCACGCTGGGCGGGCGGAAGTCTGCCGGCTTCGCCGCGGCTGCCGGGCCGGATGCTGCGTCTTGCGCGATGGTGGACATGCGGCGTCAGGTTTCGATGAAGGTGCAGGAGCGGCAGCGCGATGGCTGCCGGCTGGCGGTACCCGTCGCCACGAGGAGAGGGGGAGGGAACGGTGCGCCGCCAGCGCGACTCCTGCGTAAGGGGGTCAGGACTTGCGGCCCTGCGGCAGGTTGTCGCCGATGACTTTTTCGATCAGCGCATCGGCGTCGTGCAGTTGTTTTGCATACGCCTGCGTGGCGTGAACCGGCTGCGCGGGCAATGCGGCAGGCAATACGCCGCCATCCTGCTCGCGGATGCTCACATCGACAGACATGCTCATGCCAAGGCGCAATGGATGCTCGGCCAGTTGCTTCGGGTCCAGTTCGATGCGCACCGGCACGCGCTGCACGATCTTGATCCAGTTGCCGCTGGCGTTCTGCGCCGGCAGCAGGGCGAACGCGCTGCCGGTGCCCAGCCCGAGGCTGACCAGCTTGCCGTCGTATTCCACATCGCTGCCATAGACATCGGCGGTCAGTTTCACCGGCTGGCCCAGACGCATGTTGCGCAGCTGGGTTTCCTTGAAATTGGCATCGACCCACACCTGATCCAGCGGCACCACCGCCATCAATGCAGCGCCGGGCTGCACGCGCTGGCCAAGTTGCACCGCGCGCTTGGCGATGAAGCCATCGATCGGCGCGACGATCTGCGCGCGTTGCAGCGCCAGATACGCCTGCCGCAACTGCGCGGCGGCTGCCTGCACCTGCGGCTGGTTGGCAACGGTGGTGGCATCGATCAGTGCGCGGCTGCGCGACAACTGCCCGTGCGATGACGACAGCGCGGCTTCTGCTGCCTGCAATTGCGCGCGTGCATGCGCGAGTTCTTCCGATGACACCGCGCCGCTTGCCACCAATCCGCTGCGGCGGGCCACGTCGGCACGCGCCTGCGTAACGGCGACTTCGCGCGCGGCGATGTCGGCCTGCGCGGCATCCACGCTGCTGTACAGGCCGCGCACCTGACGCACGGTGCCGGCAAGATTGGCAACCGCCTGTTCGTAGGCGACCTTGGCGTCGTTCGGATCAAGTTGCACCAGCACTTGCCCGGCCTGCACCCGCATGCCGTCTTCAGCATTGATTGCCACCACCGTGCCCGGCGTCTGCGGGGTGATGCTGACGATGTTGCCCTGCACGTAGGCGTCGTCGGTGTCCTGATGCCAGCGCGCGACCAGCAGGTAATACGCCAGCCATGCGATGCCGGCCAGCAGCACGGCAAGAAGCAGGATCAGCAGCGCGCGCTTGCGCTTGCTGGTGGGTGGCTGGAGTGCGCTTTGCGAAGCCGGCAGCGAAGCAGCCGGGCCGGCGGATGTATTGGGCGTGGTTTCGGTGGTCATGGCTGCGACGGATTGGATGCGGTGATGGCGGGCGCTTCGACGGCAAGGCCACCGCCGAGTGCGCGATTCAGGTCGATGGCGGCGACGTAGCGCTGTGCGCGCACGCCGGCGATTTGCTGTTCAAGCTGCAGCAGCGGTTTCTGCGCGGCGAGCACATCGAGTTGGGTGCCAAGGCCGGCGCGATGGCGCTGGCCGGCAAGTTCATATGCGGATGCTGCGGCAGCGCGCGCCTGTTCCAGTGACGTGGCCTGCGCATCCAGCGCGCGGATCGCCTGCACGGCATCGGTGGTTTCGTGCAGGCCGGCAATCACGGTGCTGTTGTAATCGGCAACGGCGAGGTCGTAGTCAGCATCGCGCGCGGCAAGGTTGTTGCGCAACTGGCCGCCATCGAAGATCGGCAGGCTGATGGCCGGGCCACCGAAGCCCAGCAGCGAATCGCTGCGGAACAGATCATCGAAGTTCACTGCGGCAAGCCCCACCAGCGCGCTGATGTCGATGCTGGGCTTGAACTTTGCCTGCGCGGACTTGATGCCCTGCGCGGCGGCTTCCACCCGCCAGCGCGCGGCCACCACGTCGGGGCGATGACCCAGCAGTTCACTGGGCAGCGCGGCGGGCAGTGCCGGCGCGGGTGCCTGCAACAACTGCGGGCGCTGGATGGACAGGCCGCGATCCGGGCCCTGGCCGACCAGTGCCGCAAGCGCATTGCGCAATGCGTCGATCTGTTGCTGCGCAGCGTGTTGCTGCGCCTTGGCGGTGGCGATCAGTGTCTCGGCATTGCGCAGTGAGATGCGGTTGTCGATGCCGGCATCGACGCGCTGCTTGCCAAGCGCGTGCAGGCGTTCGCTGCGCGCCTGTTCGCGCTGGGCGATGTCGAGTGCGTCGAAGGCCTGTGCGAGTGCGACATAGCCGCGTGCCACGTTCGCCGCCAGCGCCAGCCGTGCGGCATGTGCATCGACCTCGCTGGCGCGGGCCTGGCCCAGCGCGGCTCTGTAATCGGCACGCTTGCCGCCCCAGATGTCCAGCGGCAGGGCGAAGTTCGCCATCAGCATCGCGTTGTGCATCAGCTTGCCGCCGATCTCCTCGCCGGCCAGTCCTTCGGGCAGTTGTGCCGTCGCGTACTGCCCACTTGCGCCCAGCGTCGGCTTGCGCGCGGCATCGGCCAGCCCGGCCTGTGCCTGCGCCTTGCGCACGCGCGCATCGGCGGCATCCAGCGAAGGCGCGCTGGCCAGTGCTTCGTCGATCAGCGCATCCAGTTGCGGGTCGCCCAGGGCTTTCCACCATTGCGCGTCGGGCCAGGCGGCATCGGAGATGCGTGCATCGGCCAGCGCGCGGCTGGCCTGCAGGGATGCGGTATCGCGCAGTTGTCCTTGCGGTGCGATGCCGCCGGTGGAGGCGCAGCCTGCCAGCAGCAGGCCAGCGGCCACGGCGAGCGCGAGGGGAAGGAATCTGGACATGGGTCAGTCCGTCGAAAGAAGGTTGTCGCGGGCCTGCTCCAGCAGGCGGGTCAGTTGCGCGCGGGTGGCATCGTCCATGCCGCGCAGCGCACGTTCGCGCACGCGCTGGCCGCATTGGTCAACGTCGCGCCACATCTCGCGCCCGGCATCGGTCAGGTGGATGTGCAGGGCGCGACGGTCGTCGGGATCGGCCACCCGCACCAGCAGGCCGCGCGCTTCCAGCTTGTCCAGCAGGCGGGTCATCGCGCCGGGGTTGAGGTCGGCGGCGCGGGCGAGCTCGGTGACGCTGGCGGTGCCTGCGGCCAGCCGCTTGATCGCGATGAACTGGCTGAAGGTCAGGTCATGGCCGGCGTCGGCCAGTTCCTGCGCCATCCGCGCCCACATGGCATCGCGCACTTGCCGGAACAGCAGGCCGAGGGCGGAGCCGGTGCAGGCTTCAGTTGGCGTGGCGGGCGTGTTCATGGGGCGGCATCTTGCTCGCCCATGCAATAGTTGTCAATGCAAATATTTTGCCTGCAAACGTATTCGAGCAGGCTCAACGCCAACAACGAAACCCAACGGCGGTGGTAGATGCGGAGCTTGCTCCGCATTCGGCTCAGCCCGTGCGATGCAGCACCAGTTCCAGCACGATCTTGCTGCCGAAGAAGGCCAGGATCAGCAGCGCCATCGCCGCCAGCGTCAATCGCACGGCGGTGGCACCACGCCAGCCGCGCCGCCACCTGCCCAGCAGTAGCGCGCCAAACACCAGCCACGACAGCACGCTGAGCACGGTCTTGTGGACGAGGTGCTGGCCCAGCAGGTCATCGACGAACAGCACGCCGGTGAGCAGGGTGGCGGTCAGCAGCACGAAGCCCACGGCAATGCTGCGGAACAGCAGGCTTTCAAGCTCGGTCAGCGGCGGCAGGGCGCGCAGCCAGCGGTGGAACTGGCGCTGGCGCAGCGCACGCTCCTGCGCCCACAGGAAGATCGCCAGCAGGGCAGACACCGCCAGCGTGGCATAGGCCAGCAGGGCCAGCCATGCGTGCAGTTGCAGCCGCCAGCCAAGTTCATTGGCGTTATCGGAATGTCCCTGCGCGTGATAGGCCAGCAGGCTGAGCGCCGCCAGCGGGAACACCACCACGCCGAGAGCCTGCATGCGCCCGAATGCGCCGTAGGCGGTGGTCAGCGCGGCCATGCCCAGCCCGACCAGCGACAGCGCGGCGAAGAGGTGCATGTCCGGCCCCTGCAGCAGACGCCAGGCTTCCGCGTGGGTTTCGGCATGGAACAGGACGGCCAGCACCGCCAGCGGAATCCAGCCCCGGTGCTGGACGGCATCGCGCGCGCTGGCGTGCCAGAGCAGCACGGCTGCGGCCGCATACAGTGCAGTGGCGATGAGAACCATTGTCATCCCGGAAGTGTCGCACAAAGCCCGGGTTTTGCGGCTGCGGCTATACTTCCCGGCCCCGCACGCACGCATCCCAGCAAGGTTTCACCAGCATGTTCGAATCCCTGACCCAGCGCCTGTCCGGCACCATCGAACGCCTGCGTGGCCGTGGCCGGCTGACCGAGTCCAACATCAGCGAAGCCGTGCGCGAGGTGCGCATCGCCCTGCTGGAAGCGGACGTGGCGCTGCCGGTGGTGCAGGCGCTGGTGCAGCGGATCAAGGTGCGCGCGGTCGGCCAGGAGGTCATGCGTTCGCTGACCCCAGGCCAGGTGCTGGTGCGCATCGTCCGCGACGAACTGGCGGCGGTGATGGGCGCGCAGGCGTCCGACCTCAATCTCAACGTGCCGGCACCCGCCGTCATCCTGATGGCCGGCCTGCAGGGCGCGGGCAAGACCACCACGGTTGGCAAGCTCGCCAAGCACCTCAAGGAAAAGCGCAAGAAAAAGGTGATGGTGGTCAGCGCGGACGTGTATCGCCCCGCCGCCATCGAGCAGTTGCAGACGCTGGCCGCGCAGGTCGGCGCGGTGTTTTTCCCGTCGGATGCGTCGCAGAAGCCGCAAGACATCGTGAACGCCGCCATCATCGAGGCGCGCAAGGTCTTCGCCGACGTGCTGATCGTCGATACCGCAGGCCGCACCAGCATCGACGACGCGATGATGACCGAGATCAAGGCGCTGCACGCCGCGGTCAACCCGGTCGAAACCCTGTTCGTGGTCGATGCCATGACCGGTCAGGACGCCGCGGTGACGGCCAAGCACTTCGGCGAAGCGCTGCCGCTGACCGGTGTGGTGCTGACCAAGACCGATGGTGATGCACGCGGCGGCGCGGCGCTGTCCGTGCGCTACATCACCGGCAAGCCGATCAAGTTCGTTGGCGTGGGCGAAAAGCCCGATGGCCTTGACGTGTTCCATCCCGACCGCGCCGCAGGCCGCATCCTCGACATGGGCGACGTGCTCTCGCTGGTGGAGCAGGTCGAGGCGCAGGTCGATCAGGACAAGGCCAGGAAGCTTGCCGAGAAGGTCGCCAAGGGCAAGAAGTTCGACCTCAACGACATGCGCGACCAGCTGGAGCAGATGCAGAACATGGGTGGCCTGCACGGGCTGATGGACAAGCTGCCCGGCGTCGGCCAACTGCCGGAGGCAGTGAAGCAGCAGGTCACCGGCAAGGAAGTGCCGCGCATGATCGCCATCATCAATTCGATGACCAAGAAGGAACGCCGCAACCCCGACCTGCTCAACGGCTCGCGCCGCGCCCGCGTCGCCCGTGGTTCCGGCCTGACGCCTGCCGATGTCAACAAGGTCATGAAGCAGTATCAGCAGATGGAAAAGATGATGGGCAAGCTGGGCCGCGGCGGCATGAAGGGGATGATGCGCGGCCTGTCCGGGATGATGGGCGGGCGCAGCGGCATGCCGATGAGGTGACGCAGGGCAGCAAGTCCCGCTATACTTGCCGGCTTACCCGGCCATTCCGGCCGCTGGGCAATACCGAGAAACTGCAATGGTCAAGATTCGCCTTACCCGTGGCGGCGCCAAGAAGCGCCCCTTCTACCACATCATCGTCACCGACAGCCGCAGCGCCCGCGACGGCCGCAACATCGAGCGCGTCGGTTTCTACAACCCGGTGGCGCAGGGCGCGGAGAAGCGCGTCGAGCTGAACGTCGAGCGCGTGAAGCACTGGGTGGACAACGGTGCGCAGCTGACCGACAAGGTGGCTGACCTGTACAAGGCCGCCGCCAAGGCAGCCTGACGAAACGAGCTGCGCTCGGCGCTTCGCTGACGCAGCTTGCTTGAGATTCGCATGAACGCACCGGACGCCGGTCAACGGACGACTTCCGAAAGGATGATCCCCGTGGGCCGGTTGCACGGTGCGTTCGGTGTGCGCGGTGAAGTGAAGCTGGAAAGTTTCACCGATCCCGCCCGCGCCATCGCCAAATACCAGCCATGGACACTGCGTGATGCACGCGGCGTCGAGCGCGTGTGCGATGGCGCGAAGCTGCGCGAAGGCGTCAAGGGCCTGATCGCCATGCTGCCCGGCATCGCCGACAAGGACGCCGCCGATGCGCTGCGTGGCACCGACGTGCTGGTGCCGCGTTCCGCGCTGCCGCCGCCCGCGCCCGGCGAGTACTACTGGGTCGATCTGGAAGGGCTGCGGGTGGTGAATGTCGAAGGCATCGACTTCGGCACCGTCTCGCATCTGTTTTCCACCGGTGCCAACGACGTGCTGGTGGCGCAGGGTGAGCGTGAGCGCATGATTCCGTTCGTGCAGCCGGATTACATCCGCAGCGTCGATTTCGATGTCGGCATCGTCACCGTCGATTGGGATGCCGACTTTTAAGCCCTCCCCTTCAAGGGGAGGGTTTGGGTGGGGATGGTGTTCAATGACGGGATCACGACAAACCCCATCCCCATCCCGGCCTTCCCCTTGAAGGGGAAGGAGAACACCATGCGCTTCGACATCATCAGCCTGTTCCCCGAATTCGTCGCCCAGCTTGCCGCGCATGGCGTGGTGGGGCGCGCCGGCGAGCGCGGCCTGCTGTCGATCCACGGCTGGAACCCGCGTGACCATGCCGAAGGCAATTACCGCCGCGTCGATGATCGCCCGTTCGGTGGCGGCCCCGGCATGGTGATGATGATCGAGCCGCTGCGCGCCGCCCTGTGTGCCGCGCGCGAGGCTGATCCGAGGACTGCTAGGACGATCTACCTCAGCCCGCAGGGGCAGCGTCTTGACCAGCGCAAGGTGCGCGAACTGGCAGCGGAGCCGCGCCTGATCCTGCTCTGCGGCCGCTACGAGGGCGTGGATGAGCGCCTGCTGCAGGCCGAGGTGGATGAGGAAATCTCCATCGGCGACTATGTGCTGTCTGGCGGCGAACTGGCGGCGGCGGTGCTGGTCGATGCCGTGGCCCGGCTGCAGGACGGCGCGCTGAATGATGCCGAATCCGCCGTGCAGGACAGTTTCGAGGGCGATGGCCTGCTCGATTGCCCGCATTACACCCGCCCGGTCGAGCACCCGCTGGGCGCGGTGCCGGACGTGCTGCTGTCCGGCAATCACGCAGAAATCGCCCGCTGGCGCAGGCAGCAGTCGCTGGGCCGGACGTGGCTGCGACGCCCGGACTTGCTGGATGAGGCGGCGCTGTCGAAGCAGGACAGGGCGCTGCTGGAGGCGTTCCGGGCCCGCTACCTGCAGGCGCCGACCGCACTGGACGATGACACCTAAGCCTCTGGCGCCGCAAGGAAAAATGCCGCTATAATGCGCGGCTTCGCTCCGCCCGGCCTTGCCGGTTCGCTCCAGTTCCAGGCTTCACCAGTGCCATGACGCGGGTCCACGTGCACTCGCGCAACAACGACTCCAACAGGCGCGTGCAATGCACGCAACATAATTTCCCAAGGTTGATACTCCAATGAGCAAGCCCTCGATCCATACCCTCGTCCAGGACTTCGAAGCCGCCCAGGTTTCGCGCAAGCTGCCTGACTTCGGCCCAGGCGACACCGTCGTCGTCAACGTCAAGGTCAAGGAAGGCAATCGCGAGCGCGTGCAGGCCTACGAAGGCGTGGTCATCGGCAAGAAGAACGCCGGCCTGAACTCCGCGTTCACCGTGCGCAAGATTTCCCACGGCTTCGGCGTGGAGCGCGTGTTCCAGACCCACAGCGCCACCATCGACTCGGTGACGGTGAAGCGTCGCGGTGACGTGCGCGCCAGCAAGCTGTACTACCTGCGCGGCTTGGAAGGCAAGAAGGCGCGCATCAAGGAAGACCTGGCCGGCAACGCCAAGGCGCGCGCCAAGGCCGCTGCCGAAGCCGCCGAAGCTGCTGCCGAGTAAGGCAGGCGATCTTCCGCACGACGGCCACCTTCGGGTGGCCGTTTGCGTTTGGGGATAGTGATCGTGTCGATGCCGATGCAAACCGAAACCACCGCCTGCGTGCGCCTTGACCTGTGGCTGTGGGCCGCGCGCTTCTTCAAGACCCGCGCGCTTGCGAAGCAGGCCATCGAAACCGGCAAGGTCGAAGTCGGCGGACAGCGCGCGAAACCCTCCCGCAGCGTGCGCGTGGGCGATGCGCTCATCGTGCAGCGGCTGGATGAGCGTTTCGAAATCGAAGTGCTGGCACTGCGCGACGTGCGCGGCCCGGCCAGCGTCGCGCAGACGCTTTATCGCGAATCCGCTGCGTCAAAGCTCGTGCGCGAACAGGGCAGGGCGCTGCGTGCCGCAGAACGCGCGGGCTTCAAGCCACCGGAAACCAAACCCGACAAGCGCGCGCGGCGGTTGATCCGCGCGCTGGGTGATCTCGACGCGCTTTGATTGCGATGGGCGGACTCACCCGAGCCGCCGCATAAAACGCGGCGACCGGGATGATCGATCAGGGCTTGTCTGCAGGAATCCCGAGTTTTTCCTGAAGCGCTTTGGCGTCAAGGAGTTTGTAGAAATCCTGCGCTCCCTCGAGCACTTCCTTCGATGCGAAAAGTTGCTGCCCCGCAACTTGCCCGAAAAGCTGGAACGCAGTTTCGAATGCACTCGCGCCTTCATATTTGAGTGCTTCCGATGCTTCTTTCTGGCAGGCCTCTCCGACCAGTCTTTCGAAGAGAGAGGCCATCTTTTGGTCGATTGCCGAACGCTGTTCCGGGGAAATGTTGGCGTAGGGCATGATTGTGGGATTGAGTGCTATGGCGGAAAAAATCCACTCCATCAACTGCTGTCTGTCCTGGTCATTGGATGCGTTGACGAGGCATTTCCCGAACGCATCACCAAAGACGCCTGCATGGGCAGCAGGCATGACGGCGAGCAGCCCGAGGAGCATGAGTTTCCTTGCCGCGCCGGCCGCCTGCATATCAGCGCTTGCCACCCAGCAGGCCACCACCGATCTTCAATAGATCGCCGAGGCCGAGTTCACCATCACCGTCCTGATCCAGCACCGCACCGAGCAGGCCACCGCCGAGGCCTCCCTGCTGGCGCACCTGCTGCTGTTCCTGGCCGAGGATGCCGCCCAGCACCTGCGGCGAGGCTTGCTGCTGCTGGCCGCCGAACATCTGCTTGGCCAGATACGCCATCACGATGGGGGCAAGGATCTTCAGCAGCATCTGCGCCTTGTCATTGCCAAGGCCGGTGGCTTGGCCGAGACCTGCTTCCGCGCGCGGCAGCTGGCTGCCGAAGATGTGGCCAAGCTGGCCCAAGCCGTCGGTCTGCCGGCTCTGCTGACCGCCGAGCACCGCGCCGAGGATGTCGCCGAGGCCGCCGCCGGTGTTGTGGTCGCGGCCCAGCGCGCCGAACAGTGCTTCCGCGCCCTGCGGCTGGCTGGCGTTGCGGCCCATCGCGCCGAGGATCATCGGCAGCGCGGCGGAAATTGCGCCGGCGGTCTGTGCCTGCCCGGTGCCGAGTTGCTGGCTGATCTGTTGCAGGGCGGGGCCGGACAGCTGGGAGAAGATTTCGTCGGTGAGCGAAGACATGGAATCGGAATCCTGCGTGGGTGCCGTAACGGCGGGTGCGGGCAACATAGCAAACCCGGACGGTGCGTGCGGGGTTTCCCGCAGCGCCCGCCCGGGCCTTCAACCGCGCTTCAGCCGGCGAGCTTCTTCAGTGCGGCGGCAACGCCTGCGCCATAGGCCGGGTCGGCCTTGGTGCAGTTGTCGATGTGGCGCTGCTTGATGAAGTCCGGCGCATCGCCCATCGCGCGGGCGGTGTTGTCGAACAGCGCCTGCTGTTCCGATGGCGTCATCAGCCGGAACAGGTCGCCGGGCTGCTTGTAGTAGTCGGCATCGTCCTGCCGGAAGTCCCAGTGATCGGCGTTGCCGTTGATCTTCAGCGGTGGTTCGCGGTACTGCGGCTGCTGCTGCCACTGGTGGAAGCTGTTGGGCTCGTAGTGGGGCAGGCCGCCGTAATTGCCATCGACGCGGCCAATGCCGTCGCGATGGTTGCTGTGTACCGGGCAACGCGCGGCGTTGACCGGGATCTGCTGGTAGTTGGTGCCAAGGCGGTAGCGCTGCGCATCGGCATAGTTGAACAGCCGCGCCTGCAACATGCGGTCGGGCGACACGCCGATGCCCGGCACTAGGTTGCCCGGTGCGAACGCGCTCTGTTCCACATCGGCATGGAAGTTTTCCGGGTTGCGGTTCAACTCGAACTCACCGACTTCGATCAGCGGGTAATCCGCATGCGGCCACACCTTGGTCAGGTCGAACGGGTGATAGGGCACCTTTTCGGCATCGGCTTCCGGCATCACCTGCACGTACATCGTCCACTTCGGGAAGTCGCCGCGTTCGATGGCCTCGAACAGGTCGCGCTGGTGGCTCTCGCGATCCTTGCCGATCAACGCGCCAGCTTCGGCATCGGTCAGGTTCTTGATGCCCTGCTGGGTGTGGAAATGGAACTTCACCCAGAAGCGCTCGCCGGCCTCGTTCCAGAAACTGTAGGTATGCGAGCCGAAGCCGTGCATGTGGCGGTAACTGGCGGGAATGCCGCGGTCGCTCATCACGATGGTGACCTGATGCAGCGCTTCCGGCAGCAGCGTCCAGTAATCCCAGTTGTAGGTGGCGCTGCGCATGTTGGTATGCGGGCAGCGCTTCACCGCCTTGTTGAGGTCGGGGAACTTCAGCGGGTCGCGGATGAAGAACACCGGTGTGTTGTTGCCCACCATGTCCCAGTTGCCTTCCTCGGTGTAGAACTTCAGCGCGAAGCCGCGGATGTCGCGCTCGGCGTCCGCCGCGCCGCGCTCACCGGCCACGGTGGTGAAGCGGGCGAACATTTCGGTTTTCTTGCCGACTTCCGAAAAAATCTTCGCGCGGGTGTACCTGGTGATGTCGTGGGTGACGGTGAAGGTGCCGAACGCGCCGGAACCCTTCGCGTGCATGCGCCGCTCCGGGATCACCTCGCGCACGAAGTTGGCGAGCTTTTCGTGCAGCCACACGTCCTGCGCCAGCAACGGGCCGCGCGGGCCAGCGGTCAGGCTGTTCTGGTTGTCCGGCACGGGCGCGCCGAAGTCGGTGGTGAGGTGGGTCGGCGGCAGGTCGGTGGGCTTGCGCATCGCGGGCTCCAGTTGGCGGGGATGGGCCAACATTAGGGGCCTTGATCGATCAATGGAAATCGATTGATGGGATCGGATTGATAGTCGATGACTATGTCAGCGCCTTCAATCGATACAAGGCTTCCAGCGCCTGCTTCGGCGTGAGGTCATCCGGGTCGATGCCAGCCAGCGCGTCCAGTGCGGCGGATTGCGGCGAGAACAAACCGATCTGTTGCGGTTGATCCAGCGCAGGTGCGCTCATCGGCACGCTGGGCGCGTCGCGGTTCTGCGATTCCAGTTCCGCAAGCCGCGCGCGCGCCTGTTGCAGCGCAGGCTTAGGCAGGCCGGCCAGCGCCGCCACCTGCAAGCCGAAGCTGCGGTTGGCCGGGCCGGGGCGCACCGCGTGCATGAATACCAGTGCCTCGCCGTGCTCGATGGCGTCGAGATGCAGATTGGCGATGCCGCTTCCCGGTTCCGCCAGCGCGGTCAGTTCGAAGTAATGGGTGGCGAACAGCGTGTAGCTGCGATTGCTCGATGCCAATTGCCGTGCCACCGCATCGGCCAGTGCGAGGCCGTCGTAGGTGGACGTGCCGCGCCCGATTTCGTCCATCAACACCAGCGAGTGTTCGGTGGCGTGATGCAGGATGTAGGCGGTCTCGCTCATCTCCACCATGAAGGTGGACTGCCCGCGCGCAAGGTCATCGCCTGCACCGATGCGGGTCAGGATGCGGTCGATCGGGCCGATGACGGCCTTCGACGCCGGCACGAAGCTGCCGATGCAGGCCAGCAGCACGATCAGCGCGTTCTGGCGCATGAAGGTGGATTTACCGCCCATGTTCGGGCCGGTGATGACGTACATGCGGGTATCGCCATCGAACACCAGATCATTCGGTTCGAACGGCGCATCGCGCAGCGCTTCAACCACAGGATGACGGCCACGTTCGATGGCGATGCCGGGCTCTGTGCGCAGCGTCGGCATGCTCCAGTCCAGCGCCTGCGCACGCTCGGCGAAGCCGGCCAGCACGTCAAGTTCGGACAGCGCCAGCGCGCAACGACGCAGCGGTTCCAGCACTTCGTTGAGCAGGTCGAGCACGCCTTCGTACAGCAGCTTTTCGCGTGCCAGTGAGCGCTCGCGCGCGGACAGCACCTTGTCCTCGAAGCCCTTCAGTTCCTCGGTGATGTAGCGCTCCGCGCCGGTCAGTGTCTGCCGCCGCGTGTAATGCACTGGCGCCTTGTCGCTCTGGCCCTTGCTGATCTCGATGTAATAGCCATGCACGCGGTTGTAGCCGACCTTGAGGTTGGCGATGCCGGTGGCCTCGCGCTCACGCGCCTCCAGGTCGATCAGGAACTGGTCGGCATGGGTCGAAAGCCGGCGCAGTTCGTCGAGTTCGGCGTCGTAACCCTCTGCAATCACGCCGCCGTCGCGGGCAAGCAGCGGTGGCTGGGTGACGATGGCGGCACGCAGGATGCGGGCGCTGGCATCGTGTTCGCCAAGTTCGGCATGCAGTGCCTGCAGGCGTGGAGAATCGAGTGGCGCAAGGATTTCGCGCACCGCCGGCAGCAGCGACAGGCCATCGCGCAGGGTGGAAAGATCGCGCGGGCGCGCGCTGCGCAGGGCCACGCGCGAGAGGATGCGCTCCATGTCGCCAAGGCTGCGGAAGGCTTCGCGCAGCAGATCGTCGGCGCGATGTTCAAGCAGCGTCTGCACGGCATGGTGGCGCTGCCCAATCACCTTGTGGTCGCGCAGCGGGCGATGCAGCCAGCGCCGCAGCAGGCGGCCACCCATCGGGCTGACGGTGGAATCCAGCACGCCCAGCAGCGTGGCTTTCACGTCGCCGTCAACGCGCGAATCCAGTTCCAGATGGCGGCGCGTGGCCGCGTTCATGGCGATGGCGTCATCGCTGGTTTCAAGCGCGATTGCGCGCAGGTGCGGCAGGCGCTGCTTCTGGGTTTCCTCGACATAGCCCAGCAGCGCGGCAGCGGCGGCGATGGCCAGCGGCTTGTCGTCGATGCCGAAGGCTGTCAGGTCGTGCACGCCGAAGAACTGCAGCAGCTGGCGGCGACCGGAATCGGCATCGAACAACCACGGCGCACGCCGGCGCAGGCCGCGTGCTTCCTGCACGCAGGTGGGCCAGCCTTCCTCGTCCGGCACCAGCGTTTCCGCCGGTTGCAGGCGCGCGAGTTCGGCTTCCAGTGCGTCATCGCTGGTCACTTCATTTGCCCGCAAGCGACCGCTGGACAGGTCGGCCCATGCAAGGCCATAGCCCTGCTTGCCGCGCGAGACCGCAAGCAGCAGCGTGTCGCGGCGCTCGTCCAGCAAGGCTTCGTCCGTCACCGTGCCGGGGGTGACGATACGCACCACTTTGCGTTCCACCAGCCCCTTCGACGTGGCCGGGTCACCGATCTGCTCGCAGATGGCGACCGATTCACCCAGCGCCACCAACCGGGCGAGGTAGCCCTCATAGGCGTGGTGCGGCACACCCGCCATCGGGATCGGCTGCCCGGCGGAACTGCCGCGCTGGGTCAGGGTGATGTCCAGCAGTCGCGCGGCCTTGCGGGCGTCGTCATAGAACAGCTCGTAGAAATCGCCCATCCGGAAGAACAGCAGCACGTCCGGGTGCTCCGCCTTGGCGGCGAAGAATTGCTTCATGAGGGGCGTGTGCTGTTCGAGGGACATTCGGACGCGGCGGGGAAGGGGCCGGATAGTGTGCCCGATCCCCCGGTTTCGCCCGAAACCAGCGCTGGACACGCTGGCGTATGGATGTGTTAACGTCGCGTTACGCAGCGAAACGGCTGCGCGCGGCCAACCCCCACGGGCCGACCTGATGCGCAACTGCCCGGCACCCGCCGGTGTGGTTGCTTCATGTCTGATCCTTTTCACGATGGGGGAGTTCCATGAGCCGTACGCAACCGCAACGCAGTTCCCTGGCTGTCGCCGTTTTCGCCGGCCTGGCATCGATGGTCTGCATGCCCGCACTCGCGCAGGACGCAAGTGGCGCGAAGCAGGAAGAAGCCAAGACCCTCGACAAGCTCGTCGTCACCGCGCAGAAGCGCGAGGAAGCGCTGCAGGACGTGCCGATCGTGGTCACCGCGCTGACCCAGCAGACGCTGCAGGACACCGGCGTGCGCGACATCAAGGACCTGCAGGTGTTGGTGCCCGGCCTGACCGTGACCAGCACCCAGAACGAGGCAATCACCACCGCGCGCATCCGTGGCATCGGCACGGTGGGCGACAACATGGGCCTGGAATCCTCGGTTGGCGTGGTGATCGACGGCGTGTACCGTCCGCGCAACAGTGTTGGCTTCGGTGACCTTGGCGAACTTGACCGCATCGAAGTGTTGAAGGGGCCGCAGGGCACCCTGTTTGGCAAGAACACCTCGGCGGGCGTCATCAATGTGGTGACCCGCAAGCCTGATTTCGAACTCGGCGGCGCGGGTGAAGTGACCCTCGGCAATTACGGCGCGCTGGGACTGGCGGGCTGGTTCAACGCACCGTTGGGCGATTACGCCGCGTTCCGCGTGTATGCGGCGCATCGTGACCGCGATGGCTGGATGGATGTGGTCACCGGTGCCGGCCCACGCACCGAAGACAAGGATTACGACCAGAACTTCCAGACGTTCCGCGCCAAGCTGCTGATGGTGCCGACCGACCGCGTGGAAATCGTACTGTCGGCCGACATGACCAAGCGCGACGAGAACTGCTGCACCGCCGTGCAACTGGTCAGCGGTGGCACGGCGACCATCATCAATGCACTGGGTGGCGGCAATGCCATCGCGGCCACCGGCGCGGCCGATCCGTGGGCGCGTGTTGCCTACAGCAACCGCAGCACCGCGCAGAAGATGGACGACAAGGGCGTGCAGGCGGAAATCACCATCGGCATGGATGCGCTCGGCGGTGCCACTTTCACTTCGATCACCGCCGGCCGTGACTGGGATGCCATCAATGGTCGCGATTTCGACTTCAGCACCGCCGACCTGATCTACATGAACCCGCAGCAGGACGAGTCCTTCAACCGGTTCAAGACCTTCAGCCAGGAGTTCCGCCTGGCCGGTTCCACCGAGAAGATGGATTGGCTGGTTGGCCTGTTCTATGCCGATGAAGACCTGAACCGCACCGAGAGCTACCGCGTGGGGGCAGCTTATGAGCCTTACCTGTCCACCCTGGTGAACTCGCTGGTGGGCAGTGGATTGCAGCCAACGTTGAATGCCATTGCCGCGTCGCAAGGCTTGCCGGCGGGCACCTTCACCTATAACACGGCGGGCGGGGCGACCTTCCTTTCGCAGGTTGCCGGGCAGACGTATGGCACCCTCTTCGCGGGCCTTGGCGCACTGGACAAGTACGCGCAGAACGCCAAGAGCACGGCGCTGTTCACCAACAACACGTTCCACGCCACGGACGCTTTCGACATCACCCTGGGCCTGCGCTACACCAGCGAGAAGAAAACGCTCGACGCGATCTATGACAATCCGAACGGCAGCATCGGCTGCGCCGCCACGCTGGCGAATGTCGGCGGTCGCGTGGGCGCGGCACTGGCACAACGCATCAGCAATTTCTCGAGCTTGCCGGCATCAGTGCAGGCAGCGCTCGTGGCTGCGGTTGCACCGGCCATCGCCGGCCGCATGTGCCTGCCATGGACCAATGTCCAGCACGATGGCGATGTCACCCACCAGTCGCGCACAGAGAAGGAATGGTCGGGCACGCTGAAGTTTGCCTATCGCTGGAACGACAACGCGATGACCTACTTCTCCGCAGCACGCGGCTACAAGGCGGGCGGCTTCAACCTGGATCGCACGCAGGAGGGCATCACCCCGACCACGACCGATACCTCGTTCCCTGGCGAGTTCGTGGACAGCTACGAGCTGGGTGCCAAGACCACCTGGGCCGGCGGCAACCTGCTGCTGAACGGTGCGCTGTTCCACCAGACCTACACCGACTTCCAGCTCAACAGCTTCCTGGGCACCAGCTTCGTGGTGCGCTCGATCCCGAAGGTCGTCTCGCAGGGCCTGGATGCCGAATTGCTGTGGCAGGCCACGCCGGGCCTGATGCTGCAGACCGGCCTGATGGTTGCCGATACCAAGTACGGCAAGACCATTCCGGGCTGCGACTTCGTGGGGCCGGGCCAGACCACGACGGCATGCCCCTCGATCGGCCAGCTGTACAAGCTGCCGGGGGCGCAGATGAGCTTTGCGCCTGACCTGTCGGTGTCGGCTTCGCTCACCTACGAGTGGGACATCGGTGCCAACCTGGAGGGCCGCTTCAACATCGGCGGCAAGTACGTGTCCGAGTACAACACCGGCTCCGATCTGGACACCGAGAAGTTGCAGGAGGCATACGCGGTGTTCAATGCGCGCGTCGGCATCGGCTCGCGCGACCGCAAGTGGCAGCTGGAGTTGTGGGGCACCAACATCTTCGACCAGGACTACGTGCAGGTGGCGTTCGATGGCCCGTTGCAGGCAGTTGGCACGCCGGAGCCCAACCAGCCGATGAACACCTTCAATGCCTTCCTCGGCGCACCGCGCATGTATGGCGCAACCTTGCGCTTCAACTTCTGACGGCTTGCCGTCAGTGCTTCGCAAGACAGGCCCGCACCGCGGGCCTGTTTTGTTTTGCGCGCGCATGCGCTACAACGCGGCAACACGTTTCGATGGCAGGTTGATGGCCGCTCCCTCCGATACCCAACTCAACGCGCTGGCGCAGGCCGTGGGCGAACGCCTGCTGACGACGCGGCAGATGCTGGTCACCGCCGAAAGCTGCACTGGTGGCTGGATTGCCAAGTGCATGACCGACGTACCCGGTTCTTCCGCGTGGTTCGATTGCGGCATGGCGGTCTATAGCTACGAGGCCAAGCAGGCCATGCTGGGCGTGCGCCCGCAGACGCTGGAAACCTTCGGCGCGGTCAGCCGGGAAACGGTGATCGAAATGGTGTCCGGCGCGCTGGTGCATTCCGGTGCCAGCATCGCAGTGGCCGTCACCGGCATCGCCGGCCCGGGCGGCGGCAGCCCCGACAAACCCGTCGGCACGGTCTGGATCGGCTGGAAGCGACGCGGCGGCTACGCCAGCGCGGAGGTTTTCCACTTCGACGGTGACCGCGACGCCGTGCGCCGACAGACCGTGGCAGCCGCGCTGCGGGGGTTGGAGGGCGTTTAGGCGATCAGCCTTCCGTTCGATATTCCAGCAGATCGCCCGGCTGGCATTCCAGCACGCGGCAGATTGCCGCCAGCGTTTCGAAGCGCACGCCTTTCACATGGCCCTGCTTGAGCAGTGAAAGATTGGTTTCGCTGATGCCGATGGCATCGGCCAATTCCTTCGACCTCATCTTGCGCCGCGCCAGCATCACGTCGAGGTTGACGATGATCGGCATCAGACGATGCTCCGTGCGTCATCAGCGGCCTCGGCAGCCAGCCGCATCAGGTGTGCCACGCTGTACAGGCACAGGCAGGTAATCATGACGATGTAGAAGCTGCCGAAGGGAAGCGAGAACGTACCCGGTTGCGAACCTGCCTCGGTTGCCAGTGAATCTGCCAGCAAGCGCACGAACACGCTGACAAGCAACGCATTCGCCAGGCTTAGGAAAGCATGCGCCACCGGCAGGGTCAGCGCTTCTTGGCGATAAAGGCGATTGCCCAAACGCCGCAGTGCAAGCAGGGGCAGCAGGTAAGCGAGTGTCCAGCAAGCACTTGCAAGCATCCACTGGTTTCTGGCGTTCGCGTCCATTCCGTGCGTCATGCCAAGGAAGCCCGTGCTTTCTGCAGACGCATGCCAAGGCGCGGACAGCATGATGACTCCCCATAGGGTGACGCAGAACATCCCCAGCGATGCCAGCGACATCAGGTGGTAGCCGTGGCGCTTGATCTTGTTTTCAGCACTCATCAGACGAAATCCTCGTTTTCAGCCTTCAGACGTGCGGCTTCGGCTCGCTCGCGGCGCAATTCGCGCAGTGCCATGACGGCAAGCAATGTGCCGGCAATGCCGATGGCATGGATCAGGACGATGCGACTGTCGATGCTGCCCGTCAGCGGCGTCCACGAAAACAACCAAACGAGGGCATAGAAGCCGAGTAGCAGGCTGGACAGGACAGTCAGGGTGGTACTGGCAACCAGTTTCATGTGTTGTTCCTCTTCCAAGCCTTGTAAAAGACGATGAATAATCTTCGCGAAACATAAATTAATTTCGATTTATGTCAAGTGGCTTGCATTGGGTGATTTGTTAGTAGTATTACTACTAACCATGGAACTGACCGACACCCAGCGTGCCATCCACGCCTTCCTCGCCGAACGCATCGAGGCCGACGGCTTCGCCCCTTCGCAGGCGGAAATCGCCCGCGCCTTTGGCTTCAAGGGGGTGCGCGCCGCGCAGTACCACCTCGAAGCGCTGGAGGCTGCCGGCATCGTTGAGCGCAGCCCCGGCCGTGCCCGCAGCCTGCGCCTGCTGCAACTGCCGAATGGCCCGCAGCAACTGGCACTGCCAGCCCACGATGACGCCTTGCAACTGCCGGTGCTGGGGCAGGTGGCCGCAGGCATTCCCATCGGTGCCGATATCGGCAGCGAGCAGGTGCTGCTGATGGATCGCGCGCTGTTCACGCCCACGCCCGATTACCTGTTGAAGGTGAAGGGCGACTCCATGCGCGATGAGGGCATCTTCGACGGCGACCTGATCGGCGTGCATCGCACGTCCGAGGCGCGCAACGGGCAGATCGTGATTGCCCGTATCGACGATGAAATCACGGTCAAGCTGCTGCGGATCGGGCAGGGCGGGATTCGCTTGCTGCCGCGCAACCCGGACTACGCGCCGATCGAGGTGCAGCCGGGGCAGGATTTCGCCATCGAAGGGTTGTACTGCGGCCTGGTGCGCCCCAATGCCTGAAATCCCCGACCTCGCGATGCGGCATTCCCTGATGCCACCCGCCACTGATTTGCGACATTTTTTCGATCACGGCCCGCCGCGTCGCAGCCTGTGCGACCAGCCCCGTCTAGCCTGAGCACATTCCCGGATTCAATCACCGACTTGAGGAGCACCACGATGGACGAGAACAAGAAGCGCGCGCTTGCTGCGGCACTGGGCCAGATCGAAAAACAGTTTGGCAAGGGCTCGGTGATGCGCATGGGCGAGCGCACGGTGGAGGCGGTGGAAACCGTCGGCACCGGCTCGCTGATGCTGGACATCGCGCTGGGCATTGGTGGCTTGCCCAAGGGCCGCGTGGTGGAAATCTACGGGCCGGAATCCTCCGGCAAGACCACCCTGACCCTGCAAGCCATCGCCCAGTGCCAGAAGGCAGGCGGCACCTGCGCCTTCATCGACGCCGAGCACGCGCTGGATCCGATCTATGCGCAGAAGCTGGGCGTGAACCTTGACGACCTCTACCTGTCGCAGCCAGATACCGGCGAGCAGGCGCTGGAGATCGCCGACATGCTGGTGCGCTCCAACGCGGTGGACATGGTGGTGGTCGATTCGGTCGCCGCGCTGACCCCGAAGGCGGAAATCGAAGGCGATATGGGCGACCAGCTTCCCGGCCTGCAGGCCCGCCTGATGAGCCAGGCGCTGCGCAAGCTGACCGGCAACATCAAGCGCAGCAACTGCCTTGTCATCTTCATCAACCAGCTGCGCCAGAAGATCGGGATCATGATGCCCGGCCAGAGCAATGAAGTGACCACCGGCGGCAATGCGCTGAAGTTCTATGCCTCGGTGCGCCTGGACATCCGCCGCATTGGCAGCATCAAGAAGGGCGAGGAAATCATCGGCAACCAGACCCGGATCAAGGTGGTCAAGAACAAGCTGGCCCCGCCGTTCAAGCAGGTCATCACCGAAATCCTGTACGGCGAGGGCATCAGCCGCGAGGGTGAACTGATCGACATGGGCGTGGAAGCCAAGCTGGTCGAGAAGTCCGGTGCCTGGTACAGCTATGACGGCGAGCGCATCGGCCAGGGCAAGGAAAACGCCCGCCAGTACTTGAAGGAGAACGTGGCCGCAGCGCAGAAGCTGGAAGCCACCCTGCGCGAGAAGTACGTGCCGGAAGATGCGCCGCGCGGTGAAGTGGAAGACGCGGGCTGAAGCAAGGGCAGGGCAGGCACATGGCCACCGATGCGAGTTTCATCGACTACATCCGCGAGCAGGCCGGTCTTGGTGACCGGCTTGCTGCCAGGCGGATGTTCGGCGAATACGGCCTGTATCTGGATGGCAAGGTGCTGGCCTTCGCCTGCGACAACAGCCTGTTCCTGAAACCCACCGAGGCCGGGCGTGCGTTGTTGCCGCAGGCTTCGGTGGGGCCACCCTATCCGGGCGCGAAGGACTATCTGGTGCTGGACGAATATCTGGACGATGGCGACCTGCTGCGGCAGGCGCTGCTGGTGACTCATGACGCACTGCCCGCCGCCAAGCCCAGGCCCGCGAAAAGAGCGGGCAGGGCGGCGAAACGGCCCGGCAGGGGAGCCAAGGCATGATGAGGCCGGGCGGTGACGGCGATGCGGCGTCCTCGTCAGCGTCGAAGCGCCGTCGCCGCCCGGAACCATCCCCCACCCAGCGCGCCCTGAGCCTCTTGACCCGGCGCGAGCATTCCCGGCTGGAACTGGCGCGAAAGCTCATCGTGCGTGGCGTCGATGCCAATGAGGCCGATGCCCTGATCGACAAACTGGCCGATGCCGGCTGGCAGAATGACAGCCGTTTCGCCGAATCACTGGTGCGCAGCCGCGCGTCAACCGGCTATGGGCCGCGCTATATCGAAGCCGAGCTCGCCACCCATGGCTTGAGTAGCGACGCCATCGCCGCCGCCATGGACAGCTTCGAGGATGACTGGAACGAAGTCGCGGCCGACCTGCTGCGGCGTCGCCATCCGCAAGCGCTAACCGATGACCGCAACGCCCACCGCAAGGCGGCGGATTTCCTGCTGCGGCGGGGGTTTTCGATGGAGCAGGTTCGATTTGCGATAAACGCTGGCTAGGCATTCGCTCGATCCGGACTTTTCGGGCTGCTTTGAAAGTCGTCTGGGTGCAGGTCGGGTGGGTGGCGTTCGAGCGCGCCATGGATGGTGCGCGTCCGCGCATCGGAGCCGGATGCGGAGCCTAAGCGGCGAATGTCACCCACCCGGATCTGCGCCCTGCGATCAGCCATCAGGCATGCGTTCCCGCTGCCAAGCCTGAACTCGCCTGTAAACTAGCCGGAATTGGGTTGCCAACTCGGCTCCGCGCCCGCATCGTGACGGGATCGCGGTACGCCCGTTGCATCCGCCTTTCCAGCATCCGCCAGAATGACCACGCCTTCCAAAACCAGTACCGCTCAGATCCGCCGGGACTTCCTCGACTTCTTCGCAGCCAAGGGCCACACCATCGTGCCGTCCGCGCCTCTGGTGCCGGGCAACGACCCGACCCTGCTGTTCACCAACTCCGGCATGGTGCAGTTCAAGGACGTGTTCCTGGGCGCGGAGAAGCGCAGCTACGTCCGCGCCGCCGACGTGCAGCGCTGCCTGCGCGCGGGCGGCAAGCACAACGACCTCGACTCGGTGGGCTACACCGCCCGCCACCACACCTTCTTCGAGATGCTGGGCAACTGGTCGTTCGGCGACTACTTCAAGAAGGACGCCATCGCGTGGGCGTGGGAACTGCTGACCGAGGTCTGGAAGCTGCCCAAGGAGCGCCTGTTGGCCACCGTCTATCACACCGATGACGAGGCCTATGACATCTGGTTGAACGACATCGGCCTGCCGCCGGAACGCATCATCCGCATCGGCGACAACAAGGGCGCGCCGTTCGCCTCCGACAACTTCTGGCAGATGGCCGATACCGGCCCCTGCGGCCCGTGCTCGGAAATCTTCTACGACCACGGCCCGCACATCCCCGGTGGCCCGCCCGGATCGCCGGACGAAGACGGCGACCGCTACATCGAAATCTGGAACAACGTGTTCATGCAGTTCGACCGCGCAGCCGACGGCACCCTGACGCCGCTGCCCGCGCCCTGTGTCGATACCGGCATGGGGCTGGAGCGCATCTCCGCGATCCTGCAGCACGTCCATTCCAATTACGAAATCGACCTGTTCCAGACGCTCATCAAGCGCGCTGCCGAACTGACCGGCACGGAGGACCTGGACAACAAATCGCTGCGCGTGATCGCCGACCACATCCGTGCCAGCGCCTTTTTGATCGTCGATGGCGTGCTGCCGTCCAACGAAGGCCGTGGCTACGTGCTGCGCCGGATCATCCGCCGCGCCCTGCGCCACGGCTGGATGCTGGGCGTTCGCACGCCGTTCTTCCACAAGCTGGTGGCGACGCTGGACGAGTTGATGGGCGATGCCTATCCGGTGCTGCGCGAAGGCCGTGCCACCGCCGAGCGCGCCCTGCTGGCCGAGGAGGAGCGCTTCGCTGAAACGCTGGATTCTGGCATGCGCATCTTCAACGATGTTGCCGCGAAGTCAGGCGGCACGATCCCCGGTGCGGATGCCTTCCGCCTGTACGATACCTATGGCTTCCCGCTCGACCTGACGCAGGACATGGCGCGCGAACGCGGCATGACCGTCGATGTGGCCGGTTTCGACGCGGCGATGGCGCAGCAGAAGGAAACCGCGCGTGCCGCTGGCAAGTTCGGCGGCGGCGTGCAACTGCCTGCGGAACTGGTGGCGCAACTCACGCCGACCAAGTTCCTCGGCTATGACAGCCTTTCCGCAGAAGGCTTGCAAGTCGTCGCGCTGCTCAAGGATGGCAAGCCGGTCGATGCCGTCAATGCAGGCGATGAGGCCATCGTCATCCTCAACGCCACGCCGTTCTACGCCGAATCCGGTGGTCAGGTGGGCGATACGGGTGAACTCACCGCAGCCGGCGTCCGCTTCGCCATTCATGACACCCTGAAACTGGCCGGCCAGTTTCACGCCCACGTCGGTGCATTGCTGGCCGGCGCATTGAAGAAGGGCGACACGCTGGCAGGCTCCGTCGATGCCGCGCGCCGCGCCGCCACCGTGCTCAACCACAGCGCCACCCACCTGCTGCACGCCGCCCTGCGTAACGTGTTGGGGACGCATGTCCAACAGAAAGGCTCGCTGGTTGCGCCGGATCGCCTGCGCTTCGACTTCTCGCATTTCCAGCCGATGACGGCGGCAGAACTGGCCGAGGTCGAGCGCCGGGTGAATGCCGAAGTGCGTGCCAACCACGAAGGCGAAATCCGCCACATGGGCATGCAGGAAGCGCTGGACTTCGGCGCGATGGCGCTGTTCGGCGAGAAGTACGGCGAGGAAGTGCGCGTGCTGCGCTTCGGCCCGACTTCGACCGAACTGTGCGGCGGCACCCACGCCAGCCGCACCGGCGACATCGGCCTGTTCAAGATCGTCTCCGAAGGCGGCGTGTCCGCCGGCGTGCGCCGGATCGAGGCCGTGACCGGGCAGGGCGCGCTGGATTTTGTCGCCGAAGAAGAACGCCGGCTGGACGATGCCGTCGCCCTGCTGGGCGGCACGCATGCGGACGTGGCCGACAAGCTGCGCGCACTGCTTGATCGCCAGAAGAAACTGGAACGCGAACTGGAAGCATTGAAGGCGAAGGCGGCGTCCAGTGCCACCGGCGACTTGGCCGGGCAGGCGCGCGAGGTAAACGGCATCAAGGTGCTGGCCGCACGGCTGGAAGGCTTCGATGCCAAGGCCCTGCGCGATGCGATGGACAGGCTCAAGCAGCAACTGGGCGATGCGGTGATCCTGCTGGCTGGCACCGAAGGCGGCAAGGCCGCGCTGGTGGCTGGCGTCAGCGGCGCGGCGCTGGGCAAGGTCAAGGCCGGGGAACTCCTGGGCGATGTTGCCGGTCGCATCAATGGCAAGGGCGGCGGTCGTCCGGACATGGCGCAAGGCGGCGGCGAGGATGGCCCGGCGCTGCAGGCTGCGCTGGGCAGCGTCGAGGAGTGGGTGCGCGCGCGCATTCCGGTTTGACCGGGCGCGCTTGTGCAAGCTGAACGAAGCCCCGTATGATCGGGGCGGATTGGATGCAATGGCTCCAGCAGCAGGAGCCGCGACAGGGGAGTTGCAATGCTGATCTTGACCAGACGAGTAGGCGAGACCTTGATGATCGGTGATGCCATCACCGTGACCGTGCTTGGCGTGAAGGGCAACCAGGTGCGCATCGGCATCACTGCGCCGAAGGACGTGGCCGTGCATCGCGAAGAGATCTACCAGCGCATCCAGCACGGCGATGAACCTGCTGCAGAAACCGGCAACGGAGACTGATTCCGCGTCAAGGGGTTTGCCGGATCGCGGGCAAGCCTGTATCCTTCGCCGCTCGCGATTTCGCCCGACGGAGACTTGCCCGAGAGGCCGAAGGGGCTCCCCTGCTAAGGGAGTATGGGGTCAAAAGCTCCATCGAGGGTTCGAATCCCTCAGTCTCCGCCACTCTGGCGAAACGCGATGCACGGCAACAGGTTTTCGTTGACGTGAATGCGGTACCACCGCATAATTCCGCTTCTGCGCCCGTAGCTCAGTTGGATAGAGCACCAGGCTACGAACTTGGGGGTCGGAGGTTCGAATCCTTCCGGGCGCGCCACTAAAAAGGCACAAGGGTCAACGAGTTACCGCTCGTTGGCCCTTTTGCTTTTGGGATCTCGCGAGGGCTCTGTGCCCATCCTGTGCCCACGCCGTGCCTACGGTCTTGGCTGATCGTGCCCAAAATCGAAAAATGGTCATTTCGCTTGGTGGTCGCTTCTAATGAGATTGAAGCAAGGCATCATCCAAGTGAGTCGGGGGGCGCGTGCAAAGAAGAGCCAATAGAGCACCTGCTAGCCATGCCGTGGTCCACGAGGCCAACGTCCAGCCTCACAGCCGCGTCAGGCCATCGTGGCGCCGCCAGAAGTTGCCCGGTTCCTGATCATCTGCGCCTGGGTCGCGCTCAATCGATGCAATCGGTGGGTCAGTCAGTAATGGCAGTGCAAGTGTGCAGGGTAGAAATACCATCGACCAGGAAGGGTTCATCAAGTTGTTCCTGTCGCAGTTGCAGTTTCAGGATCCGCTTGAGCCTGTGGACAATCGTGAGTTCCTGGCGCAGTTGGCCCAATTCAGCAATCTGGAGCAGTCAAGGCAATTGAGCCTGAACTCCGAAAGCCTGTTGACGATGACATCGGCGAGTCAGGCGTTGAGTTTGTTGAACCGGGCTGTCGATGTCATGCAAGCCGGCGGCATGAGTGCCGCAGGGACGGTCACAGTCAGCTCCTATTCGACGCACAAAATGCGGCGAATAGCCGGGCTATTCGCCGCGCGATGTTTCGAACATGGACATTCGCGCGCGTCGCTGATGTGCGCTCTTGACAGGCGAGTTCAGTAAGCGTAATAAGGATCATAAATAAGCCGTTATCAGCTTAAAATATCAAATATGAGCCATGCGTCGGAAAGAAACTGACTTTGCCACACCTGCGACCTTGAAGACCGCGGGCCATCTCGGTGAGCTGGTTCGTCAGGCGCGGTTGGCGCGGTCGTGGACGCAGCAGGCGCTGGCCGAACGGGCCCGCATCAGCCTGGCCACGCTCAAGCGCCTGGAGGGCGGTGCGGTCGAAGTCTCACTGGGCGGATGGCTTGCGGTGTTCGAGAGCTTGGGTCTGTTGTCCCTGCTCGGCGCGCTGAGGGATCCCGCCTCCGCCGCCTTGCTGGACACCACCAAGGCCAAGCGTGTGCGCCTCGGCCAACGTGACGAACTGGATTTCTGAGCATGGTCGAACGCACGGTCTTCATCCATCTGCCCGGTGAGGCGGAGGCTGTCCCGGCCGGGCGCCTGTCGATGATCGAGCAAGGGCTGCAGGTGCAGGCCTCGACGTTTGCCTATGGCCGCCGCTATGTGACGCGCGCCAATGCCTTGCCGGTCGATCCAGTCGCGCTGGAATTGGTGCCGGGGCGAAACCACGAGGAACGCGTGCCGGCGGGTGGGTTGGCCATGTTCGGCGCCCTGCGTGATGCGACACCTGACGCCTGGGGGCGTCGCGTGATCGAAAATCGGTTGCGGGCGCCACCCAACGGTTTGCCGGAATCCGTCTATCTGGACCACGCCGGGCCGCACCGCGCCGGTGCACTGGATGTGCGCGAGACGCCGACCAGTCTGCCGACAGGCGGCGCGCTTCCGTCAGTCCTCGACCTGCGCCATCTGCTGGATGCAGCGGCACGAATCGAGGAAGGTGAGCTGGTGCCGGCCCACCTGGAGGTTTTCTTCGCCGGCGGACCTTCCGTGGGCGGTGCGCGGCCAAAGGCGGTGGTGACCGTCGACGGTGGGGAGTGGATCGCGAAGTTTCCGGCCAGGAACGACGCGTTCAACGTGCCTCTGGTAGAGCGCGCCACCCTGGAGTTGGCGCGAGAGGCAGGTCTGGCCGTGCCGCGCACGCGCATGGAATCGCTGGCTGACGGACGGCAGGTGATGCTGATCGAGCGTTTCGACCGTGAGCCGCTGGACCGCGGCATCGGGCGTCTCCACATGGTCAGCGCGCTCACGCTGCTGGCGCTGCATGAGCAGGATTCGCCGGATTCCAGCTACGCAGCCATATCCGATGCGATGGGCCTGCACGGAGTGAGTGGTCAGATCGCGTCCGATCGTAACGAGTTGTTCGGGCGGATGGTGTTCAACATTCTGGTGTCCAACGACGACGACCACCTGCGCAACTATGCGTTTCTCTTCGATGCGGAAGGTGGAGGCTGGCGGTTGAGCCCGCTGTATGACGTGGTACCCAAGCCGCAGGTGGCGCAGGAGCGGATGCTGCACCTGTCGATCGGGCCGCAGGGTCGGTTGGCACGGCTGGACAACGCGCTGGCGGGAGCCGGGCGGTTTGGCCTGCTGCCGCCGGACGCGGCACGGGTCATCGAACGCGTGGTGCGCGCAGTACGCAGTTGGCGCGAGACGTTCGAAGGGTTGGGTGTTTCGGTGCGGGAGTGCGATCGGGTCGCCAGTGCCTTCCGCCGCGCGGTCGATATCGGCATGCGAGACGTGGATCGGAAACTCTGATGGCTGCTCTGGGATTGCCCGTCGGCATGATTTTTGACCTCCAAGCACCGCCCGGATTGCGAACCCGTGCCGTGCACTTGGTGGTCGTTTCCGTGCCACGGTCTGTGCCCATTCCGTGCCAACGGGCACCGTCACGGGAAAAATCGGCACGTTCCGGGGTCAAATGTGTTGTGGATAAGATCAAGCAATATCAGTGACTTGCCATTTGTCACCGAGTGCGGCTGATTGATGCCGTACCGCCCCGACCCACAATCACCGCCTACGAACTTGGGGGTCGGAGGTTCGAACCTTCCGGGCGCGCCACCTATTGTAATGCCGACCTTCGGGTCGGCATTCCTGTTTTCAGCCTGTCGAATTGCCTGCATCGCGCTGCGGCGGCGAGAACGGAATCGTGTCCGGGGCCACCGCGCCGCCGCTGATGATGAAGCTCATCGCCTGATCGACAGTCCAGTCGGTGGGCGTGATCTTTTCCACCGGCACGATTTCCAGATAGCCGGAGGTCGGGTTGGGGGTGGTGGGCACGTACACGGCGGCGAGTTCGCGCCCGGTACCGGCTTCGCGGATCACCCGGGTGACAAAACCAATCGATTTCATTTCCGTGTGCGGGAAGTCCACCAGCACCACGCGCTGGGTGCCATCGGGTTTGGTTTGCAGGATGTCCAGCAGTTTGCGCGCGCTGCCGTAGATGGTGCTGGCCAGCGGAATGCGCGCGACCATCGCCTCGAACCAGCGCAGCAATGTTTGCCCGATCACGCGCCTTGCCAGCCAGCCGGCCAGCAGGATCACCAGCAAGGTGGCGACCAGCGCGATGGCATTGAGCACCCAGGGCTCGACCAGCCAGCCGAAGGTCTGCGGGTTGCGCTGTGCGATGCCGTGCAGCGCGGGCTCGACCAATGGCTTGCCAAGGTCGCCCAACAGCACGAACAGGAACTTCACCACCACCCAGGTCAGCCACAGTGGCAGCAGGGTCAGCAGACCGGTCAGGAACAGGCGTTGCAGGCGTTGGCCCAGGGAAGGGCCGGGGGCAGGGGATGCGGACATGCACGCATTCTAGCCGTGCGCGCGGCTCAACTCCTGCGCGCCAGGTGAATACCCACGTCGGGATAACCCTGCGCCGCTTCGAGCGGCTCCTGCTTGCCGCTGGCCATGCGTCGATTGCAGGCGGTATCCGCGCACAGGGTCAGCCAGCCGGAAACCTGCACCGGCTGCGCGCGCAGTTCGCCTGCACTCGGCAGGCGGTAGTGATGGCCGTCCTGCGCACCCAGCCACGCGGCATAGACCTGTGCATCAATGGCAGACACGCAGGTCACCGGCCTTGCATTGCTGCCAACGGTGCGCCAGCTGCGCTTGCGACCGAATACCCCCTTGCCGCAATCGGCAGGTGCGCGCCCGGTGGCGGCTACGAAGCGCGCATAGTCGGCGCGGGTCACGGTGACGATCTGGATCGCAGCCTGCGGCAACGGCGCATCTACTTGCGTGCTTGCGGCAGCCGTTGCATTGCCACCCCGCACGCTTGCGATGCGTGACTGCAATGCACGTTGACGTTTGGCGTCCAGCCCCAGCCAGTTGCTGCTGGCCAGCAGGGTGCTGGCTGCAGGCGCATCCGGCACTGCCAGCAATGCGATCAGTCGGGTGTCGAGTGCGTTGTCCAGCCGCTTGCGCAACTGGTCGATGGCGATGCCGGTGCCGCCGCGCCTGGCATCCAGTTCGCGCGCACGTCGGAACGCCAGACGTGCCGCTTCGGCATCGCCCGCCCGCATTGCGCTGGTTGCGGCTTCGCCCAGCGCATCGAACAGCAATGCGGTCACGCGCTGGGTGTCGGGATGGGTGGCATCCATGCGCCATGCGGCATCCAGGCTGTCCCATGCATTGCCGTTGGGCGGTGCCAGCAGCTTGCGTTCACGCAGCTGGTGCTCGGCATTGGCGATGTAGGGCGCGACCCCGTCGGATGCGATGTCCTTGCCTTGCGCGGGAAGTACGGGCGCATCGGAACGGACGACGGTGCTCCGGCTTGTTTGCGGCGGTACGTGAATCACGTCGTCCTGTGCCAGCACGAAATACGCCAGCGCGGCGCACAGCGATGCAAGCCCCGCAGCGCCGATCGCCCAGGTGCGCCAGCGTGACGGCGATGATGTCCGGACATCGGCATCGTGCGCGGGCACCGCGACCGGCACGAATGCCTTGCCTGCACGTTGTGCAAGTGCGTCCAGCGCGCCCAGCATTTCCTGCGCGCTGGCAAAGCGCTGCTCCGGCTTCTTCGCCATCGCGGTATCGATGAAGCCTTGCCAGTGCTTGAGGATGGCGGGCAGGCGCGGGATCGGTTCCTGCACATGCTTGAGCGCCATCGACAGCGCATCGGGCGCGCCGTAAGGCAGGCGACCCATCAGCATTTCCCAGCTCAATACGCCAAGGCTGTACAAGTCGGCACGGCGATCCACGTCCTGCCCGCGCGCCTGTTCCGGCGGCATGTAGGCGGTGCTGCCCACCGCCAGCCCGGAATGGGTCAGGCGCGGGTTGCTGCCACGCCGCAGGGCGATACCGAAATCGGCCAGCATCGGCCGGTCGGCATCGTCAAACAAGACGTTTTCCGCCTTCACGTCGCGATGCACCACGCCGCGCACATGCGCGTAATCCAGTGCCTGCAACAGTGCGCGCAGGATCGTCGCCGCCTTTGGCTGGTCGCCGGCCATCCGGCGCTGGGCAAGATGCCCGCGCGACAGGTACGGCATCGAATAGAACGGCCTGCCATCGGCAGTGCGGCCAACTTCATGGATGCCGACGATGTTGGGATGTTCCAGGCGCGCGATGATGCGTGCCTCATTCTCGAAACGGGCGCGGCTGACTTCGTCAGCAAGTGCCTCAGCCAGCATCACCTTCAGCGCGACCTTGCGCTGCAGCGAGGTCTGTTCGGCCAGATACACGGTGGACATGCCGCCGTGACCGATCACGCGGATGATGCGATAGCCGTCGATGCGTGGATGCGCGTTGTCCACCAAGCGTTCAACCCCCTGCGGTTCCACCACCCCGAGCATACGATGCGCAGCCGTGCAGGTGAACCCGCCCGCGCATGCGGGTCGGGCATGCCGGGATGCTCAGACCAGCAGCAGCGAGGACATTTTCCTGCGGTAGCGGCTCACGAGGTCTTCGTCCTCGACCACGCGGAAGGCGTCGATCAGCGATTTGCGCGCAAGGCCATCGGCATAAGTGCGGTCGCGTTGCAGCATCTCGATGAACTGCTGCAGGCCGGCTTCGGCATCACCCGCGACCAGTTCGCGCACGCCCAGCAAGTGGCGGGCATGCAGGTCGCCCGGGTTGGTGGCAATCGCCGCCTGCAGGACCTCGGCGGGCGGCGCGTCCTGCAGCAGGGCGGCAAAGCCCAGCCGCGCGCGCGCCTTGACCGCACGGTCATCGGTGGACAGGTTGGCCGGCAGCCTGTCCAGCAAGTGTTCGGCCTCGCTTGCTGCGCCGGTTTGCAGCAGCGCCAGTGCCAGGTCGAGCTTCAGCTCGTCCTTGTCCGGTTCGGTTTCGATGGCCTTGCGCAGGCGTATCACCTCGGCGTGTGGATCAAGCGGCGGCGCGACTTCGGGGGCATCGTCCACTGGCGGTGCAGCGGGTTCGATGCCGACCTGTTGCAGCATCTCGCGCAACTGGCCTTCCGGCAGCACGCCCGGAATCGCGCCTAGCAACTGGCCGTCCTTGAACAACACCATCGTCGGCACCGAGCGGATCTGGAAAGCGGCAGCCAGTTCCTGCTCCTTGTCCACATCAACCTTCGCCACCACGAACGCGCCGTGATAGTCGGCCGCCAGCTTGTCCAGGATCGGGCCGAGCGTCTTGCACGGGCCGCACCAGGTGGCCCAGAAGTCCACCAGCACCGGCGTTTCCAGCGACTTGCGGATCACCGCGTCCTCGAAGGTCGCGGCGCTGGCATCGAATACATGCGGGTTGCTGGCGTCGGTCATCGGTCTTTCTTCTGGAGTGATGCCGGGAATATGGTGGCAGATCGCGGGATTCACAAGTCGATGCCAAAAATACTTGCTGGCATATGTCTGGCTATCAGCGGTCGATTCGCGCCGAAATACCGCGAGATATTTCCTGCGGGTGCTTAATGTCTCAGAGGATGCCGGGAATGCGTATGGCTAGCGCGGCCGCTTCTGCGGCGCAATCCTTGTTCGGCTTCAGGCCCTTGGCCTTGGCCTTGGCCACGTCGGCCGCGGCGAGGCTCACATCCTGCTGATATGCGGCATTGTTCTGGAGCAACGCGAAGGTTGCGGCGGCCACAACCTTGCCTTCGATGATGTCGCTCTGCCAGTGTGCGTTGCATACCACGCGGCTTTCGCCGTAGGCGAGCCCACGTGCGAATAAGGCATCGGCATTGGCCGGCCAGACTTGCGCCAGTACTAGCGCTTGGGTCCAACCGATGGCGGCGCCAAAGACGTCGCAGCCAAAGCCTGAGGAGAGGATTTAGGACTGAATTAGTGGCTGGATCCTATTTTTAGGGTCCCTAGCCTAAAACGACGGGTTGGTGCGTTCTTAACCTCAGAATCCGCCGGCGTCGTTCTCTTCGATGTACTCGACTCGCGCCGCGTCCAGAACGCGCTGGGGCTCCGTTCCGAGCATGTCGTAGGGGCGTTCGTCGTCCAGGAGAACGTGCGGTGAGTGGAACCATTCGATTTCACCCCAGCCCGTCGTTCGACCGTCCTGATCCAGATATGGGCCGAACTCCCGCAGAATCGACAGAATCTCAGCGAACTGAGCGATTGGCTGTCCATCTGGTTGGAACTGCCAGCTAGGGAATCTGAAGTGATGGTGCGGTTCGGTCAGGTACACGGCCAGCAGTCGACCTGCTTTGCGCAGTTCCGTGGCTCGCGCGCCAAGTGTTTCTGAAAGCTTCTCGTCAACTTGTCCCGCTGTTGGCCAGTCGCGGGACAATTCGGCTCGTCGCGCGGCAGCGGCTTCCTCGATTGATAGAGGGCTTAGTGCAGCCGGATTCGAACTCATGGATCAGTTCCTCTACAGGCTGGGATGGTCGTTGGTCCCGGAGTTCAAAGCTTGGGCATCTTGTCGAAGGCTTTGTAGAGCTAACGGGCAACTTGTTCAACTGTAAGGACGCCGTATTGCCAGTTGGATTGCGCTACATGTGCTGCGAGTGGCGTATGCGGGCACAGTCATCCGCCAGGCGACAGTGAGAACCGGGCGAATTCTTGGCGGCTAACGATGCATTGGGGCGATTTGTCGGAGCCTGTACGAATAGCGGGCAATTGTTGGTCTACAACTGGGTGTTTGTTGGCTGGCGTCGGGGCGATTCCTTGGCGGCGGACAGAAATGCTACAAGCCGCGTAGGAGGCGGCGAGGACATGATACAGTCACATCAGACTATTTCGCATAATGCACAAAGCGTAAGGATTTGCATTGATGCTTTGACCTTCTGAAACCCGCGCCGTTGCTTGCGGAGCGTGAAATATACCTGCTGTCAAGAGTAGGGCGGCGGCGGTCGCTGCCAGCCTGCGCCACACTGATTTTTCTTCGCGGCTGATTGCTCGGGCCTCGCCGACGATGCCCAGCACTTTTGCCAGCGGTTCGCCGGTCAACCCAGCAAGCGCAGCGCATCGCACTGCATCGGGCAATTGAACGCCTTTCCGCCATGACGACACTGCGGATCGACTTACATCCAGTGCGTCGGCCAGTGCCATATCTGTAGCAATTCCCTGCTTTCTCTTGGCTGCGTCTAGTAGCTCGCTGACGTTCATGTTCTGTCCCTATTGACAAGATGTTCTGCCCTACAGTACAACGCGACCCTGTTCTGCGATGCAGAACATCGATCACGCCACCGGGGCGGGTCGCAGGGCAGGGGGCCGGATTCCCCTAGGCATCTCCCCTTGCCGCGCTCTGTCCGTCTCGGTGGCCTTCTCAAAGGGGCAGGGGATGGAACTGCAATCGCTTGATTCGGGAATCGATGCGCTGGCGCTGGCGCAAACGTCCTTCTTCATGGGCATCTGCGTCGGCATCGTCATTGCAGCGCTGATCTGGTGGCAGGCCACCAAGGGGCGTGACTGGTGATGCTCGTTCTCTATACGACGCACCCGGCGCAGGTGCTGGCCTTTCGCATTATGCGAGGGCTGTTCGCGTGATCGTTCGCCTTTACACCTGCTATTGCTGTGACAAGGGCTGCGAATGGCTCGCGCCTGACGGTCGTTGTGGGGATTGCACGTATTGCACGCCGGAAGAAGTCATGGGCGAAACGTCCGATGGGTGACGTGATTTGCCGCGAATACGGCGAGCTTATCGACGGCTGGCAGCGCACCGATGCCGAGCTTCGCTACCTGTTGAGCGTCGTGGAGCCTTCCGACGTGCAACGCGAGCAGATGGCTTTCCTGCGTGCCGAGCGTGAGGAATGGGTGGCGGCAATGCGCCGCTGCCCGAAGTTCGTACAGCCGGGGCGCATTTCATGAGCGAAACCGCTGCCAAGGGACTCCCCTTGTCTAACAGGGGAGTCAGTGAATCTGAACGAATCGGCACGGTCGTGGACTGGCTGGCTGTTTCTGTTGATCTGCTCTCTGTTCTTGAATCCCGCGAAGTGGTGGGCGATGCGCAGGAGCTATTGCAGGATTTGAACGGCACGCTGGGCCTAAGCGTGCAGGAAGTCGCGCAGCACATCGCGGATCACTTCTTTCCCGGCGTGTTCGCTCTGGGCGAGCAACGCCCCGGCACCTTCTATCGCTGGCGCGTCCGGCTGGAAAACGCGCAGGGCAACCATGTCGGCTTGATCGAGCTTGGAGGCCGTGAGTGCGTTGTCGATGGTCAGCCGACTATTAGCACGTATCGCAAAGACGGCACGCCTACTGCGCGCATTGAGCTTACCGGCGACGGCTGCCGCCTGTATGAAACCAGCAGTGGCAGTGACCATGCTGAGCGGTGGTCGCTGCTCGCTTCACTGCTGGGCTGCTGCGATGCGCGCATCACGCGCATCGACATAGCGGCAGACGACTTTGAGGGCCAATACCCGGTGAGTTGGGCCATGCAGCGCTATGACGGCGGTGACTTTGACAAGCGCGGCCAGAAGCCCAAGGCGCGGTTTATCGATGACATGGGCAACAAAACCGGCAAGACCTTGTATGTCGGCAGTCGCGCATCAGAAAACCAGCTTCGCGTTTATGAGAAGGGCAGGGAACAGGGCGACATGGAAAGCGAGTGGGTGCGCTATGAGGGCGAATTCCACGCCTCTAACCGCCGTGAGCTACCGCTCAACATGTTGATCGACGGCGCAGCCTACCTTGTGGGCGCGTATCCGGTTCTCGACTTCGTTGCCGGTATCGGTGAACGCCTCCGCGTTGCAACCGAGCAAGTCATTGCAAATTGCAAGCGTGCAGTGATGCACTTCCGTAAGCAGTACGGGCCAATGCTCAATGCCATGTTGTATGCCGCTCAGGGCGATGAAGAGACACTCGGCAGGCTCGTTGCCGGAACGGCACGAAGAAAGTTGCCTAAGTGGTGTCCATCGCCCGATCAGGCCGTTCAATTGCTGACGGTAATCCTTTTCGCCCCACAGGGGCAACAACAGGCCGAGAAGGCCGCAACGTCCTAGGAGGACACCATGAAGCTGCAAATCGAAATCACCGCACCGAATGCCATCACGAAATCCGGCATTAGCAAGCGCGGTAAGCCTTACCAGATTATCGAGCAGTCCGGGATGATCACTTACCCGAACGGCGAGCGTCGGCGTTCCTCGCTGCAGCTGGAAGACGGCGACAACGATTTGCCGCTGGGCATTTATGAGCCGAAGGACGATGCCGTGTACCCGGGCGGTTTCGGCAAAGTCGAAATCAGCATGCGCGCTCGGAATTGGCAGCGCGTCGAGCAGGGCAAGGCGAAGTAATCGCCATGCCTCGCGTCCTCGCCTGTCTCGATGAAACGCCTGCGCAGGATGGTTCCTGCGCGTATCAGGCATGGGTCGATCAGGCGAGCTTTTCCGACTTCCTGCCAACGCATGAACAGGCCAATGCGGTGGGGGTGGCGTTCCTCGGGGCGCTGGTGGTTGTGGCCTTTGTCAAACGTGCTTTTAAACCTCAACGATAGGAGTTCTAAAGATGGATCGTTCCAAGTTCGAAAAGGCTTCGCAGACTGCGAAGCACTACATGGGCCGCGCTGTTTCGGTCGGTACTGGCCTGCTGGCCTCGGGTATGGCGCTGGCGCAGAGCAACGGCCCTGACGTTTCCAGCATCGAATCCGAGTTCTCGACGTACAAGGTCGCCGTGGTCGGCCTTGTCATCGCCTTTGCGGTTGTGCTTTGGGCCATCAAGGGTGCCGGCCTGCTCAAGCCGCGCTAATCGCCCTCGGGCGATATGGAAGGGGCTTCGGCCCCTTTCTTTTTCAGGGAGAACGGAAATGTTCGCGGAACTGTTTCCATTGATCGAATTGATTTGGTGGATGTGCGCGGCGGTCGTGGTTTCGACGGGATGGGACGAATGAGCATCGAACGCGCTTATTTTAGGATCACGCGCCACGCACGCGCTGCGCGGTTCTGGTTGCTTCTTGTTTTGGCTGCTTTGACATGGTTGGGTGTCGGGCAGGCTCGCGCAACGGATTGCAGTTCTTATGCAGTCGGCTGCACGGTACAAGATGCGATCGATCAGTGCGAATATGAAACTGATAATTGGCCTGTATCTTCTAGCTACCAACATTTACAGTCACGTTGCGCTGTGAGCGGCGACGTTAACAGTTCCGGTTATGTTCGATCCACTTTTTGTTCTTCGGTTAACAGCTGCGCCGGCGCTTCTGTTAATACATCAAGCCAATATTTCAAATACGGATGCCCGGCAGGAACTCAATTTAATTCGTCGCTTAATAGGTGTTCGTTACCGAAGCGCAGCGATGAGGAATGCTTGGCGCTTAATGGCGACATTTCATCTCAAGGGCCAATTACTCGTACTTGGTCAAGTTATTGCCATGATTCTGGCTGTAGTAGCGTTATCGATAATCCCGAAATCATTACTAATTCTCTTGGCACTACCTTCTACCGTGGCATGCTTCGTTATACCGGCGCATGCGCTGTAAAGCCTGCCGATCCTGATATTGCCGACGGCAAGCAAGACGACAACACGCCGCGCGAGGAATGCAAGGCCGTTGCTGGTCAAACCATGTGCATCAAGCCGGACGGGCAGCAATGCGCGACCGCTAGTACTGGCAAAAAATTTTGTTGGCGTCCGGGCGAGACAGGCGAGAAGGGCGACGAAAACACGTTGCAAGTGAAGGGGCCGGGTACCGACGTGCCATTGCCGAAGAAACCGGCTACCGATGACGGCGACACGTACGAGCCTATCGATGATCCGATCACTACGACGACAACGAAGGGCGATTCATCGATCACCACCACCATCCAGAATTACAAGACACAGAACAACACCGAGGCTGGCGGCAAGGACGGCGGCAAAGAGGGCGGCGAGGAAGGCGGCGACGAAAACGGCTCGACCGGCGGCACTACTTGCGATAGTCCACCTGTTAGCAGCGGTGATCCTCTCTTATCGCAAATTGCGATGCAGGCGTGGCAAACACGCTGCGCGATAACGGCTCGCAACAAGCTGCAGGATGATCAAGCGAATCAGCTTGCTGGCGAGGGGGATGGTCTCGACGGTGTGAGCGTCGGCAGTATCTTCGACGGCGGCGGCGGGGTTCCAACGCTCAATGAGGGCTTGTTAGGCAGCGGTGGCGGGCAGTGCAGCTTCGGCGTGCCGCTTGAGCTTATGGGCGAGCCGATCACGTTGCCCGCCGAGTTTTGGAGCCTTGCAAGTTGGATCGGATTTCTAATCGTCGCGCTCGCCTATATCTGGGTGGCCGTCAAGCTCGGGAGTTAAAAAATGCCTGCACTTGCTGCACTTCTCGCGGCCCTTGGGCCTTGGATTTCCCGCTTCTTCATGGCGAAGGGTGCCATGATGTTTGCCGGGTTTCTTGGTCGTTTAGGCATCGTCATCGGTACTAATGAACTTGCAATGGAACCGCTGACAAATCTTGTTGTTTCCAAGTGGGCAACGATGCCGGCATCAATGCAGTGTTGGTTAGCGTTGTTCGGCGTCACGAAGGCCGTGTCCATCATGCTTTCAGCCATGACGCTCATTAGCGCCAAGAAGCTGTTTTTCTCCAAGGCCGACTAATGAGTGTCGACATTGCACAAACCGCCAGCATCACACTCATCACGGCGGTGCCGGGATCAGGCAAGACGCTTCGCGCAGTGTGGTTCATGCGTCAAGCCATCGAACGGGGCATGCAGGTTTTCGTCTGCAACGTCAATGGCCTTAAGCTGCCCGAAGTGATCGACTTTCCCGATCCAACGAAGTGGGAAGGTCTCCCCGCAGGCTCTTTGCTGGTCATTGACGAATGCCAGCGTTTTTTCCGTGCTGAACGCGGCGTGCCGTCCTACATCGCGGCGATGGAAACCATTCGCCATATGGGTATTCGTCTGGTTCTGCTCACGCAGCACCCGGCGCTGATTCATCCGAATATTCGTGCTCTCGTTGGTTATCACGAACATTTGGTGCGCGAGAACGGTAAAGAGTCGGCCATCATCTACAGTCGCAGCCGCGTCATCGACAACGTGCGCAGCGACAAGGCTCTTGCTGTCGAGGATCACCATAGCTGGGCATTTCCGAAGGACTGCTACGACCTCTACACCTCTGCCGAAGTACATACTGTCAAACGTACCGTGCCACACAAGTACAAGCGTGCTGCACTTCTCGCGCTTATCGCAGCGGTGATCTTGGGCGGCGTGGTGTTGCAGATCAGGCGCGCTGTTTACGGCGATGAAAGCCAGCCGGTCCAAGCGGCGCAGAACGCGCCTAGCGTTCTAGCCGCTGACCGGGCTGGCGACAAGCGGGAAAGGATCGACACGGCTGCTCAATACGCCGCACAAGTTCAACCGCTCATTGCCGATGCGCCTTTCACTGCACCCGGCTTCGTGAACCGCGAATTCGCTAGCGATCCGCAAGTTTTCTGCATGGCGAGCGGTCACCAGCGAGGCAAGACATGGATCACTGAAAGCTGCACGTGCCTGACGGAGCAGGGGACGCGCTACGAGCTTGACCTCGACCAGTGCGCCGACATTGCCCGTTATGGCGGTCGCTACAATCCCTACAAGCGGCCGCTTGAGCAGCAGATGCAGGGGGAGGCAACCGAGGGGCAGGTGGCGGCACAAGATGCGCAGCCGTCGCCTCCGGTGCCGGCTTCATCGTTCGGCAGTGTCGCGGCCTACGGTGCGGATGGCTTGGGCGCGTATTGAAGCTGGCTTGCTGGGACATACATGCGTGTCCCGTCATCATTCCAGCATTCGAGGCTGCCATCTTCGAGTTCATGCACTACCACGCTGCACGGTGGTTCCAGTTCAAATGTTGTCATGGCTTCTTCCGGCTTGGGCCAGTGCCACAACAGCCATGCAACGCAAGCGGCGAGCGCAAGTGCAAGGCCGCGCCATTGTAGGTTTCGCATCTTCTTTTTAGTCCTGCACGTTGTTATCGGCGTCCGGCACGTCGTGTCTCCGCGCAAGCTCTTCGAGCGCGAATTGCACAACATACGGTGCGGGCCGGTGGTCGGCAGATTCGTCGGCGAGGTAGTAACGCATCATCCGCTCGCTCACGCCAATGCGCCGCGCAGCCTCGCGTTGAGATAGTCCAGCATCAACGAGCAGCGACCGGAGGTATTCTTGGCGCGGGTCGTGTCCTGATGCGTCTGGCTGCCTGTTCGGCAGTGAATGGGCGCTCATGCGGGCAGCGGGTGATGCTTAAACATGTAATCAAGAGCACGCGATGCGGCCAGCGCGTCGTTATTGTTGATCACATCGTCGAAACATTCGGATTTGAGCGCGGCATACTCATCAGCAGTCAAGCGTGCGGTATTGCTGATCTTCTTCCCACCCGTCGTTTCAGCGCAGAGCTTCACGCCGTCACCGTCATTGTAAACGGCAACAGACGTGCCGTTGATCCACGCACCGCCCAGAAACTCCACGAACTTGTTCATCTGCTACTCCTTTTTTCGCCTCGCCGGGATGGCTGGCACGGGAGTAATTATAGGCAATTATTGCCTAATGTCAATGCCTTAAACTTACCGATCATCTCCTAAAATCAACCGTTCGTCGGGTGTCTTGCTTTTTATGAGCGTAGCTCATGGTGGCGCTTCACGCTTCATGCCCTTGCGACGGAATCACGCGCTGGGGTCATGTCGAATACCGATCAAGTGAACGCCTGAACCAATTCACCTCCCTGCAAACCCGCTTTTAGAGTTCCAGCGCGGCCTTGTGTGCCTCGTTCTGGCGTTCTCGTTCATCGCGAATCGGGTTCTTGCTGGTGCGGCCCATGTCGTCGGTTGTGAGTGCCGGTACGGTTGTGCCGTTGTCGGCAAAGATGAGCCGGTCTCGCAGTTCCTGCATTTGGCGCAGCCATGCGCCGCCCTGAATCAAGCCGGGGCTGTAGGCCTGTCCGTTCGGGTCGATGAGGTTTCCGGTCTGATAGCAGAAGCCCCAGTCTTTCCACTGGGGCCAGCACTTCACGCCGGTTGAAAGGGCAGTCAAGGGGTTCACGCTGCAAACGCCTCTAGGTTCGATGGGTCATCAGATGCGGGCCTGCGCCCAAACTTCCAAGACAGCCACCACCAGAGCATTCGCCAGCCGTTCAACATCGCCCGCAGTTTTCGCATAATGCACATTATGTAAATAGATCAAGGTCGTGATTGCTGCTCCATCAGCTCCAAATGCAGGATTCGGCGGATTTCGAGGATCGACAGCGCGGTCTGCTGCACGCTGTGGCCGGAGGTGATGACCTTCTCCGACAGCGCGCCGGACAGATGCGCGCTGCGATATGGGACAAGGCCGTCGTCGGATTGTTCCAGCGGTACTGATGGATCGGCCTGCGCGATGATCGAGTGATAGCGCACGTTTGGCGAAATCGGCAGGTCGGCTGCGGCGCGCACGAACGGATCATGCTCGTCGAGGTTTTCAATGCCGTTGGGCAGGCGCATGCCGCTGTCTTCGAGGGATTTTGCAAGGCCGTCCCCGCCCGGCAGCATTTCGCCGAAGCCTTCCAGCAGGGTCAGCGGTAGCCGCACCAGCCGGGCGATGCCGCGACCGAGCCGTTGCCCGGCGACCGCAGTACCACGATGTGGCGTGGCGATGAAGATGGCGCGTTCGATGCCCGGGAACGGCTGGAACCGCAGCAGCCGTTCCAGCCGGCGGCGCACTTGTTCCTGCCGTTGCGGATCGATTTCGGCTGCCACCGCTTTGCTGCTTTCCTTGCGCGCCTGCTCCTGGCGGCGTTGTTCCTGCTCGGCCCATGCCTGGAGTTCATCGCTTGCGGTGGACACCATCAGGCGGGCGATCACGCCGCCCATGCTGTGGCCGATCAGCACCAGATCGCGCGATGCCGGCGCGCTGGCATCCGGGTCGAAGTGTTTCAGCGTGCGCGTGACCAGCCGGCGGATCGCGGCATGGTTGAGCACGATCGGCATGTTGGTTGGGTAATAGACCTGCCAGATCTGGTAGTTGCGCCGCAGTTCTTCATCCCCCTGGATCTCGTTGGCAAGGTTGACCCAGGCTTCCGGGCTGCTGGCGAGGCCGTGCAGCATCAGGATGATCCGGCGATTGGAGTCGTAGGGCTGCATCATGTACAGATGCGGGCGTTCGATGCCCTGCCCGCTGCCGAACAGCGTGTGCAGCGATTGCTTGTTGAAGCCGGAGCGCGCCAGCCACAGGCCGTAGCCGGCGGTGAAGTTGGCGGCAAGTGGCACGCGCTGGCCGTGGAAGACGGCAGCATCGATGGCATAGGGATCGTGTGCTTCGACGCGCACCTCGCGGGTTTCGAGCACGGCAGCGAGCGCTTCGGCGTCGGCCTTGCCATTGCCGAAACGGAACAGCACGGTCAGGCCGGGCGAAGGCATTTCGCTCCAGACCGGTGCGCGCCGCCGCAATTCACGCGCGGTGGCGGCATCCACTTCCTCCTCGCTGCCTCCTTCGTCTTCTGCCGGCGTGGGTGCGAGCGTAGGCGTTGAGGTGATCGGGTCATCCTCCATCACCGCCACCAGTTCGGCCCCGAAGCCTTCGCGACGCCATGTACTGAGGAAACCGGTGAACGAGAGCGAGGCCGCAGGCAGCAGTTCCTTCGGCATGCTCACGCCTTCGGGCATGCGGATGCCGGCCAGGTCGATGTGGAAAGTCCAGCCGGCCACATGGATGGTGTCTGGCTGACTGCCCTGCCCCGGCGCTCCGGGGGCGCTTCGGCTCTGCTCGAACAGCAGCGTGCTGGCTTCCTGCACGGCGTAGTTGTACCAGTCGCGCACCTGCACCTGGCGGTCTTCGAACGCGCGCTCGCCCGGCCTGCGCTCGGCAAAGAACAGATAGGCATAGGCGTGGCGAGCGGCTTCCATCATCGCGCCAAGCTGTGCGTCACCGGTATCGCCTTGCGCTTCCAGTGTCAGCGCATGCCGCAGCCAGAGTTCCGAAAGCGCCGAAAGCCGGCGTTCGTTGGTCAGGCCCGGGGCGGTGCGCATGGCTTCGATGCAGCTTGTGGTTGCGGCCGGGCAACCATCCGCATCCAGCCCGGATACGCGAATGGCCTGCGCGGTCTGCACGCTGAGCTTGCCGGTGGTCAGGATGTCGCCGCGCTGCTGGGCGATGTACTCGCCCGGCGTCATCGAATCCATCGTCACCACCGGCCTGAACTCGCGCACGATGGCGCAGCCGCCGAGCAACGGCAGCAATACGCCGGCGAGCAGCAGGCGATGCAGGTGATGCAGTCGGATCATCATGGCTGGACGTTCTGCCGGGCGTCGTCGATGCCGGGAATGCCGACGCGGATCGCACGCGGGAAGCCTTCCGGTGGGCCGGCGTAGGCTTTCGCGCGATCACTGACGTAGCCTGCCGCCTGCAGCGCGTAATAGTTGTAGCCGGGCACCAGCCCACCCTGGTCCAGTGCATATTCGGCCAGATGCCCGGACAGCAGCAGCCGGTAATCCAGCGGCAGCGATGGCGCGATGCCGCGCGCAATGTCATGCACAACGGTGGTGCAGTTGCTGGTCAGGGTGTTGTAGAAACGCGGCCTGTTGCGGATCGCCTCGGCTTCGCCGAGGTAGCCGAGGAACAGCTTGCGCACGGCGTCCCGGCTCAGGTTGAGCCGGTACAGATAGACGTCTTCGCCGCGTGCATTGGTGCGGGTACGCACGATGTCGTATTCGTCGGACGCAATCAGCACGGATTCGTAATTGCGGAAGAAGCCGGCGATGGCGGAGAAGGCTTCGCCCTGCTCCTTGCGGATTTCCAGCGAGAACACCACCTGGCGTCCGTCGTCGAAGCCGAACGACACCAGCGTGTGTGCGATGTGCGGCCCCATCCAGTACGACAGGATCAGGTCGGCGGAGGCGAGCTGGCTGAGGTCGTATTCGCGGGTTTCCCAGCGCACGGTGTAGTCGGTCTGGCTGCGCCAGTCGAAATTGCGCACGTTGTGCAACACCACGCGGTTGCGTGCGATGTCCGATTCAAGCAGCCGGGCCACGTCATCAGACCATGCACGTTGGTGCGCTGGCTTCAGCGTTCCCCACCATCCCAGCAGCGCCACCAGTGCAGCAACGAACACGATCTGCGTTGGCCTGTGCCAGCGGCCCAGCCATGGTGCAGCCAATGCGGCGATGGCGATTGCGCACCAGAGTGCGGGCAGTACCCAGCGCGGCTGCACCGGCGTGTGGTACCACAGGGCAAACACGCCCCATGCCGCAACCAGCAGCAAGGTGATGCCGAAGGCAGCAAGCCCCATGAACCGCAGCAATGCACGGATCATTGCGGCCACGGGCACTCCTGCGGGTTGTCGCGATGCGTCACCGCGACCGGTTCGAGGACCATGGGTATCACGCTCCCCTTGAGGGCGATGCCACCGATTATTACAGCACTTCAGGCAGCTGCGGCGGCTTCACCATCGGCATATGGCCCTGACCGGCTCCTCCAGCTTGCCCAACTGGTCGTAAGTGCGCCGCAGGCCGAGCTTCTGCAACTGGCGGTCACGGTGTTCGCGTGCGGCGCGGCAGCGTTCGTTGTCGGTCATCGCGGGCTTGCTGCGCCGGGCATGGCTGCGAACGCTGGTGGCGCGTGCAGGCTTCGGTTTCGGTGCGGGATCGATACGCATGGGCGGCGAGTCGGGCACCGGCTGGTAGTCGATGACCCGATCCAGCCGCTGGCCGGGCCGGCAAGGCTGCGCCTGGTAACTCACCGGCCCGGCGGACGAAGTGCAGCGGTACAGCTCCGCAGCGCTTGTCCCGGTGGGTGCGGCAAGCATCAGGATGGCTGCAGCGCAGGGTTGCCAGTGCATGTCTCGCTTCCGTTTCCTGTTTCGACAGCTGTAGTCTGGCGATGCAGGTTGACTGGCACAGTCAGGGAACTGCGGCGCGCGGGGTCGGAAAACCGCCCGATCTTCCGGTCTTCGGCATGCGACAGGTGTTGGAACCCATTCTTGCGTCAGTTGCGGGCGCGCGGCGTCCAGCGCCGCAGCAACAAGGCGTTGCCCACCACGCTGACGCTGGATAGCGCCATCGCCGCGCCGGCCAGCATCGGGTCGAGCTTGCCGAATGCGGCCAGCGGAATGCCGACAAGGTTGTAGATGAAGGCCCAGAACAGGTTCTGGCGAATCTTGCGATTGGTGCGTCGGGAGATGTCGATGGCGTCGGCCACCAGCATCGGGTCGGGCCGCATCAGGGTGACCGATGCCGCGTGCATCGCCACGTCGGTACCGCTGCCCATGGCGAAGCCGACATCAGCGGCAGCCAATGCGGGGGCGTCGTTGATGCCATCGCCCACCATGCCCACCGGGCCATCGGCAGCCAGCTCGCGCAGTACCGCGACCTTGCCGTCCGGCAGCACTTCGGCGCGCACTTCGTCTGGTGCAAGGCCAACCTGCGCGGCCATGCCCAGCGCGGCGGTGCGGTTGTCGCCGGACAGCATCAGCAGGCGCAGGCCCATCCGGCGCAGTGCGGCAATGGCGGCTGCGGACTGCGGGCGCGGTGCGTCCTCGAAACCCAGCAAGGCAAGCAAGCGCCAGCCCTGCCCGTCCTGCGATGCAAGCCAGGTCGGCGTGCGCCCGGCCTGCGCGGCGCGTTCGGCAGCTTGCGCACCGGCGCTGATGTCGATGCCAAGCGCCTGCATCCAGCCGGCATTGCCCAGCACGATGCGGCGTCCCTCCACCTGCCCCTGCATGCCGCGCCCGGCGATCGCATGGCTGTCACTCGCTGCGCGGATGGCGATGCCGCGTTCGCTTGCGGCATCCAGCACGGCGCGGG
>NZ_JASGED010000021.1:0-8325 GCF_047606765.1 Thermomonas sp. | reverse complement strand
CGCAAGCGCGGCCTGCAACTGGCGGCGGTTCTCGGCCACCGCTTCGGCATCGTCACCATTGCGCGCGCCCAGGTTGAACGCATCGAACGGCGGCCGCGAACCGCCGCCAGTTGCAGGCCGCGCTTGCGTTGCCGTCCGCGCCCTGCTGGTTGAAGCAGGTGCATGGCATTGCAGTGGTGCGCTTTTCCTCTCCTCCCCTTGCGGAACTGCGTGGGGAAGCCGGAACCGCTCCTCCCCCTGCGAAGGCAGGGGGAGGTTGGGAGGGGGTTGCTCTTGCCCGCATGGATGATAAGAGCACCCTACCCCAGCCCTCCCCTGCCTGCGCAGGGGAGGGGGCAGACCTCGAAGCCGACGCCTCGGCCACGTCCACGCCCGGCGTCGTCCTCGCCATCCTCACCGCTGACTGCCTGCCGGTGGTGTTCGCCGCGAAGGACGGTTCTGAAATCGCCGCCGCGCATGCCGGCTGGCGTGGCCTTGCCGACGGCATGCTGGAAGCGACGGTGGCCGCGATGCGCACGCCGCCGGATCAGGTGATGGCATGGCTTGGCCCCGCCGCGGGCCCGCAGGCCTACGAAATCGGCGAAGAGGTGTTCGACGCCTTCGTCGCGCGTGATGCACGCGCGCGCATGGCCTTCCTGCCCACGCGGCCCGGCCACTGGAAGGTGGACATGTACACGCTGGCGCGGCAGCGGCTGCTGGATGCCGGCGTGTTCGACGTGCATGGCGGTGGCCTGTGTACGATCTCCGATCCGGCGCGTTTCTTCTCGCATCGCCGCGACGAACGCAGCGGGCGCATCGCCACGTTGGCCTGGATCGCGCCATGAGCACGTCCACGCCGGTGCGTGGCACGGCGCGTTACGCAGGCGGGCTGGAGCCGGCCTGAGCCGCGCCTGCTTCATCCAGCAACCACGCCAGCTTGCGTGCCTTCGGCTGGCGCTTGAGCGCATGCTCGGCGCGTGACGCGCTGCCGCGATCCGGATAGCTGCGGCTTGCAAGCACGCATTCGGGTGGATGCGCGCGGGTGTATTTCGCGCCCTTGCCGCTGGCGTGCTGGCGGAAGCGGCGCTGCACATCGGTGGCGATGCCGGCGTACAGGCTGCCGTCGTGGCAGCGCAGCAGGTAAAGATGCCAGCGGTCGGTCATCGCGCGGGTTTCATCGCGGCGTGAGTGCCAGCCGGTGCATCAGCAGCGCCGCGCGCTTGGCCTGCTTCGGCAGCGAGTCCAGTTCGATGTATTCGCCTTCGGCGTGGCTGTTGCCACCGGACGCGCCCATGCCAACCAGTCCATCGACATCGGCGGCGACGAAGGAAATGTCGCCGGCCCCGCGCGACAGCGGGTCGAGTTCGCCCATCGCCTCCAGCCCGAGGTCGCGGTTCACCTCGTTGAGTTTCGCCAGCAATGCGCGATTGCCGGCGGTCGGTGCCATCGGCGGGTAGTTCTCCTCGATTTCCAGCGTTGCGTCGGTGCGCGGCAGGTGGCGGGCCACGATGGCGCGCATCTTTTCGCCGACGCGCCGGGTCTGCTCCACGCTCAGGGTGCGGAAGTCGCCGCGCGCCAGCGCGATGCCGGGGACGATGTTGTCCTTGCCGCTGGCATCGAGCCGGGTCTTGTCGGCAGCGAACGCGGCCTGTTCGCCGCCGCCGAGCAGGCCGACGTTGAAGGTGAGGTTGGGTTCCGGCAGTTCCGCATGGAACGCGGCCAGGATGCGCGCCAGCTCGAACGCCGCGCCATCGCCCATCGCTTCGGAGAAGATGCCGGCGCTGTGGCCGGTTTCGCCGCGCACGGTGAGCGTCCAGGTGTTGGACGAGCGCCGCGCAATCGCGCCCATGTCGCGGCCATCGGCATGCGAGAGGTTCTCGAAATCCAGCGCCACGTCGGCGCGCTTGCCGGCGGCAATCAGATCGGCGCGCGCCTGCGCCACCGGCTGGCCCACGTCTTCCTCGTCGCCGGTCAACACCACGGTGATGTCGGCGTCGCGCAACGCACCAGCGGCGTGCAGCGCACGCAGGGCAAGCAGGATCACGGCCACGCCGCCCTTGTCGTCGCCCACGCCGGGGCCGATGGCGTGATTCCCTTCGATACGGAAGCCGGTGAAGGCGTTGTCCGGCTCGAACACCGTGTCCAGATGGCCGATCAGCAGCATCCGCTGGCCCTTGCCATTGCCGCGATGGCTGGCGATCAGGTGGCCGGCGCGGCCGGTATGCGCCATCGGCTTCCATTCCACCGTGAAGCCGAGTGCCTCGAACTCCGGCTTCAGCAGCGCCGCCACTGCTTCCACGCCGGCGTGGTGATGGGTGCCGCTGCTTTGCTCCACCATCCGGCGCAGCAGGGCGACGGCATCGCCGTTGCCGGCATCCACCGCGCTTGTGATGCGTTGCTCGACCGGTGCCAATGCCGGCTGCGCAGCGGCGACGGGCAGGGCGAACAGCAGGACGCAGGCGAGGGCGGCAAGGCGGGGCATGGGCGGATTCCGGATGGCTCGCCGCGACCATAACCCAGCCGGAATGCCGCGCGCGATATCGCCACAACGAAACAGGGCCGGCAATGCCGGCCCCGTTCCTTTTCCTCTTGCGCCTGCTTACTGCTGCACGCTGAACTCGATGCGGCGGTTCTTCGCCTTGCCTTCCTCGGTGGCATTGTCGGCGATGGGCTTGTCCTGCCCGTAGCCCTTGGCAGTGAGGATGCCTTCACCCACGCCCAGTTCGGCCAGCTTGGCCACCACTGCGTCGGCGCGCTGCTGGCTCAGGGCCAGGTTGGCAGCGGCGTCGCCGGTGTTGTCGGTGTGACCGCCAACCTCGATCCGGGTGCCGGACGGTGCCTGCGTGATCGCGTTGGCGGCGTTGGTCAGGGTTTCCAGACTGTCGCGGGTGATGGTGTTGGAACCCGTGTCGAAATAGACGTTCATCAGGTTCAGCGCCTTCACCAGGTCATCCCCGCTGAAGCCGGACTTCAACCCGGCCAGCGCGGCGGCGGCGCGATCCCACAGGCCGCTGATCTCGAAGCCGCCGAACAGCCCGCGCAGCTTCTCGCTGAGGGCGAAACGCTGCTCGTCGGACAGACCGGCGGTGTCGATCTTCAGCTTGTCGCCGTCGAAGCCGAACTTCAGCCCGGCGTCCTTTAGGTCAGGCAGGGCGGCGATCAGCTTGTCCAGCCAGCCGGCGGGCAGCGTGTTCGGATCCACGGTGATGTCACCGGACAGGTTGGGCGCGCCGTAGGTGGCGGTCAGTGCGTCCCACAGCCGGGTCTTGTCGGCTTCGCTGGGCAGCTTGCCCGCGACGGTCACCTTGCCATCGACGTTGGCGAAATCGAAGCTGGCGTTGCCCTGCTCGACTGGCGCGGCCGGTTCGGTGGTGGAGGTAGCCGGTTCTGCGGGCGGGGTGGCGGCTTCATCGTGCTTGCAGCCACGCAGCAGGAACAGCAGCAGCCCGCCCAGCACGATCAGGGCCAGCAGCCACTTCCACCAGCCACCGCCGCTTTCGTCGCGCGCTGCGGCTGCGGCCGGGGCAGCGGTGAACCAGCTTTCGTAGTCCGCCGGGCGCGCGATGGGGATCACGCCGCCACGGGTTACCAGCCCAATGATCTTCGGCAGCAGGGTGGCACCGGCCACGTTCACCAGCGCCGGTGCGATGCCCAGCCGCTGGGCGATCTGGTGGCTGGCGGTTTCGCCGAAGCCGGCGCTGAACTGGTCTGGCTGCAGCACGTTGTCGCCGGGTTGCTTGCCGATCCACGAGGCAAACAGGTCACCCAGACCCGCGTCCTCGAAGCGCTTGCGCAGGCCGGCAAAACCACCATTGTCGTTGTCGAAAACGGCATCCACCAGCAGGCGCACGAAGCGGCTGGCGTTGTCGCCCAGGTTGAAGCGGCTGGCCGCTTCGCGGATCAGGGATTGCAACATGACGGACTCCTCAAGCATGCAAGGAATGGGAACGCCGAGCCCCCTCGGGAGGCGCGGCGCATGATGGTTCCCGGTCATGTTCACTGGCCGTGAAATTGGTGGACGCCAATTGACTTGAATCACGACGCGCGGGCCGCATGTGAAGGACATTGGGCCCCGTGGTGGCCCCTCCAGACAGGTAACTTCCCAATGCGCATGGACAAACTCACTTCGCGCTTCCAGCAGGCCCTTGCGGATGCGCAGTCGCTGGCCGTGGGTCGCGACCATAATTTCATCGAACCCGTCCACCTGCTGCTGGCGCTGCTGGACCAGCAGGGCGGCGGCGCGCGCCCATTGCTGGCGCAGGCTGGCGTCAACGTGCCGGTGCTGCGCGAGCGGCTGGCGGAAAGCCTCGACAAGCTGGCGAAAGTATCGGGGCAGGCCGGCAACGTGCAGGCGGGTAACGACCTGATCCGCCTGCTCAACGTCACCGACAAGCTGGCGCAGCAGCGCGGCGATGCCTACATCGCCAGCGAGTTGTTCCTGCTTGCGGCGAATGATGATGGCGGTGATGCCGGCAAGGCGATGAAGGCCGCAGGCGCGAACAGGCAGAAGCTCGAAGCGGCCATCGACAAGCTGCGCGGAGGCGAGAAGGTGCAGGACGAAAACGCGGAAGACGCGCGGCAGGCGCTTGCGAAATACACCATCGATCTCACTGCGCGTGCAGAGAGCGGTAAGCTGGACCCGGTGGTGGGCCGCGACGAGGAAATCCGCCGCACCGTGCAGGTGCTGCAGCGGCGCACCAAGAACAACCCGGTGCTGATCGGCGAGCCGGGCGTGGGCAAGACCGCCATCGTCGAAGGCCTCGCACAGCGCATCGTCAACGGCGAAGTGCCGGAAGGGCTGCGCGGCAAGCGCCTGCTCAGCCTGGACATGGGCGCGCTGATCGCCGGCGCCAAGTTCCGCGGCGAGTTCGAGGAACGCCTGAAGGCCGTGCTCAATGATCTTGCCAAGAATGAAGGCCAGATCATCCTGTTCATCGACGAGCTGCACACGATGGTCGGCGCGGGCAAGGCCGAGGGCGCGATGGACGCCGGCAACATGCTCAAGCCCGCCCTTGCGAGGGGTGAACTGCACTGCATCGGCGCGACCACGCTGGACGAATACCGCAAGTACATCGAGAAGGACGCCGCGCTGGAACGCCGCTTCCAGAAGGTGTTCGTGGGCGAGCCCTCGGTGGAGGACACCATCGCGATCCTGCGCGGCCTGAAGGAGCGCTATGCCGTACATCACGGCGTGGAAATCACCGACCCGGCCATCGTCGCTGCAGCCACCTTGAGCAATCGCTACATCGCGGACAGGCAGCTGCCGGACAAGGCCATCGACCTGATGGACGAGGCCGCTTCGCGCATCCGCATGGAGATCGACTCCAAGCCGGAGGAAATGGATCGCAAGGAGCGCCGCCTCATTCAATTGAAGATCCAGCGCGAGGCATTGAAGAAGGAGAAGGACGCCGAATCGAAACAGCGCCTTGCCGACCTGGAATCCGAAATCGGCGTGCTGGAACGCGAGTACAGCGATCTTGAGGAAGTGTGGAAGGCCGAGAAGGCCACCCTGCAAGGGGCGACGAAGATCAAGGAACAGATCGAGGCCGCGCGTCTGGAACTGGAAGCTGCCCAGCGCAAGCAGGACTTCGCCGCGATGAGCGAAATCCAGTACGGCCGCATCCCGGAACTGGAGAAGCAGCTTGCCGCCGCGCAGGAAGCGGAGAACAAGGGCTTCACCCTGCTGCAGGACAAGGTGACGGCGGAGGAGATCGCACAGGTGGTGGCGCGCTGGACCGGCATCCCGGTCAGCAAGATGCTGGAAGGCGAGCGCGAGAAGCTGCTGAAGATGGAGGCGCAGCTGCACACCCGCGTGGTCGGGCAGGAAGAAGCCATCAAGGTCGTCTCCGATGCGGTGCGTCGCTCGCGCGCCGGGCTGTCCGATCCCAACCGTCCCAGCGGCTCGTTCCTGTTCCTTGGCCCCACCGGCGTCGGCAAGACCGAACTGTGCAAGGCGCTGGCGGAGTTCCTGTTCGACAGCGCGGACGCGATGGTGCGCATCGACATGAGCGAGTTCATGGAGAAGCACGCGGTGAGCCGGCTGATCGGCGCGCCTCCCGGCTATGTCGGGTACGAGGAAGGCGGCTACCTGACCGAAGCCGTGCGCCGTCGCCCGTACAGCGTGATCCTGCTGGACGAGGTGGAAAAAGCGCATCCGGATGTGTTCAACATCCTGCTGCAGGTGCTGGACGACGGTCGCCTGACCGATGGGCAGGGCCGCACGGTGGATTTCCGCAACACCGTCATCGTGATGACCAGCAACCTTGGCTCGCAGATGATCCAGGAATTGAGCGGCGACACGCCCGAAAGCTACACGCAAATGAAGGCCGCGGTGATGGGCGTGGTGCAGGCGCACTTCCGCCCGGAGTTCATCAACCGGCTGGACGATATCGTGGTGTTCCATCCGCTGGACAAGGTGCAGATCAAGTCGATCGCGCGCATCCAGTTGCGCGGGCTGGAAAAGCGGCTGGCCGAGCGCGGCATCCGCATCGAACTGACCGACAAGGCGTTCGACCTGCTGGGCAATGTCGGCTTCGACCCGGTCTATGGCGCGCGCCCGCTCAAGCGCGCCATCCAGCAGCAGATCGAAAACCCGCTGGCGCAGGAAATCCTGTCCGGTCACTTCGGCAGCGGCGACACCGTGAAGGTGGATGCCGAAGGCGGCAAGCTGGTGTTCGTGAAATAGGGTGGGGTTTACCCCGCCAACGCCAATGCCGGTCGGGTCATTCGTCCAGCGCCAGGGCGAAGGCCAGCGCCTGTGCCGCTTCGCGCATCCGTTGCGAGGACAGGTGGGCAATGCGTTCGCCCATCCTGCTCCTGGCCACGGTTTGCAGATTGTCGAAATTGGCCGCGCAGGTTTCGGGCAGGCCATCTGCTTGCGTCAGCAACACCTCGCTGGCAATGCCGCGCACCGTGGTGGTGATCGGCGCGATGGTCACGCTGTTCAGTACGCGGATGGCCGAATCCCGCGTGAGCACCAGCACGGGCCTGCGCTTGTCCGGTGGCTGGAAAACGTACCAGCACACATCGCCGCGCCTCATGCCGGTTCCCATGCCTGCTCGTTGGCCCACACATCGAACTCGCCCGGCTTGACGGGCTGGCGGCGATACCCCTCCGCGTGCCGGGCTTCCAGCTCCTCGATGGCCTGACGGCGCAGGGCCAGCACCACCGCCTCGCGGATGAAGGCCGAGCGCGAGGTTTTCTTCGCGCGGATGGCCTTGTCCACGGACTTGAGCAGGGGCTCGTCGATGGTCATCTGGATGGTTTTCATGGCTGTGGAGAGTAATGTGGAGTCTGATCGCTAGGATGCCACACGGAAGCTGCGCCGGGTGAACGGGTGGTGATGTGGCGTCCGGTTGTGCCTTGAACGTGGGCCTTGCGTTGTTGCGGCCGCGTCAGCACGCGGGATCAACCCCATATGCCGTCAGGGTGTGGCCGGCACTGCCGCCGGATCGACCCGCAGGGGCCGGTACGGCGGCGTTGCCATCACCATCTCGGCCAGCGAATAGGCCAGCTCGCGTTCGGCCAGCACGGCGGCGTCGGCACCGTGGCTCAGCAGGTGCTTCACTTCGGTTTCGCTGTGCGCGCGGGCGAGCACGCTGATCGCCGGATTCAGCGCCTTGAGGCGGGCGATGGTTTCGCCGGCTTCCAGCGCCTGCGGGATGGCGAAGATCGCCAAGTTGGCGCGTTCCGGCGCGGCCTCGCGCAGCACCCGTTCCGAGGCGGCGTTGCCGCGCAGGGTGGGGAAGCCGGCGGCGCGTGCCGCTGCGACGCGGTCGGCATCGTCCTCGATCACCACCACCGGCACCTTGCGCGCCTGCAGCAAGGCGGCAAGGTGGCTACCGACGCGGCCATAGCCCACCAGGATGCTGTGCCCGGCGATGTCGTCCGGGATCGGGTGCAGCAGGTCCTGCGTGCCTTGCCGCTGCGCTGCGGCCTGCCTTGCATCGCGGTTCTGCGCGGCTTCCCAGCGGTCGAGCAGGGTGAACAGGATCGGGTTGGCGATGATCGACAGCAGCGCGCCGGCCAGGATCAGGTCGCGCGCGTTGTCGGTCAGGATGCCCATGTCCGCGCCCAGCGAGGCCAGGATGAAGGAGAACTCGCCGATCTGCGACAGGCTCACCGCGATGGTCAGCGCGGTGCGCCTGGGTAGCCGCAGCAGGCTCACGATCAGCAGCGCCACCGAGGCATTGCCGATGATGATGATCGAGAACGTGGCCAGCACCAGCCACGGATGCACCAGCAGGATCGACGGGTTGAACAGCATGCCCACCGAGACGAAGAACAGCACCGCAAACGATTCGCTGCCGCTGCGCGATGCATTCGCGGTGCTGTTCTTCGTCTCGG
>NZ_JASGED010000020.1:0-8097 GCF_047606765.1 Thermomonas sp. | reverse complement strand
GGTCGGCCTTCATCTTGTGGAAGGTGCCGTCGCGGGTGATGCCGGCGTTGTTGACCAGGATATCGATGGGGCCAAGCGTGGCTTCGACTTCGCGCACCATCGCCTCGGCTTCGGCCGGCGAGGTCACGTCGCCTTTGGCGATGAACACGTCGTAACCCTCTGCCTTCATCTTGTCCTGCCAGGCGCGCGCCTTCTCTTCATTGCGGTAATTGGTGGCGACCTTGTGGCCCATGTCGGCCAGGCGCTTGACGATGGCGGTGCCGATGCCGCCGGTGCCACCGGTCACGAGGGCAACTCTGGAAGTCATGTGAATCTCCTGCAGGTCGAAGGACGTGGGTTGGAGATTCGATTCTAGTCACGCAGGCGTGCAGAGCCGTTGTGCGCTGCGGCGGAAACCGGCGGCGGCGTGCCGGGCACGCATTCCAGCCGGAACGCGGCGGTTGCGGCATCAAGGAAGGCCGCAACCGAGCCGGCATCGGCTGCCAGCGGCGGCTGGCCCAGCGCCTGCCACAGCATGCGCAGCGCAGGCAGGGGCGAAGCATCATCGACCGGACGCGCGGCATCGGACTTCGACAGCTTCCTGCCGTCATCGCCCAGCAGCAATGGCAGATGCGCATGGCGTGGCGTGGGCAGGCCCAGCGCGCGCTGCAGCAGGATCTGCCGGGGCGTGGAATCCAGCAGGTCGGCACCGCGTACCACGTCGGTGATGCCCTGTGCGGCGTCATCGACCACCACCGCCAACTGGTAGGCCCAGGGGCCATCGGCACGACGCAGCACGAAGTCGCCGACCTCCACATCCACGCGCTGTTTGACGTGACCGTGGATCAGGTCATCGAAGGCGATCTCGCAGCCGTCCGGCACGCGCAGGCGAATGGCAGGGTCGGGGCGCTGCGCACCGGCCACGCATTGGCGATGGATGCCACCGACGGCGGCAAGATCGCTGCGGCTGCAATGGCACTCGAAGGCAAGGCCATCTGTCAGCAGGCGATCCAGCGCGCGCTGGTACAACGGCCCACGCCTGCTCTGGTATTCGATGCCGCCATCGTGGCGCAGGCCGAATGCTGCCAGCGTGCGCAGTTGTGCCTGTGCTGCGCCGGGAACTTCGCGTGGCGGGTCGATGTCCTCGATGCGCAGCAACCACTGCCCGCCGGCTTGCCGCGCCAGCAGCCAACTGCCGAGTGCGGCCAGCATCGAACCTGCGTGCAGCGGGCCGGTGGGCGAGGGCGCAAAGCGCCCGCGGTAGCACGGCGGCGGCATCGCGCGATCCGGCTCAGCTGAAGTCGTAATTCATCTCCGGCCCGGCGGGGGCCAGGAAATCGCCCTGCACGTAATCCGCACCGGCGGAGAACAGCATGGTCATGCTGGCGGCGTCCTGCACGTTCGGGACGATGGTGCGGATGCCGCGATTGCCGGCCTGCGCTGCGATCTCGCGTACCTGCTTCTGCGAATCGGCGTTCTTGGACAGGTCTTCCACGAATTGCGGGTCGATCTTCAGCAGGGCCGGGTCGAAGTGGCTCAGCAACTGCATGGAGTTGAGGCCGGCACCGAACTTCTCCAGCGCGATCCGCACCCCGGCACCGGCCAGCGCGCCTGCAAAATCCTGTGCTGCGCGCACATTGGTGAACACCTTGGCCTCTGGTATCGCCAGCGCCAGCAGTTCGCCCGGGATGCCGGTTGCGGCCAGGTGTTCGTTGATCCAGATCGCCATGGTGCTGTCCTGCACGGCTTCCTGCGAGACCGACAGCAGCAGCTGGGTGCGCTTGCCGGTTTTCAGGCGCTCGCCGATCAGGCCGATGGCGCGGGAAATGGCCCAGCGGTCGATCTGGCCCAGCAGGCCGTGTTCCTCGGCGATCTGCATGTAGGTGCTGGCTTCGACCGGTTCCCCGTCGCTGCCGTACAGGTGCAGGAACATCTCGTACATCTCGCTGCCGTCGCCGGCCAGCGCGAGCACGGGCTGGAACATCAGGCGGAAGCCGTCGCCTTCCAGCGCGGCCTTGATCCGTGCCACCCAGGCCTCGATGCGTTCCAGTTCCGCGCGATCCACCGCGCCCGGATCGAACAGCTCAGCCCGGTTGCCGCCCACCCCGAGCGCGGCCACCACGCCCTGGCTGGCCTTGGCCAGCACCTGGCTGGTACTGGCGATTTTTTCGCCGATCTGCACGCCGCCGATGCTGACCGTGGTGTTGAGCGAATGCACGCCGACTTCCAGTACGTGTTCGGCGAAGGCGTTGCGAATGCGTTCGGCCAGTTCGCTGGTTGCCATGTGGTCGCTGCCGCGCACCAGCAGCGCGAGCTGGTGCTCGCCGAAGCGGGCAATGCTGCCCTGGCCGGCGACGCTTTCCAGCCGCCGCCCCATCGCCGCCATCAACTGGTCGGCGGCATCCAGGCCGATCACCGCCAGCAACTGGGCATGGTGATCCAGCTCGATCAGCAGCAGGCCGTGCGCCGAAGCCTGTGCGGCGGCATCGGCCACGGCGGCATCCAGCAAGCCCAGGAAGGTCGGGCGGTTGAGCAGGCCGGTGGCGGCGTCGCGTTGCTTCAGTTCTTCGACCTGGCGCGCCAGCTCCGGATCGATATCCACCACCTGCCGGCGGAAGATCACCTGCTGGCAGGCTTCGCCTTCGTACTGCGCGGCGGTGAACTCCATCACCGCCGGGAAATCGTTGCCCTCGATGTCGCGCGCGGTCAGCTCGTGGCGCGGCGGCGGTGGCTCGCCCTTGGACAGGCGCTTGAGCAGGGCCTTGAACGCATCGACATCTTTCGGCGCAACCAGATCGAGCAGCGACATGCCTTCGATGTCCTCGAAGCTGTCGTAGCCGAACATCTCCAGATAGGCCGCGTTGGCGCGGATGTGCATGCCCTCGTGGATGTAGGCGATGGGCTCGCGCGAGGAATCGATCAGCGCGTCGCAGCGGCGTTCGGTTTCGCGCATCTGCGCTTCCAGATAGCGCTGCGAGCGGCGTGCATCGAGGTCATGCCATGCGGCGCGTACCGCCTGCAGGAACTGCTGCGGCCGGGCGCGCAGCGCAACGGCCTGCGCGCCCTGCGCCTGCACGCTTTCCAGGATGTCGTCGTTGATGCCGTCCAGCACCGCCAGCAGCGGCACGTCGCGGCCACAGCCGCCCACCACCATCGCCACCTGATCGAACGGCAGCAGCGTGGAGGCGTGTTCGGCCAGCACCAGGTCAACGTGCTGCTGGGCCAGCAACTGCGCCAGTTCATCCAGCGATTCCGGGCGCATCGGGCGTACCGCGATGCCGGCATTGCGCAGGGCGCTGACGATGGCCTCTGCCTCGTTGACCTGATCGTCAACCAGCATGAGCCGAAGTGCGGTGTCCTTGCCGATCGCCATTGGGGTTGCAATCCGTGCCTGGGTTGAGTGGAAGGCTACATCATCCGGCCCGCAGCAGCGGGCTCTTGCCGGGTTCGCCGGCAATTTCGCGCACCAGTTTCGGGACGAGATAGCCGGGCAGGCGTGCAGCCAGCGCGGCGTGCAGGGCCAGCGCGGCATCATCCGATACTTCGAAGTGCGCGGCACCGGCCACGCGATCCAGCTGGTGCAGGTAATAGGGCAGCACGCCGGATTCGTGACCACGCTCACACAAGTCGGCCAGCGCATCGACCGAATCATTCACCCCGCGCAGCAGCACCGCCTGATTGAGCAGCGTTGCGCCGGTTTCGCGCAGTGCGGCCATCGCGGCATCCACGCTGCCATCGAACTCGTTGGCATGGTTGGCATGGACGACGATGGCAACCGGCCAGGGCAGGGTGTCCAGCCAGTCCAACAGGCCGGCATCGACCCGCTCCGGCAGCACGATCGGCAGGCGGGTATGGAGGCGCAGGCGGCGGATGTGCGGGATGTCGCGCAGGGCGTCGGTCAATTCGGCCAGCTTGTGGTCGGCCAGCGACAGCGGATCGCCGCCGGACAGGATGACCTCATGGATGGAGCGGTCATTCGCGATCAGCGCCACCGCATCGCGCCAACCCGCCGCCGCTGCGCTGTCATCGGCATAGGGGTAGTGGCGGCGGAAGCAATAGCGGCAGTGAACCGCGCAGCTGCCGGTGGCGATCAGCAGGGCGCGGCCGTTGTATTTGTGGATCACGCCCGCGCCGCGCCGGGCGGCTTCGTCGCCCACCGCATCCAGCGCGAAGCCGGGCACGATGCGTTCCTCGTCCAGCACCGGCAGCACCTGCCGCAGCAACGGATCAAAGGGGTCGCCGTGGCGCATGCGGGCGATGAAACCGCGCGGCACCCGCAGCGGGAACTGGGTAGCTGCATCGTCGGAAATGCCCGCCGCAAGCGTGTCCAGCCCCAGCATCCCCAGCAGCTCGCGCGGGTCGCGCACGGCCTGCCGCCACAGCGCCTGCCAGCGCCGTGGTGCCGCCTGCTGCATCGCAAGGGGGGCTGCGGGTATCATGTCGCCTTCGATCCAATGCCTGTCCCGGCACTGCCGGGACTTCCTGAACCCGACATTCTAAGCCGCCCATGCGGGTGGCCCCAAGGAGTACCCCATGGCCACCCTCGGCATGAACGACGTCAAGAACGGGATGAAGATCCTGGTCAACAACGAACCTTCCATCATCACCGAGACCGATTACGTGAAGCCGGGCAAGGGCCAGGCCTTCACCCGCGTGCGCTATCGCCAGATCCGCACCGGCCGCGTGCAGGAAATCACCATGAAATCGACCGACTCGGTGGAAGCCGCCGACGTGGTCGATACCGACATGCAGTACCTGTACAACGATGGCGAGTACTGGCACTTCATGAATCAGGAAAGCTTCGAGCAGGTGCAGGCCGACAAGGCCGGCGTGGGCGATGCCGCCAAGTGGATCAAGGGCGAAGAGGAATGCGTCGTCACCCTGTTCAACGGCAACCCGATCCAGGTCACGCCGCCGAACTTCGTCGAACTGAAGATCGTCGAAACCGATCCGGGCGTGAAGGGCGACACCGCCGGCACCGGCGGCAAGCCGGCTACGCTTGAAACCGGTGCGGTGGTGCGCGTGCCGCTGTTCGTCGCACAGGACGAAATCATCAAGGTCGATACCCGCAGCGGCGAGTACGTTTCCCGCGTCAAGTGACGTAGCGGATGCCGTAGCAGCGGAGCTTGCTCCGCTGAAATCGGCACCGATTGCCACATCCGCTTTCCAACGGCATGCGGAGCAAGCTCCGCATCTACGGAGCCTCCGCATGACCCAGGCAGCACCACAACCCTGCGACCTTCTGATCGAAGCCGGCTGGGTGGTGCCGGTTGTCCCGCACGGCGTGGTCCTTGAGGATCACGCCGTTGTCGTGTCCGGTGGCAGCATCATCGCGATATTGCCAAGGCTTGAGGCCCGCGCGCGTTTCTCCGCGAAGGAAACGGTCTGCCGCCCGGATGCCGCGCTGGTGCCAGGCTTCGTCAACGCCCACACCCACAACCCGATGACCCTGCTGCGCGGCGTCGCCGACGACTTGCCGCTCAAGGTCTGGTTGCAGCAGCACATCTGGCCCATCGAAGGCGCGGTGATCGGCCCGGATTTCGTCGCCGATGGCGTGCGCCTAGCCATCGCCGAGATGCTGCGCGGCGGCACCACCTGCTGCAACGAAAACTACTTCTTCCCCGACGTGCAGGCCGCGACCTACAAGCGCCACGGCTTCCGCGCGCGGATCGGCCTGCCGGTGATCGACTTCCCCACTGCGTGGGCATCCTGCGACGACGAATACTTCGACCGCGCCGGCGAAGTCCACGACGCATGGCGCGGCGATGCACTCATCGCCACCGCGTTCGCGCCGCATGCGCCTTATACGGTCAACGACGCCAACTTCGCCCGCGTGCGCATGCTGGCCGACCAGCTGGACATCCCGGTCCACCTGCACCTGCACGAAACCGCGCAGGAAGTGCAGCAGTCCATCGAGCAGCACGGCCAGCGCCCGATTGCCCGCATCGATCGCCTCGGCCTGCTCAATGACCGTCTGATCGCGGTCCACATGACCCAGCTCACCGAGGCCGAAATCCACCTGTGCGCCGAGCGCGGCGTCAGCGTGGTGCATTGCCCGGAATCCAACCTCAAGCTGGCCTCCGGCTTCTGCCCGGCCTGCGCGCTGGAGCGTGCAGGCGTGACGCTGGCCATCGGCACCGACGGCTGCGCATCGAACAACGACCTCGACATGGTCGGGGAAACCCGCACCGCCGCGATCCTGGCGAAGGCCGTCGCCGGGGATGCCGCCGCACTGGACGCACACACGGCGCTGCGCGCGGCCACGCTGGGCGGCGCGCAGGCAATCGGCTTCGATCATCTGGTTGGCAGCATCGAGCCCGGCAAGCGCGCAGATCTGGTCTGCATCGACCTGTCCGCGCTTGAAACCCAGCCGCTGCACAACGTGGTCTCGCAACTTGTGTATGCCACCGCCCGCCAGCAGGTGAGCGACGTGTGGATCGATGGCGTCTGCAAGCTGCGCGAGCGCGTGCTAGTGGACATGGACATCGATGGCGTGGTCGCCAATGCGCGCCAGTGGCGCGAGCGGATCGCCCAAGTGCGCAATGCGTGATGTTTTGCTCGTCATTCCCGCGAAAGCCACATGCTCGTCATTCCGGCGAAAGCCACATGCTCGTCATTCCGGCGAAAGCCGGAATCCAGCTTTTCAACGTTGCAAAAGGCCAAGAACTGGATTCCGGCTTTCACCGGAATGACGGCCTGAAAGAGAAAATGCCGCCATGAACAACGCCGCAGCCTCGCAGAACTTCCACCAGAGCGAACTCGACAAGTTCGACGAACTGGCCCAGCGCTGGTGGGATCCGGACGGCCCGCAGAAGGCGCTGCACGCGCTGAACCCAGCGCGGCTGGGCTATGTCGCCGGGCGCACGATGCTACGCGATGCCAATCTGCTCGACGTCGGCTGCGGCGGTGGACTGCTCAGCGAAGCATTGGCCCGCGAAGGCGCGAAGGTCACCGCCATCGACCTTGCCCCGAACCTGCTCAAGGTCGCGCGTTTGCATGGTCTCGAATCCGGGATAAAAGTGGATTACCGGCAGATGCCGGTGGAAGCACTGGCCGACGAAGCCCTGGCCTCGTTCGATGCCGTCACCTGCATGGAAATGCTGGAACACGTGCCGGAGCCGGGTTCCGTGATCCGCGCCTGCGCCACGCTGCTGAAACCCGGCGGGCGGCTGTTCCTGTCCACCCTCAACCGCACACCGGCGGCGTTCGCACTGGCCATCGTCGGTGCGGAATACGTCGCCCGCCTGCTGCCCAAGGGTACGCACCGCTACCGCGACTTCATCAAGCCCTCGGAACTGGCGCGCTGGCTGCGCGATGCCGGGCTGGAACTGGAAGACGTCAGCGGCCTGCTGTTTGATCCGTGGCGCAACAAGGCGCGCATCGCCTCGCGCACCGACATCAATTACCTCGCCTGCGCGCGTAAACCTGAGGCATGAGTATTCCCTTCCCGAAGCTGGTGCTGTTCGATCTGGACGGCACCTTGCTGGACAGCGCGCCGGACATGGTCGCCACGGTCAACCGCATGCGTGCCGCGCGCGGGCAGGGCCCGATGGCGCTGGATGCGCTGCGTCCGCATGTGTCCAAGGGTTCGCGTGCGATGAGTGCGGCGGCGTTCCCGGAGCTGGGCGGCGAGGTGCCGGGCGAGATGATCCGCGAGTTCCTCGACACCTACGAGCAGGAGCTTGGGCGCAACAGCGTGTTGTTCGATGGCGTGAGCGAATTGCTGGACGCCATCGAAGCCACCGGCAGCCGCTGGGGCATCGTCACCAACAAGCCGGAATACCTCGCCCGGCAGGTCATGCCGAAACTGGGCTGGGACGCGCGCTGCGCCATCCTGATCGGCGGCGACACCTTGCCGGAGCGCAAGCCGCATCCGTTGCCGCTGCTGCATGCGGCGCAGCAACTTGGCGTCGCCATCGCAGACTGCGTCTATGTGGGCGATGACCAGCGCGACATCGATGCCGCCCGCGCCGCCGGCATGCGCGCGGTGGTGGCGCTGTGGGGCTATCGCATCGAAGGCGACGATCCGGCCACGTGGGGCGGCGACGTGATGGCGCAAACGCCCCGCGCATTGATCAACGGCGCGATGCCGTAGGTGCCGAGCTTGCTCGGCACACG
>NZ_JASGED010000019.1:0-12919 GCF_047606765.1 Thermomonas sp. | reverse complement strand
GCTACCGGGACAGCGCCTACTTCTTCCTGAAGATCAAGGCCACCTTCCCCGGGAATACGTGAAGAACCTTTCTTTTTGGAGTTTTTACCCCCTCCCCCTTGAAGGGGGAGGGTTGGGGTGGGGGTGATCGGCTTCGCGCACATCCCCCCATCCGCCTAACTCGCGCCATCCGTGGCGCTCGCCCTTCGGGCCAGCTTTGCTGTTCGCGGGCGCTCCTGCGCCCGCAGTCGGCACCTTCCCCCGCAAGGGGGGAAGGAACAGCAAACGGGCTTTACATCAGGGCGGCGATGCCTGTGACGTGGACGCATCCGCACCGGCGGCGGGCACATGACCCTTGGCGTACAACGTTTCCGCGGGCAGGCCGATGTCTTCGTCCAGCCACTGCCCATCGGTCAGGCCGAGGGCATCATCCAGGATGGTCGGCAGCAAGCCGCCAGGCAACGCGCTTTCGCTGTTCCACAGCAGCACCACGCCGAGGTTGCGCTCCGGCAGCAGCGCCATCGCGCCGCGATAGCCCTGTACCGCGCCGCCGTGGAAAACCACGTTGTGGCCCGAATAGTTCAGGGCGCGCCAACCCAGCGCATAGCTCGCGGATTGCAGGCGCGCGCGTCGCCATGATGAGCCACGGATTTCGGAGGGCGTGTCCACCAGCGGTGCGTGCAGGGTGGCCAGCAGCGGTGCCGGCAACACGTCGGTGCGGTAGCCGGTGTGCGCCAGCAACCACTGCGCCATGTCGCTGATGCTGGCGTTGACGCCGGCGGCAGGAGCCACGCGGTAGTAGGTGGGCTTCGGGGTCAGCGACACCCAGCCCTTGCCGCTGCGCACATGCGGGCGCGCCCAGCGTGCGCTGGCCTGGATGCCTTCCAGCCCGTAGCTGGCGTCGTGCATGCCCAGTGGCTTGAAGATGCGATGGCTGACTGCCTCGCTGAAGAATTGACCGGTGGTGGCGAACACGATGTCGCCGATCAGGCTGAAGGCGACGTTCTGGTAGGCATAGCACTGGCCGGGCGCGCAGCTCATCGGTGCGCCTGCCATCTTCATGGTCAGGCTGTGATAGTCCGCGTTTGCCTCGATGTCGCGGTCGAAGGCGTTGCGGGTCAGGCCGGTGCGGTGGCTGAGGATGTCGGCCACGGTCATCTGTTGCGCGGCATCCGGCATCGACATCCGGAACGAGGGCACGTAGTCGGTCAGGTGGCTGTCCCAGCGCAGCACGCCGTCATTGACCAGCATGCCGGTGACGGTGCCGGCGAAGGTCTTGGACAGCGAGGCCAGCCGGAACACGGTATGCGCATCGACCGGCTGTGGGTTGCGCACGTCGGTCACGCCGTAGCCGCGCGCGCTGAGGATGCGGCCATCCTGCACGATCGCCATCGCCAGGCCGGGGATGCGGCCGTCGGCGACCAGCGCCTCGGCGATGGTTTCAAAACGCCGCACATCAAGCGCAGTGGTTTCAGGCAGCGGTTGCGGCAATGCCTGCGTGCGGTTGACTGCGCCGCGCCAGTGCATCGCGTCCTGTGCGGTGGAACCCAGCGCCATCGGCAGCAGTGCCGCCACCAGTCCAACGCGCCAAGCCTGCCGGGAAGTGCGCTCTTTCATTCGGGCATGTCCCCTGCGTATGCTGCAACGACTGGCCGATTCTAGCGCCTGTTTTCGCGATTGCATGAACAAGGGGAACTTCCATGCTTAGTTCGTTGATTGTGTTGGCAATTGTGGTGGTGCTCGTGTTCTGGGGCATCGGCATCTACAACGGCCTGGTGACCGCCCGCAATGCGTTCAAGAACGCCTTCGCCCAGATCGACGTGCAGTTGCAGCGCCGCTTCGACCTGATCCCGAACCTGGTCGAAGTCGCCAAGCAGTACATGAGCCATGAGCGCGAAACGCTGGAAGCGGTGATCGCCGCGCGCTCCGCCGCGCAGTCCGGGCTTGCCGCTGCCAAGGCCAATCCGGGTGATGCTGATGCAATGGCGCAGCTCGCAGCCTCGCAGGGTCAGCTCAACGGCGTGCTGGGCCGGCTGCTGGCAGTGGCCGAGGCCTATCCGGACCTGAAGGCCAACCAGAACATGATGCAGCTCACCGAAGAGCTGACCAGCACCGAGAACCGGGTCGCGTTCGCGCGGCAGGCGTTCAACGATTCGGTGATGGCCTACAACAACAAGCGCGAAGTGTTCCCGAACAGCGTGTTCGCCGGCATGTTCGGCTTCCAGCCGGCGACGCTGCTGGAAATCCCGGCGGACAAGCAGGAGCAAGTGCGCGCCGCGCCGAAGGTGCAGTTCTGAAAGCCCCTCTCCCTTTGGGAGAGGGGTTGGGGTGAGGGTTCGGTTCGGAGGCATTGCGCCCGTTCCACGAACCCTCATCCGCCCTTCGGGCACCTTCTCCCGGAGGGAGAAGGAAAGGAGCACTCTGCATGAACTTCTTCGAGCAACAAGCCGCCGCCCGGCGCAATTCCACGCGGCTGGTCATCCTGTTCGCGCTGGCGGTGGCGGGCATCGTTGCGGCGGTCGATCTGGCCGCGTGGCTGGTGATGCCCTCGTGGCGGATGCTGGCCTTCACCACCGGCGTCACATTGGTGACGATTTTCTTCGGCTCGATGTACCGCATCGCCAGCCTTGGCGACGGCGGCGAGACCGTCGCCCAGCAGATGGGCGGCACCCTGGTGCCGGAAGACACCACCGATCCCGGCCTGCGCCGGCTGCGCAACGTGGCGGAGGAAATCGCCATCGCCTCCGGTGTGCCGGTGCCGAAGCTCTACGTGCTGGAACACGAGGCCGGCATCAACGCCTTCGCTGCCGGCTACACCGCATCGGACGCGGTGGTGGCGGTGACCCGTGGCGCGCTGGACCGGCTCAACCGCGACGAGCTGCAGGGCGTGATCGCCCACGAGTTCAGCCACATCCTCAACGACGACATGCGCCTGAACATCCGCCTGATCGGCGTGCTGTTCGGCATCCTGATGATCGGCCTGATCGGTCGCAAGATCCTGGAGCATGGGCGCTTCGGCGGGCGCAGCAAGAATATCGGGGCCGTGCTGATTGCCGCGCTGGTGGCGATGGTCATCGGTTACATCGGCCTGTTCTTCGGGCGCATGATAAAGGCCGGCGTCAGCCGCAGCCGCGAGCGGCTGGCCGATGCCAGCGCCGTGCAGTTCACCCGCCAGACACAGGGGCTGGCCGGTGCGCTGAAGAAGATCGGTGGCCTGCACGACGGCTCGCAGCTGAACCATCGCAGCGATGCCGAGGAAGTCAGCCACATGCTGTTTGGCGATGGCATCGGCTTCACCGGCCTGTTCGCCACGCATCCACCGCTGCTGGAGCGCATCCGCGCGCTGGAACCGGGCTTCAGCGATGAAGCCCTTGCACGGCTGCAGGCACGCTGGGCGATGGCCCCGCCCAACGGCATGCAGGAAGACATCGCGCTGGGGCTGGATGGCGGCAGCGGTTCGCAGCTGCCCGCTGCGCGGCAGGAACTTTTGGTCACGCCGCCGATGGTGGCCGCGCAGGTGGCGACGCCGGCAGCGGATGACTACAGGCGCGCCGATGCCATCGTCACCTCGATCCCCGATGCCCTGCGCGATCTTGCCTCGCGTCGCGACACGGTGATGCCGCTGCTGCTGGGCATGCTGCTGGCGGATGACGAAACACTGGCCGAGCGCCAGCGCATGGACATTGCCGCACGCCTTGGCGATGACGCCGCCGACCACGCCATCCGCATCCATCAGCAACTGACCGCCGAACTGCACCCGATGCTGCGCCTGCCGCTGGCGGCGCTGGCCTTCCCGGTGTTGCGCTTGCGCCCGCGCCCGCAGCTCGATGCCTTCATGGACACCGTGCATGCCGTGGTGCATGCGGACGGGCAGGTTTCGTTGTTCGAGTATTGCCTCGGCAAGCTGCTCACCGTGCAGGTGCGCGAATCACTGAACCCGGCGCGCTATGCCCGCTTCGGCAGGCGCAAGCCCGGCAATGTGCGGCAGGAGTTTGCCACTTTGCTTGCAGTGGTCGCGCAGGCCGGGCATGTGGATGAAATTTCAGCGAAGCGCGCCTATCTCGCGGGTTTGCAGCGCGTGCTGCCGCGCGATCATCTGCCCTACGCACCGCCAGCCGAAGGCGTGCTGGCGCTGGATGCCGTGTGGGAACCGCTGGACGCACTCGACCCGCTGGCGAAGCAGGCGATGGTCGAAGCCGTCACCGACGCGATCAGCCATGATGGGCGCGTCAGCGTGAGTGAGGCCGAACTGCTGCGCACCATCTGCGGGGTGCTGCATTGCCCGCTGCCGCCGATGTTGGAACGAGGATGAGACGGATGTTCATGAACGCAAGAAGCATGGTTCTTTCCGGGTTGCTGACTTTTTCAGCAGTAGTGTCCGCGACGACATGGTTACCGACGAGGATCACTGATCCGATCAGTGGTAAACAATGCGTCGTGCAGACGCCGGGCAGTTCTGGTTCCTATATCTATCAATGGCCGGAAAAGTACGACCAAGTGTTCTGGCCACTCACGGATCGCTACGGCATCTGGGTTTGTCGGTCTTCGGGATTCGCAGCTTTCATCGGAGACATCGAACTCGACGATGAGGAAAAAACCGCGATCCGTCGCTTCCTAAAGAATGCCGTGCCGCTGCCGAAGGAAGCAGGGATGGGAGCAGTGCTGGCCCGAGTTGAGTCGATATACGCCTTGCGCAAGGTCGAGCCGGATGCCAAGTCGCGGATCCTCAGGGCACTGGCGTACCAGTACGAATCCAACGGGCTGCAAGCCAAGGCAAACGAACTAAGGTCGCAAGCTGCCGCGATCATGGAAACCAGACTGGCTGACGAGAAGCTGGAGCCGATGCTGCGGTTGCAATATCTGTTCGTCACCGCGAATTACGCGCGTGAATTGGGTCAGGTCGAGTCGTCGGATCAGAAGCTGAAGCAGTTGTCTCCGCTGCTGGCCGATGCCTCCACAGACGAGAAACTCAAGGGCTATGCGGAATATGTGCAGGAGTTGATTGTCTCAGCCAGGAAGATCGCACCCGGAGGTAGGCTGGCACCGGGAGAGTGATCAGTCCGCCCTGATCTAGGGAAGCTCTGAACAACTCACGAAACGTCATCCCGGCGAAAGCCGGGATCCAGCTTTTTCAGTGACTTACCAAACAGCTGGATTCCGGCTTTCGCCGGAATGACGGCTTGTTCAGACCTTCCCTAATCCGCCGATCGATGCTCGCGAACCGGGAATGGTGCAAGCCTCAGGCCGCGTGCAGGAGTTTCTCGGCCACCGGTTCCGGCAGGGTCACGGCGACGAAAAACGACGCCGGATACAGATAGTCCTCGCCGGATTCGTCGATGACACGCAACTGGCCGAGCCGCGCCGCTTCCGCATCCGGCAGCGATTCGTAGAGCTTGCGCAATTCAAGCGAGGCCTGATAACCCTCGTTGGCGATACATACCACCAGTGAATGTCTGCTCATGGGTCAGTCCAGATATCGCTTGATCTTGTATTCGCGCTTGCCGATGCCGGCGGCTTCGTACCAGTGTAGCTCGGCACGGCGTGTGCTGCCGTCGGGCAGCCGGATGTCGGTTTCACCTTTGCGCTTTCGCCAGAAACCGGAGCCGTACAGCTTCCGCAGGCGCGGAAGCTCCCGGATACCGCGACCAACCGCGATGGTTTCGGCATGGATAATCGGTTCGAGGATGACGAAGTCCATGCGCAGACGATCTGCTGCGCACGCGACCCGTGCCATCGGGCAATTCCGGTTTCCGCGTAGGGGAATGCCCTGTCCGTAGATGCAGGAGCGGGGATGATCGTTGATCTTCCTTCTCCCCGCGTAGCGGGGAGAAGGAAGAAACATGATGTCATCCCCGCGAAGGCGGGGATCCATGGACGTTAACCATTGCAAATCAACGTCCTTGGACTCCCGCTTTCGCGGGAGTGACGAGCGAGAGCAGGTTGTTCAGGCCTTCCTTATGCTCCGCGAATCAAATCCGCCGCACGCTCCGCAATCATGATGGTCGGCGCGTTGGTATTGCCACCGATCAGCGCGGGCATCACCGAGGCGTCCACCACGCGCAGGCCTTCCACGCCGCGCACGCGCAGCTGCGCATCGACCACCGATGCATCGTAATCGCCCATCCGGCAGGTGCCGATGGGGTGATAGACCGATTCGGCCTTGGCGCGGATGAACTCGATGAGTTCCGCGTCGGACAGGTCAGTGCGCTTGGGGAAGATCGGTGCGCCGCGATAGGGGTCGAAGGCGCGCTGGGCGAAGATGGTGCGGCTGATCCGCGCGCATTCCACCATCATCTTCAGGTCGAAGCCCTCGGCATCGGACAGGTAGTTGGCGTGGATGCGCGGCTTGTCGCTGGCGCGGTTGCTGGCAAGCGTGAGGCGACCACGGCTGCGTGGGCGCAGGAAGCAGGCGTGCAGGGTGTAGCCGTCGCCGGGCAGGCGGTTGCGCCCGTGGTCGTCCAGCATCGCCGGAACGAAGTGGAACTGCACGTCGCAGCGTTCGTCCGGGGCAAGCGGGGAACGCCAGAAGCCGCCGGCCTCGGCGAGATTGCTGCTGCCCGCGCCGCGATGGCCGCGCAGGAAGTAGTTGAAGGCCATCTTCGGCTCGTTGATGCGGTCGTAGGTGATCCGCCGGGTCGAATGCTGCAAGGTGCAGATGTCCAGATGATCCTGCAGGTTGCCGCCAACGCCGGGTGCATCGTGGACGATGCCGATGCCGAGCTTGCGCAGTTCATCCGCAGGGCCGATGCCGGACAGCATCAGGGTCTGCGGCGAGTTGATCGCGCCGCCGCACAGGATCACTTCGCGTGCCGCCGATTGCTGGCAGGCCTTGCCGCGCATCGAATAGGCCACGCCGCTGGCACGGCGTCCGTCGAAGGTGATGCGTTCGACCATCGCGCCGGTGTGTACGGTCAGGTTGGGGCGCGAACGCACGGGCGCAAGATAAGCCGCTGCGCTGGAACAGCGCGCGCCATTGCGCTGGGTCACCTGATACAGGCCAGCGCCTTCCTGCCGCGCGCCGTTGAAGTCGCCGTTGCCCGGGATGCCGGCCTGCCGCGCGGCTTCGATAAAGATGTCGGACAGCGGGTTGTGGTGGCGCAGGTCGCTGACCGCCAGCGGGCCATCGCCGCCGTGCAGTGCATCGCCGCCACGGCTGTTGCCTTCGGCGCGCTTGAAGTAGGGCAGCACCGTGTTCCAGTCCCAGCCCGAGGCGGTTTTCGCCCAGTCATCGTAGTCGCCCGCAACACCACGGATGTAGCACATCGCGTTGATCGAGCTGGAGCCACCCAGCACCTTGCCGCGCGGCCACCACAGCGTGCGGTTGTGCAATTGCGGCTCCGGCGCGGTGTCGTAATCCCAGTTCACGCCCTTCTTGCCCACCAGCTTGGCAAGGCCGGCGGGCATGTGGATGAAGGGGTGCCAGTCGCGAGGGCCGGCTTCCAGCAGCAGCACCTTGACGGTCGGGTCTTCGCTCAGGCGGTTGGCAAGCACGCAGCCGGCGGAACCGGCGCCGATGATGATGAAGTCGTACAACGGGACATCCTGCAGCGAAGACAGGCCGACGCTAGTCCGCCGGGCTAGAGCAAATGCTCTGCGCAATGGGTGGCGGTTGCGCCTGTCTGCGGTTACCGTTGCGCATCACCGCGCCCGAGCTGGCTTTCGATGACGAATCCCACCGCAACAGGCCGCATCGGTCGCTTCAGGACGGCGCTGGCTGAATCCCCGCCACTGCTGTGGTCGTTCCTGTTCTTTTTCTGCCTGTTGTCTGGCTATTACGTGCTGCGCCCAGTGCGCGATGCGATGGGCGCGTCCAGCGATGTCGAGGCCGTGTTCCCGCCGGAGATGATCGCGTTCTTCGCCGCGCGCGGCATCCAGTTGCAGGAGTTGATCCTGCAGGTGCTGTCCACCTGCACCTTCGTCCTGATCCTGATCGCGCAGCCGATCTACGGCGCACTGGTCAGCCGCTTCCCGCGCCGGGTGTTCCTGCCGGTGCTGTTCGGCTTCTTCATCCTCTGCCTGTTCGTCTTCCATGCCTTGTTCGACAGTCAGGTTGCTGGGCGCGGGATGGCGTTCTTCCTGTGGATGACGGTGTTCAACGTGTTTTCGGTGGCCGTATTCTGGAGCTTCATGGCCGATGTGTTCTCCCATGAGGAGGCGAAGAAGTACTACGGCTACATCGGCGCTGCCGGCACCATCGGCGCGTTCACCGGCCCGCTCATCACCCGTGCGCTGGCCGAGAAAGTCGGCCTTGCCAATCTGATGCTGGTATCCGCCGGATTCCTTGCCGCGTGCGTGGTGTGCATCTGGCGGCTGCGCCGCTGGGCCTTGCAGCGCGAAGTGAAGATCGGCCGCGACAACGAGAGCGCGATGGGCGGCGATGTATTGGCCGGCTTGAAGCTGATCGCGAAGGAACCGCTGCTGCGCTGGCTGGCCGCAATGGTCTTCCTTGGTGTTGGCATTGGCCATTTGCTCTATAACCAGCAGGCAGTGATCGCGCGCGAGGGCCTCGCCACCGCCGAGGCGCGCACTGCCTATTACGCCGGCATCGATATCGCGGTGAACGTGCTGACCCTTGTCGTGCAACTGTTTGCCACGCGCTGGTTGCTGTCGCGGTTCGGGCTGGCCCCGGTGATCCTGATCCCGATGGCAGCACTGCTGCTTGGCTTTGCCGTGCTGACTGCTTCGCCGCTGCCGATCGTGGTCGCCATCGTGCAGGTGGTGACACGCTCCAACGAGTTCTCGCTGATGAAACCGGGGCGCGAAACCATCTACACGCGGGTTGACCGGCAATGGCGCTACAAGGCCGGTGCCGCCATCGACACCGCGTTCTTCCGAGGTGGCGAGCTTACGTTCTCGTGGACGTACAGGGCGCTTGCGATGTTCGGTTCGCAGGTGGTGTTCGGCTTTGGCCTGCTGATGGCGGGGCTGATGACCGCCAGCGCGTGGCGTCTGCTGCGCGAGGAAAAGAAGCTGCCGTCGAAGGAACCGCCGTCGCCGTAGGTGCGGAGCTTGCTCCGCACATGGTGCCGGTGGGTTTGTGCGGAGCAAGCTCCGCACAAACCGTGGAAGGGGGATGCCCTTACGCCGCTTCGCGCGGCTGATGCCGGTTCTGCGGCAGGTCGTAGTAGCTGGCCGCGCGCAGTTCGTGCATGTCGAAATCATCCACGGTGATCGTGTCCAGCGTGATCTCGCGCAGTTCTTCCAGTTGCTTGCGCTCATCCAGAGTGATCCAGCCCTCGCGCACGCCTTCGTCCAGCTGCGAGGCAAAGTCCAGCGCCTCGATGTCGCTGGTCTTCAGCGCCTTCAGGAACTTGCGCTCCACCGGCTCGGCCAGCACGGCCCTGGCAAGGTAGCTGTCGATGCGACCGCCGGGATTGTTCTGGCACGGGGTCAGGAACACGCCCTTGCCCAGTCGTTCGCGGGCCTCGTTCGGGGCCATCAGCAGCATCGCGACGCGATGGCTCAGGCGGTCGCCCGGCGCCACCGCGCGGCGGCCCCACGGGAACACCAGCGGCCACAGCAGCCAGCCCAGCGGCTTGATCGGGAAGTTGCGCAGCGCCTGCGACAGCGCCAGTTCGATCTCGTACGCGCTGTTGTGGAAGGCCCACGCCAGCAGCGGCTTGTCGGCTTCGGGACAGCCTTCGTCATGATGGCGCTTGAGCACCGCGCCCATCATGTACAGATGACTGAGCACGTCACCAAGACGGCCAGACAGCGATTCCTTGAACTTCAACCGCCCGCCCAGCGCGCCCAGCGACACGTCGGTCAGCAGCGCAAGATTGGCGGCATAGCGATTGAGCTTGCGGAAGAATTTCTTCGTGTAGGCATCGCCAACGGTGCCTTGCAGGCGCGCGCCGGTCAGGCCGAACCACCACGAGCGTACCGCGTTGGAAATCGCGCCGCCGATGTGCGGATACAACGCGGCATCCAGCGCATCGACACCGGCCTTGATGTCCGGGTCTTGCGCCGCGCGCATTTCCTTCATGATGTACGGATGGCACAGGATCGAGCCCTGCCCGAAGATCAGCAGGCTGCGGGTCATGATGTTCGCGCCTTCCACCGTGATCGCGATGGGCGCGGCCTGCCACGAGCGACCGGCGAAGTTGCGCGGGCCAAGGATGATGCCCTTGCCGCCGACGATGTCCATCACGTCCTTGGCGATATCGCGACCGGAGTTGGTGCAGTGGTATTTGGCGATGGCCGACGGCACCGACGGCACGTCGCCGCGATCCACCGCCGCCGCCGTGGCCTGCGCCAGCGCGCTGATCGCATACGCCTTGCCGCCGATCCGCGCCAGTGCTTCCTCCACGCCTTCGAAGCGGCCCACCGACAGCCCGAACTGCTTGCGGATGCGCGCATACGCACCGGTCACCACCGCGCCAAACTTCGCACCGCCGCTGGCGGTGGAGGGCAGGGTGATCGAACGCCCCACGGCGAGGCATTCGTTGAGCATGTTCCAGCCCTTGCCGGCCATCTCCACGCCGCCAATCAGCTGGCTCAAGGGGATGAACACGTCGCGCCCGTGGATCGGCCCGTTCTGGAACGGCGAGTTCAGCGGGAAGTGGCGACGACCCACATCCACGCCGGGCGTGTCGCGCGGCAGCAGCGCCAGCGTGATGCCGATGTCGCGGGTATCGCCGATCAGCCCGTCCGGGTCGTACATACGGAAGGCCATGCCGATCAGGGTCGAGACCGGAGCCAGGGTGATGTAGCGCTTGTCGAAGGTCAGGCGAATGCCCAGCACGTTCGCGCCGTTCCACTCACCCTTGCAGACGATGCCGTAGTCGGGGATCGAGGTTGCATCGGAACCTGCAAACGGGCCGGTCAGGCCGAAGCAGGGCACCTCAATACCAGCGGCAAGACGCGGCAGGTAATAGTCCTTCTGCTCCTGCGTGCCGTAGTGGTTGAGCAGCTCGCCGGGGCCAAGCGAGTTGGGCACGCCCACGGTGGAGCTGACCACGCTTGAGATAGACGCGATCTTCTGGATCACCTTGTGGTGCGCCAGCGCGGAAAAACCGAGGCCACCGTATTCCTTCGGAATGATCATGCCGAAGAACTTGTGCTGCTTGATGAAGTCCCACAGCTCCGGCGGCAGGTCGGCGTGGACGTGGGTGATTTCCCAGTCGTTGATGCGCTTGCACAGCTCTTCCACCGGGCCATCGAGGAAGGCCTGTTCCTCGGCGGTGAGTTGCGGCTTCGGATAGGCCAGCAACTTGTTCCAGTCCGGCTTGCCGGTGAACAGGTCGCCCTCAAAACCGACCGAGCCGGTTTCCAGCGCGATCCGCTCGGTCTGCGACAGCGGCGGCAGCGCCTTGCGCAGAAAGCCAAGGGCTGGCGTGGTCAACAGCGGCTTGCGGATCGCCGGGATCAGCAGCGGCACGGCGACCAGCAGGGTCAGCACGGCGGCGGTGATGATGGCACCGTGGCTGGCACCCAGCAGCCAGCAGCCGACCAGCGCGGTGCCGGTGATCGCGGCCCAGACCGCCAGTCGCAGCCGGTGGTAGGCAGCGAAGGCGGACACGACGAAAAAGGCGAGGAAAGGCAGGATGACGCCCATTGCAATGGCTCCCGGTGCCGCAGATCAGACGAAAGGAAGGGCGGCGTTGTGCGATATCGCGGCATCGCCTACCATACGCTCAAGTATGGGTTATGCGTTTGCGCTGTCAATGCGCAAAAAAGAGCAAAAACTCAGCATACTGCACCCGACCCGACCGTATGGATGACGCGCCGCGATGACCGAAGCCGCCCCTCGCAACGGACGCCTGACTGCCGATGACTGGGCGCATGCGGCGCTGGACCAGATCGCCGAACAGGGCGTGGCCTCGGTCGCCGTCGAACCGCTGGCGCGCCGGCTTGGCGTCACCAAGGGCAGTTTCTACTGGCACTTTCCTTCCCGTGATGCGCTGTTGCAGGCCGCGCTGGAACGCTGGGAGCGCGACGAGCACACCGCCTATCTGGCGCTGGACGCCATCGAAGACGCCACCGAACGCCTGCGCACCCTGTTCCAGTTGATCGCGCACCACAACAAGACCCACATCATCTATTCCGAACTGCTCAAGGCCGCAGGCCACCCGGCGGTGGATGCAGTGCTGGGACACGTGCTGGAACGCCGCACCGGCTTCCTGTTCAAGTCCTTCCGCCAGGCCGGCCTGAGCCAGAAGGACGCCCTCAACCGCGCGCGCATGACCTATGCGATGTACGTCGGTGTCCTGCAACTGGAACTGCCCAAGTTCCAGAACCGCCAGCCCATCGAAGGCTTTGACGGCTACATCGAACACATGATGGTGACCTTGATCCCGGCGGTTTGAGCTGGGATGGGCATGCCTGTGCCGCAAATCTCCCTGCCTGTTGGCAGTCTTGGCCTCTGTTGCGACTGAAACTGAATACGCAATTTCGCACCTGAATACGCGCTGATGGACTTGTTAAAGATTTGTTGCCTGCTCTATAGTCGGCGAGTCAGGCCGCTTCGGGCCGGGCGTACATGTACATCCAATTCAGTCACAGCTGTCCCTATGGGGGTTACACAATGGCTTATAAAAAAATAAAGCGGTGCGCGCTCACGATGGCGCTTAGCCTGTGCTTTGTCGGCGCAGCATATGCTGCTGATACCGGTGGTTTGCGCATCACCATCACGGGTAATGGCGGTCAGCCACTTGCAGGTGCCACCGTCAAGGTCAGTTCTCCCGATAGCTTGGTCTCCAAGACCGGTGTGACGGCAGCAGACGGTAGCGTCAGCCTGGCTGGACTGGATCCCTCCACCCGGTACACGGTCGAGATCGTGGCCTCGGGCTATAACAACTACAGTGCAAGCAATGTGGCGGTTGTCAGTGGCAAGAACCTCAGCTTGGGTTATGCCTTGGGTGCTGTTACGAGCGATGCCACCAATCTGGATGCCGTGGTCGTTACCGGCACTTCGCTGGCGGCGGTGGATACAACCTCG
>NZ_JASGED010000018.1:0-31068 GCF_047606765.1 Thermomonas sp. | reverse complement strand
GCCGGGGCGCACCATGTCCAGCCAGGTCTGCGGTGCGTGCAGCACGCCGCCGGAATTGGCGAGATGGCGGATCGGCATCGGCGCACCGATGCGTTCGAAATGCGCGCAGGCTTCAAGGAAGCGTTCCAGTTGCAGCGCGGTCATCGGCGATACCGGATCGTCGGCGCAGGCCAGATGCGAATACACGCCCTTGACCCTGCACCAGCGCGAGGCCACCGCCGCTTCCACCAGCGGGCCGCTGGAATAGGCATGCACGCCGATCCGCTCCATGCCGGTGTCGATCTTCAGATGGATCGTCGCCTTGCGCCCCAGCGACTGCGCCGCGACTTCCACCTGCCGCAGCTTGTCGATGGAGGACACGGTGATTTCCAGATCATGCTGGATCAGTTGCGCAACCTGCCGCCCGAGGATGCCGCCCAGCACCAGGATCGGCGCGACGATGCCGGCGCGGCGCAAGGCCACGCCTTCTTCGACGAAGGCCACGCCCAACTGCTCCGCGCCCTGTGCCTGCAACTGGTGCGCCACCGGCACCAGCCCGTGGCCGTAGGCATTGGCCTTGACGATGGCCATCACCGGCACGCCCACGCGCGCACGGATCGCACGCAGGTTGTCGCCCAGCACGCCCAGATCCACCACGATGCGGGTCGGGCGTTCGCTCATCAGCTCGCTCATGGGGCGCTATTCGACCACGCGCGCCCGCGCCTGCCTAGCCGCCACCGGGCATGGGCTTATTCGAAGCTGCCCATGGTGTCGTGCGCGAGGTTGTCGAACCGGGTGTATTCGCCGAAGAACTTCAGCTTGAAACTGCCGACTTCGCCGTTACGGTGCTTGCCGATGATGATTTCGGCCAGCCCCTTGTCCGGCGAGTTTTCCTTGTTGTAGTACTCGTCGCGGTAGATGAAGACGATCATGTCCGCGTCCTGCTCGATCGCACCGGATTCGCGCAGGTCGGCCATTACCGGGCGCTTGTCTGTGCGGGTTTCCAGCGAGCGGTTGAGCTGGCTCAATGCGATCACCGGCACGTTCAATTCCTTCGCCAGCGCCTTCAGCGAACGGCTGATCTCGGAGATTTCGGTCGCACGGTTCTCGTTGTTGCCCGGCACCTGCATCAGCTGCAGGTAGTCGATCACGATCAGGCCAAGATCATGTTCGCGCTTGAGTCGGCGCGACTTGGCGCGCAGCACATCGGGCGACAGCGCCGGGGTGTCGTCGATGAACACGCGGGTATCGCGCAGCAGGCCGATGGCACTGTTCACGCGCGGCCAGTCTTCGTCTTCCAGCTCGCCGGTTTTCAGACGCCGGGCATTGACCCGCCCCAGCGAGGAGATCAGGCGCATCGCCAACTGGTCGGCGGACATTTCCATCGAGAACACCGCCACGGCCTTCTTCGATTGCAAGGCGGCATATTCGGCAATGTTCAGCGCCAGCGTGGTTTTGCCCATCGCCGGGCGCGCCGCAAGGATGATGAGGTCGGTGGGTTGCAGGCCGGCCGTCATCTGGTCGAACTCGGCATAGCCGGTGGGCAGGCCGGTGATGCCACCACCATTCTCAAAACGCTTTTGCACCAGGTCGAATGCATGATGCAGCGCCTTGCGGATCGGTATGAAATCCTGTTTGCCGCGCGCATGGCCTTCGGCGATGGCAAACACGTCCTGCTCGGCCTTGGCCAGCAACTCCGCGCTGTCGCGCCCTTCCGGCTGGAAGCCGTCATTGACGATGGCGGTGCCAACATCGATCAGCTTCCGCTGGATCGCCTTGTCGCGCACGATTTCGGCATAGGCCATGATGTTGGCCGCGCTGGGCGTGCTGGATGCCAGCTCCACCAGATAGGCACCACCTGCCACCTGCTCCGACAATCCCTGCGAATCGAACCACTCGCCCACCGTCACCGCATCGCAGGGGCGTCTTTTTTCCACCAACTCGCGGATGGCGCGGTAGATCAATTGATGGTCACGGCGGTAAAAATCTTCGTCGATCAGTTGCCCGGCCACCCTGTCGAAGGCCATCGGGTCCAGCATCAATCCGCCCAGCACCGCCTGCTCGGCTTCCACCGACTGCGGCGGCACCCGCAACTGCTCCACGCGCTGGTCGTTGCGGGTCTGGAAGCTGGAACGGGCGTTCATCGGCATCGAAAATCCCTGCGGCGCATCACGTTGGTGCGCTGGCTGGTTGTGTGGAGTGGCGTTGGTCATCGTAGCCCCACCCTCCGCACAGGCGTTGCAGACAAGTCGTGGGAAAACCTGTGGATAAGATTGTGCGTGCGGTCTGTCTCATGGGATGAGATGCCGCTGCTTCGTAGGCGTGGAGCTCTTGCTCCACGCATGGCGTGCAGGGATGTGCCGAGCAAGCTCGGCACCTACGAAATCAAAGATGGCGTGCACCCGTAGGCGTGGAGCTTGCTCCACGCATGGCGTGCGGGGATGTGCCGAGCAAGCTCGGCACCTACGGATCAGCGACCAGTTACCCTGCCCCACAAACAGAACGGGCGCCTTTCGGCGCCCGTCCCGTGCATTGCAGTGCGGAGGGCTTACGCCGCGTCCGGCACCACGACCACCTTGACGGTGGATTCGACGTCGGCGTGCAGATGCACCAGCACTTCGAACTCGCCGGTGTGGCGCAGCGGGCCTTCGCCCATCACCACTTCCGACTTGCCCACTTCCACGCCCAGCTGCTTGGTGATGGCCTCGGCGATTTCGCGCGGGCCGACCGAGCCGTACAGCTTGCCTTCGGTGGAAGCGTTGGCGCTGACCGTGACGCTGGCGTCATTCAGCTTGCCCTGACGGGCGTTGGCGGCATCCAGCGATGCCTGTGCCTTGGCTTCGTACTCGGCGCGCTTGGCTTCGAACTCGGCCAGGTTGGCGGCGGTCGCCGGCACGGCCTTGCCCTGCGGCACCAGGAAATTGCGGCCATAGCCCGGCTTCACATCGACCTTGTCGCCGAGGTTGCCGAGGTTCACGACCTTCTGCAGGAGGATCAGTTGCATGGTGTTGCTCCGTATTCGTTAGCAGGCTTTGCCCGCAACGTGTGCTGTCCGAATGGACGGGATTTGTAGGGGCAGGCCCCTGTGCCTGCCCGATCTTTTGCGCGCAGGGCAGGCACGGTGGCCTGCCCCTACGCAAGCAATCAGACGTTGTGGTTATCCGTGTACGGGATCAGAGCCAGGAAGCGGGCGCGCTTCACGGCGCTCTGCAGCTGGCGCTGGTACTTGGACTTGGTGCCGGTGATGCGGCTCGGCACGATCTTGCCGGTCTCGGTCAGGTACTGGCGCAGGGTGTTGAGATCCTTGTAGTCGATCTCGGTCACGCCTTCGGCGGTGAACTTGCAGAACTTGCGGCGACGGAAGAACTTGGACATGTGCGTGCTCCTTTAGGCGGCTTCGGCGGAATCGGAATCGCCAGTGCCGATGGCACTGTCGCTCTCGTCGTCGCGGCGGCGGCGCTCGCCACGCTCCGGCTTGTCACCCTTCTCGTCCTTGTTCTTCATGATCAGGGACTGCTCGGTCACCGCATCGTCGCGGCGCATCACCAAATGGCGCAGCACGGCGTCGTTGAAGCGGAAGCCATCGACCAGCTCGTCCAGGACGGCCTGCTCGGCTTCGATGTTCAACAGCACGTAATGGGCCTTGACCAGGTTCTGGATCGGGTAGGCCAGTTGGCGACGGCCCCAGTCTTCCAGGCGGTGGATGGTGCCGTTGCCGGCTTCGATCGCGCTCTTGTAGCGCTCGATCATGGCAGGCACCTGCTCGCTCTGGTCCGGGTGGACCAGGAACACGATTTCGTAATGACGCATTGTGTTTTCCTTGTGGATATCAACCGGCGCAGGGCCGGCATGGGATAGCCCTCGGCCACCTGGCTGCATGCAGCGGGCGCGTTCGGGCAAGGTCTCCCGCGGGGCGGGAGCCGGCCATTATGCACGAATCAATGACTTAGGCGCAATTTTCAGCTTTTTCTCCTTCTCCCCTGCTTGCGGGGGAGAAGAGCCTGCCCCCGCGAAGGCGGGGGTGCCGCGGAGCTTGCCCCCGAATGATCTTGTCGGGGGCGGATGAGGGGGAGCGCCGTCAGGCCGCCTTGTCCGCGTCCGTGGTGAAGCTCTCGCCGCAGCCGCACTCGCCGGCCACGTTGGGGTTCCTGAACACGAATTGCTCGTTCAGGCCCTGCTTGATGAAGTCGATCTGGGTGCCATCGACCATCGGCAGGCTGGCGGCATCCACATAGATGCGCACGCCATCGGCATCGAACACCACGTCGCCATCGGCCTGCTCGCGGGCCATGTCCACCTTGTAGCCCCAGCCGGAGCAACCGGTGCGGGACACGCCAAAGCGCAGGCCCAGCAATGCGGGATCGGCATCAAGATAACCGCGGATGCGGGCGCGGGCGGAATCGCTGAGGGTAACGGCCATGCGCGTGATCTTAATGGAGATGCAGCAGCTCCGGTAAACTGCACGGCCTCTTCAGGCTTGCAGCGCAGGATTTCAAGATGACGACAATGTCGGTGGCTCAGGCGCTTGCCGGGCATGCACCCGAGGGCGGACAGGTCACGGTCAAGGGCTGGGTGCGCACCCGCCGCGATTCCAAGGCCGGGCTGAGCTTCGTCAACGTCAGCGACGGTTCCTGCTTCGCGCCGATCCAGGTGGTCGCGCCGCACACGCTTGCCAATTACGAATCCGAAGTGAAGCATCTGACCACCGGCTGCGCCGTGGTCTGCACCGGCACGCTGGTGAAGTCGCAAGGTCAGGGCCAGAGCTTCGAGGTGCAGGCATCCAGCGTCGAAGTGGTCGGCTGGGTGGAAGACCCGCTGACCTACCCGATGCAGCCCAAGCAACATTCGCTGGAATACCTGCGCGAGTTCGCCCACCTGCGCCCGCGCACCAACCTGTTCGGCGCGGTGACGCGCATCCGCCACTGCCTTGCGCAGGCGGTGCATCGGTTCTTTCACGAGCGCGGCTTCTACTGGATTTCCACACCCATCATCACCACCAGCGACGCCGAAGGCGCGGGCCAGATGTTCCGCGTCTCCACGCTGGACATGGCCAACCTGCCGCGCAACGACAGGGGAGAGGTGGATTTCAGCCGCGATTTCTTCGGCAAGGAAACCTTCCTCACCGTGTCCGGCCAGCTCAACGTCGAGGCCTACTGCCTCAGCCTGAGCAAGGTCTATACCTTCGGCCCGACCTTCCGCGCCGAGAACAGCAACACCACCCGGCACCTGGCCGAGTTCTGGATGATCGAGCCGGAGATCGCCTTCGCCGACCTGAACGACGACGCCAATCTCGCCGAGGATTTCCTCAAGTACCTGTTCAAGGCGGTGCTGGACGAGCGTGGTGACGACATGGCCTTCATCGCCGAGCGCGTGCAGCAAGACGCGATCACCCGCCTTGAAGGTTTCATCAACGCGCCGTTCGAACGCATCGACTACACCGATGCAGTGTCGCTGCTGCAGAAGTCCGGCAGGAAGTTCGAGTTCCCGGTCGAATGGGGCCTGGACCTGCAGACCGAACACGAGCGCTGGTTGACCGAGGAACACGTCGGTCGCCCGGTGGTGGTCATGAACTACCCGGAGCAGATCAAGGCCTTCTACATGCGCATCAACGATGACGGCAAAACCGTCGCCGCGATGGACGTGCTGGCCCCCGGCATCGGTGAAATCATCGGCGGCAGCCAGCGCGAGGAACGCCTCGATGTGCTGGATGCGCGCATGGCGCAGTTCGGCCTCGACCCGGCGCACTACGGCTGGTATCGCGACTTCCGCCGCTACGGCACGGTGCCGCACGCGGGCTTTGGCTTGGGCTTCGAACGGCTGGTGGTGTACGTGTGCGGGCTTGCCAATATCCGCGACGCCATCGCCTATCCGCGCGCACCGGGCAGCGCCGAGTTCTGATTCGATCATGGATGCCGACCTGATCCTGTTCCTCGCGCTGACCGCATTCGCGATCGCCATCGCGGGTGCAACCGCCTTCGTGATCTTCTGGCCACTGACGCTGGTACACATCCGCGACCGCCATCCGCAGATCACCGCGCAGCTTGGCGAAGGCGCGTTCCTGAAACCGAAGGCGCTGTGGTGGCTGCTCTCCGGCGCGTATCGCACAACCCCGGATCGCGGCCTGTCCGGGCTGGCAACGCCGTCGCGGATTTCGCTGCTGGTGATCCTTGGCGGCATCGCGATGGGCGGCATCCTGTGGATCATCGGGAACGCATTGGCATGAACGACGCGCGCGACAGCTGGTGGCTGGCAACGCTGGGGCTGACCATCGTGTGGGCGCGCCTGCGCGAGCGCGAGGCCGGCACCGCCGAAGTCTTCGACAGCGACGGCACCACCCTGCCCTACGACAGCGTGGACACCGCCCGCGCGGCGCTGCTGGATGCGGAGTTCGTGGAATACGACGGACTGGACGAGGAAGACGCGCTGCTGCGCGGGTTCTCGCTGCATGAGGTCACGCCGCCGCAAGCGCGTGACGATGACGCATTGCGTGGATTGATGGTGCAAAGCCTGGGAGGGCGCACGTGACCTCGATGTACCAACCGCGCGTCTTCGTCGGTACAGATCTCGTGCAGCTCGATGCCCTGTTCGCCGCCGATCCGTTCGCCACCCTGGTCACGCAGGACGACACCGGAGCGCCGTTCGCCTCGCACCTGCCGCTGCTCTACCACCGCGATGGCGACCGCGTCCTCGTTGAAGGCCACTGGGCGAGACCGAACCCGCAGGCACGACATGCAGGCGATGCGTTGCTGATCGTGCACGGGCCGCATGCCTACGTTTCGCCGGGCTGGTACCCGGACAAGCTTGAAGCCGGTCGCGTGCCGACGTGGAACTATACCGTGGCGCACCTGCGCGGCCGACTGGACACGTTCGATGACGAAGCGTCGCTGGGCGACCTCGTTGCACGCCTGAGCCGGCATTTCGAGGATACCGTCGGCGGCGACTGGGAATTTGATCCCGCGGATGCACGGCAACACACCCTGCTGCGCGGCATCGTCGGCTTCCGTTTCGTACCGAACCGGATCGACATCAAGCTCAAGTTGAGCCAGAACCATCCGCTGGGGAACCGGCATGCGGTGATCGACGCGCTGTCGTCGCAGGAGATGGACGACGCCCGTGCCGTCGCCGCACTGATGCGCACCACTCTGCCCTGAGGAACTGCACACGATGGATTTGAACCTGTCCGGCAAGCACGCGCTGGTCTGCGGCGGCTCCGAAGGCATTGGCCGCGCTGCCGCCATTGAACTTGCGCAACTTGGGGCGAGCGTCACCCTGCTTGCGCGCCGCGAAGCCGCACTGCGCGACACCGTATCCGCCCTGCCCGCTGCGCACGGCCAAACCCACGGCCATCTGGTCGCGGACATGGCCGATGCCGCTGCATTGCGTGCTTCGGTGGAAACACTGGCCACGCGGCAACCGGTGCATATCCTCATCAACAACACCGGCGGGCCACCGGGCGGCGCTGCCCATGCCGCCGGCATCGACGCCTATCTCGACGCCTTCCACAAGCACCTAATCGCAGGCCAGACGCTGGTGCAGGCCGTGTTGCCCGGCATGCGCGCGGCGCGCTGGGGCCGCATCGTCAACGTCATTTCCACCTCGGTCTATGAGCCGATTCCGAATCTTGGCGTGTCCAACACGATTCGCGGCGCGGTGGCGAGCTGGGCCAAGACCATTTCACGCGAATTGGCCGGCGACGGCATCACCGTCAACAACGTGCTGCCCGGCTACACCCGCACCCAGCGGCTGGACCAGATTCTTGCCGATCGCAGTGCGGCTTCCGGCAAAACGCAGGACGAAGTTGCGCAGGGCATGCTGGCAACGGTGCCCGTGGGTCGCTTTGCCGAACCACACGAAACCGGCGGCGTGATCGCCTTCCTGTGCGCGCCGGCGGCAGGCTACGTCAACGGCCAGTCGATCGCGGTGGACGGCGGGCGGATGCAGTCGATCTGACGCGGTAAGCTTGGCGGATGCAGCGCTTCGGACATGTCATCGGCACACACTGCGGCGAAACCACCAGCACGCGCTGGCTGCCGGTGTTCGACCCCGCCAATGCGCAGCCGTATGCACACGTTGCCGATGGCGGTGCGGCTGATGTCGAAGCGGCGGTGGTCGCCGCCAGTGCCGCTGCACCAGGCTGGGCCGCACTGCGCAGCAGCGAACGCGCCCGCCTTCTGGAACGGCTGGCCGATGCACTGGAAGCACGGCTGGATGATTTCGCACGCACCGAAGCCATTGATGCCGGCAAGCCTCTGACGCTGGCGCGTGACATCGAAATCCCGCGCGCCGTTTCCAATCTGCGTTTCTTCGCGCATGCAGCGACACAGTTCGCCAGCGAATCCCATCACGGCGAAGCAGGCATGAATTACACATTGCGCCTGCCGCTGGGCGTGGTCGGCTGCATCAGCCCGTGGAACCTGCCGCTGTACCTGTTCACGTGGAAGATCGCGCCTGCACTGGCTGCCGGCAATGCCGTGGTGGCAAAACCGTCCGAAATCACGCCCGCCACTGCCACCATGCTGGGCGAACTGGCGCTGGAGATTGGCCTGCCGCCGGGCGTGCTCAATATCGTCCACGGTCTGGGGCCAAACGTCGGCGAGCCGCTCATCGCGCATCCGCAGGTGAAGGCCATCTCCTTCACCGGCAGCACCGCCGTAGGCAGGCGCATCGCGGGCATCGCCGGCCCCTTGCTGAAAAAAGTATCGCTGGAACTTGGCGGCAAGAACGCCACGCTGGTGTTTGCCGACAGCGACTGGCGCGCGCATCTCGACACGCTGGTGCGCAGCGCATTCCAGAACAGCGGCCAGATCTGCCTGTGCGGTTCGCGCATATTGGTCGAACACGCGATTTACGACGACTTCCGCACGGCCTTCGTCGAACGCGCAGGCGCGCTACGCCTCGGCGCACCTCTGGAAGCCGGCGCACAACTCGGCCCGATGGTCTCGCAGGCGCAGTTCGACAAGGTGCTGGGCTGCATCGAACGCGCCCGCACGGAAGGCGGCAACGTGCTCTGCGGCGGGCAGGCGCTGGATCGCCCCGGCTGGTTCATCGCACCCACCGTGATCGAAGGTCTTGGCCCGGACTGCGCGACCAACCGCGAGGAAATCTTCGGCCCGGTTGTCACCCTGCAAGCCTTCGACAACGATGACGAGGCATTGACGCTGGCGAATACCTCCGACTACGGCCTGTCCGCCAGCGTGTGGACACGCGATCTTGCCCGCGCGCATCGCCTCGCGGCGCAATTGCGCGTTGGCATCGTCTGGATCAACACATGGCTGATGCGAGACCTGCGCACGCCGTTCGGCGGCAGCGGCGCGTCCGGGCTGGGCCGCGAGGGCGGGCTGGAGGCGATGCGATTCTTCACCGAGCCGCGCAACGTGACAGTGGACATCCCTCAATGAGATTTGCACCCTTGAAGCGATTGGCCCTGGCTTTCGCCATTGCGGCGTTCGCGACGGCTTCCTACGCTTCGCTTACGCCTCCGAACGTTGATGCCAAGAACTCCATCGGCGAGTTCTTCAAGACGTTCAATGCCCAGCCGGACACTTTCGCCGAATACCGCTTCCTGACCAGTCCCGCCGTGCAGCAGGACGAGCAGACACAGAACTTGGCGGCGCAGTTGCTGGCAACCGAACTCAGCTTCCTCGGGCGTCCACTGGAAGCGCTGCGTGGCTTCCCGTTCCGCGGCAGTGACAAGCCGAGTGACGACTTGCCTACAGCATCCGCCTACAAGGACGTGCCCGCAGCGGAGTGGATCGCCGCTCAGGCTGATGACTACCGCGTCGTGATGGTCAACGAGGCGCACCACGTACCGCAGACCCGCGTCCTGACCTTTGCGCTGCTGCAGGCGTTGCGGGCCAGGGGCTATACCCATCTGGCAGTCGAAGCGCTGGCCAACGACGGCAGCGACGCAATGCCCGACGGCTATCCGGTGCGCAAGACCGGCATCTATACCCGCGAGCCCGTCTTTGCGGAACTCCTGCGCGAAGCGCGCAGGCTGGGCTACGTGCTGGCACCTTACGAACCGAACGACGAAGGCGAACAGTCGCAGCAGCAGCGCGAAACCGGGCAGGCACAGGCCATCGCCGACCTGCTTGCCGGTTCGCCTGAGGCGAAGGTACTTGTACACGCTGGCTACGCCCATATTGGCGAGGCAAAAAAAGGCCTGCCCGATGACGCCAGATCGATGGCAATGGAACTGGCCCGGATAAGCGGGCTTGCCCTGCTGACCGTGGATCAGACCTCCACGCGCGCATACGAGGCTGGCGACATCGATACCGTCGGCCAGCAACTGGCGAAACGGTTCGCAGTTGTCGCCCCAAGCGTGCTGGTTGCGCGCGAAGGCGGCGACGCATGGAGTTCCGCGCCCGGTCTTTACGATGTTTCCGTCCTGCTTCCGGCGCAACCTGCCGCGCCCCTGCGTCCCGACTGGCTGACGCTCGGCGGCAAACGACTGCAGGTTGCCATCGACATGACGCCCTGCATCAAGCACCTGCCCTGTCTCGTCGAAGCGCGTTACGCAAATGAAGGCGACGACGCCATCCCCGCCGACCAGTTCCTGATGCTCGCCGCCAGCGAAGCCGGCACACCGCTCTATCTTGCGCCGGGCGACTATCGCCTGCGTCTGCTGGGCAACGATGGCACCACGCTCGCGGAGCGCAAGCTCACCGTCCCGGCACACCCGACTTCAGCCACCAATACTCCATGAACCGACTCGACCACCTGCTGGACAGCAACCGCGCTTGGGCTGAACGCATCTCGCGCGAGGATCCCGGCTTCTTCGAACGCCTGTCGAAGCAGCAGGCACCGAAGTATCTATGGATCGGCTGCTCCGACTCGCGCGTGCCCGCCAACCAGGTGGTGGACCTGACGCCCGGCGAGGTGTTCGTCCATCGCAACATCGCCAACGTGGTCGTGCATACCGACCTCAATTGCCTGTCGGTGATCCAGTTCGCGGTGGACGTGCTGAAGGTGGAGCACATCCTGGTGGTCGGCCATTACGGCTGCGGTGGCGTGCATGCTGCATTGCGCGGCACGCGGCTTGGCCTTGCCGACAACTGGGTGCGCCACGTCACGGATGTCGCCTGCAAACACGCGGGCGTGCTGGATGCAATGGGCGATGCCGAACTGCAACACGACCGCCTGTGTGAACTCAATGCGCTGGAACAGGTGGTCAACGTCTGCCAGACCACCATCGTGCAGGACGCATGGGCGCGCGGACAAAAGCTGACCGTGCATGGCTGGGTCTATACCCTGCGCGATGGCCTGGTGCATGACCTGGGTGTGGACGTGGCCGCACCGGAGTTGCTGGAGCCGCTGTACGCCGCCGCACTGGAACGCATCCGCGCCGACCGGGAGGATCGCTGATGTCGAGCAGCATTAACGCAACCGCCGCGCCGAGGGCCGTCGGCCACTACCCGCATGCACGCCGCGTTGGCAATACGCTGTATCTGTCCGGGATCGGCCCGCGCAATCCTGCGGATGATTCGATCCCAGACGGCATCGAAGCACAGACGCGCGCGGTGTTCGCCAACGTGCGCGCGGTGCTTCAAGCCAGCGACGCACGCTGGGAGGATCTGGTCGATGTCACCGTCTATCTCACCGACATGGCGCGCGACTTCAAGGCCTACAACGCGATCTGGGCCGAGCATTTCCCGGATGCCGCCACCGCGCCCTGCCGCACCACGCTGGGCATCACCGCGCTGCCCACGCCGATTGCCATCGAACTGAAGTGCATCGCCCAAACCTCTCCCCTTCTCCCGCTGGCGGGAGAAGGTGCCGAAGGCGGATGAGGGTGCTGCGCATCGCCGCGATCGCCCTTGCTCCAATTCTCTCTCGAAGGGGGAACATCTGACATGCTGCCCAACTCGATCAACCTGCAAGCGTGGATCGACGAGCATCGCCACCTGCTCAAGCCGCCGGTGGGCAACAAGTGCATCGTTGACGACCACTACATCGTGATGATCGTCGGCGGCCCCAATGCGCGCACCGACTACCACTTCGAGGATGGCCCCGAGTGGTTCTACCAGCTTGAAGGCGAAATGGTGTTGCGCATACAGGAGGACGGCAAGGCGCGCGACATCCCGATCAAGGCCGGCGAGATGTTCTACCTGCCGCCGCACGTCCCGCATTCCCCGCAGCGCATGCCCGGCAGCGTGGGCCTTGTCATCGAACGCAAGCGCCTGCCGCACGAGGACGACGCGCTGATGTGGTTCTGCGTGAGCTGCAATCACAAGCTGTATGAAGAGTTCTTCCACCTTGTCGATATCGAACAGGATTTCTTCCGTGTGTTCGAACGCTTCTATCGTGATGATGCCCTGCGCACCTGCACCCAATGCGGCACGCTGAACCCAAGACCGCAGCGCTATGAGATGGCAGGCACGCAGGCGGATATCACCTGAGGCCACCATGCTCAAGATCGACACCCACGCCCATTACCTGCCGCGCGACTGGCCCGACCTTGCCGCGAAGTACGGCGACAACCGTTTCCCGGTGATCCACCACGGCGGCGATGGCCACCATCGCATCTACAAGGATGGCAAGTTCTTCCGCGAAATCTGGCCGAAGACGTGGGATCCGCAGATCCGCATCGACGACTACACCGGCTTCGGCGTGCAGGTGCAGGTACTCTCGACCGTGCCGGTGATGTTCAGTTACTGGGCGAAGGCGCATCAGGCGCTGGAGCTGCATCGCGCACTGAACGATCACATGGCGCAGACCTGCCGCGAGTTCCCGCGTCATTACGCCGGCATCGGCACGGTGCCGTTGCAGTCGCCATCGCTCGCCGTGCGCGAGCTGGAACGTTGCATGGACGAGCTGGGTTTGCAGGGCGTGCAGATCGGCTCGCATATCGGCGACTGGAATCTGGATGCACCGGAGTTATTCGAGTTCTTCGAAGCCGCCGCAGACCTGGGCGCAGCCATCCTCGTGCATCCGTGGGACATGATGGGCACCGATTCAATGCCGAAGTACTGGCTACCATGGCTGGTCGGCATGCCGGCGGAGCAGTCGCGCGCGGCCTGCTGCCTTGTGTTCGGCGGCGTGCTTGAACGCCTGCCCAAGCTGCGGGTGGCGCTGGCCCACGGTGGCGGCAGCTTCCCCTACACCATCGGCCGCATCGAACACGGCTTCAACATGCGGCCCGATCTGGTCGCCACCGACAACTTCCGCAACCCGCGCGAATACCTGAAGCGGCTGTACTTCGACTCATGGGTGGCCGACGACGCGGCGCTGCGCTACCTGCTTGAGACCTGCGGCACGGATCGGGTAATGCTGGGCACCGATTATCCGTTCCCGCTCGGCGAACAAACGCCGGGCGAAGGCATCGAACGTTTGCATCTTGGCGAAGCCGAACGCGCGCGGCTCTACAACGGCACCGCGCTGGAATGGTTAGGCCTGCCTGCATCGAGGTTTGCATGAGCGATCTGTTTTCCGACGCCTACGCCGCATCGCGCGACGCCGCCGACCCTCTGCGCGGCTTCCGCGATGAGTTCCACCTGCCGTTGCACGACGGCGCGCCGCAGGCCTACTTCGTCGGCAACTCGCTGGGCCTGCAACCAAAGGGCGCACGCGCGCACGTCGAGGAAGTGCTGGACAAGTGGGCGCGCGAGGCGGTGGAAGGCCACTTCACCGGCAGTGCGCAGTGGATGCCCTACCACGAGCTGGTGCGCGAGCCGCTGGCGCGCGTGGTCGGTGCGCAGCCGCAGGAAGTGGTGGCGATGAACTCGCTGACCGCCAACCTGCATTTCATGCTGGTCAGCTTCTATCGCCCGACCCGCGAACGCCCGGCGATCTTGATGGAAGCCGGCAGCTTCCCCTCTGACCGCTATGCGCTGGAATCGCAGATTCGCTTCCACGGCTTCGACCCGGCTACCGACCTGATCGAAGTCGAAGCGGATCAACCTGAGGGCACCGTGTCGATGCAGGCCATCGAACGTGCCATCGCGCAGCACGCGGATCGGCTGGCGCTGGTGCTGTGGCCGGGTGTGCAGTACCGCAGTGGGCAGGCCTTCGACCTGGAGGAAATCGCGCGGCTGGCGCATGCTGCGGGTGCCATTGCCGGCTTCGATTTGGCGCATGCGGTCGGCAACCTGCCCTTGCAGCTGCACGATGCCGATGCCGATTTCGCTGTGTGGTGCCATTACAAGTACATGAACTCGGGGCCGGGGGCGGTGGCCGGCTGCTTCGTCCACGAACGCCATGCGCGCAGCGAACGGCCACGCTTCGCCGGCTGGTGGGGCAATGACAAGGACGTGCGTTTCAAGATGGGCCCGCAGTTCTCGCCCACGCCGGGCGCGGATGGTTGGCAGTTGTCCAATCCGCCGATCCTTGGCCTTGCGCCGCTGCGTGCCGCGCTCGACCAGTTCGACCGCGCCACGATGCCGGCACTGCGCGCAAAGTCGGAACGGCTCACCGGTTATCTGGAACAGTTGATTGATGCCGACCTGCGCGATGTGCTGCAAATCGTGACCCCGCGCGAGCCGGCGCGGCGCGGTTGCCAGCTTTCCATCCGCGTCTTCGGCGGCCGTGAACAAGGACGCAGGCTGTTCGATTTCCTTGCCACTCGCGGCGTGCTCGGCGACTGGCGCGAACCGGACGTGATCCGCATTTCGCCCGCCCCGCTCTACAACACGCATGCCGACGTGCTGCGCTTCGCCCGTACCGTGCAGGAATGGCGCGATGACCGCTGATCGCAACATCACCATCATCGGCGGCGGGCTTGCAGGCGCGCTGCTGGCAACACTGCTGGCCCAGCGCGGCTGGTCGGTGGATGTCTATGAACGACGTGGCGATCCGCGCGTGGAAGGCTATGCCGGCGGGCGCTCGATCAATCTGGCGCTGGCCGAACGCGGTCTGCATGCGCTGCGGCAGGCCGGCGCGGATGGCGAAGTGCTGAAGCAGGCGGTGATGATGCGCGGGCGCTTCGTGCATCCGCTGCACGGCGAGCCTGGCCTGCAACGCTATGGGCGCGATGATTCCGAGGTGATCTGGTCGATCAATCGCGGTGAACTCAACATCGTGCTGCTGGACATTGCCGAATCGCATGGCGCGCGCCTGCACTTCGATCATCGGCTGGATCGGGTGGACTTCATCGACCGCATCGCACACTTCAAGCGCCATGAGGACGATATCGCGCGCCCGTTCCATGCGCTGGTCGGCGCAGACGGTGCCGGCTCCACCCAGCGCGCGGAAATGGCGAAGGTGCAGCCGCTGGGCGAGCGCACCGAGTGGCTCGACCATGGCTACAAGGAACTGGAAATCCCGCCCGCGCTGGACGGCGATTTCCGCATCGAACCAAACGCCCTGCACATCTGGCCACGCGGGCATTACATGTGCATCGCCCTGCCCAATGACGAGCGCACCTTCACCGTCACCCTGTTCATGCCGCACAAGGGCGAATATCCCAGCTTCGAGCAAGTGCAGGATGGCGATGCCGCGCAGGCACTGTTCCAGCGCGACTTCCCCGACACGCTGCCGCTGATCCCCGAGTTGCGCCAGGACTTTGATGCCAACCCGGTCGGCAGTCTCGCCACGCTGTATCTTGACCGCTGGCATCTGGACGGGCGTGCGGTGCTGATTGGCGATGCCGCGCACGCGATGGTGCCCTTCCACGGGCAGGGCATGAACTGCGCCTTCGAGGACTGCGTGGCACTGGCCGAGCACATCGAACGCGCGCCATCGCTGGCTGAAGCCTTCGCTGCGTTCGAGGCGCAGCGCAAGCCGGACGCCGAGGCGATCCAGCAGATGGCGCTGGAGAACTACATCGAGATGCGCGACAAAGTGGACAACGCCGACTACCTGCTGCAACGGCAACTGGAACTGGCCCTGCAGGAACGCCATCCGGGCCGCTTCATCCCGCACTATTCGATGGTCAGTTTCATGCGCATCCCGTATTCGCTTGCCTTGCGGCGCAGCAAAATCCAGCACGAGGTTCTGGTCGAAGCCACGCGCGGGCTGGATTCGCTGGACGGCGTGGATTGGCAGGTGGTGGATGCGGCGGTGCTGGCAAGACTTGAGCCGCTTTAACCAACCCACGAGCGACTGCGAGACCGGCTGGTATTCGCGCAGCCGCATTTCGAGCGGCGCAGCGAATGCCTGCCGGTAGGTGCAGCCGCAAGGGCAGCACATACAATGCCGGCATGCCCGCCTCCTTCCTCTTCTACGACCTCGAAACCTTCGGCAGCGATCCGCGCCGCACACGCATCGCCCAGTTCGCCGCAATCCGCACCGATGCCGAACTCAACGAAATCGACGCGCCAATCAGCTTCTTCGTGCAACCGGCGAATGACCTGTTGCCCTCGCCGCAGGCCACGATGGTCACCGGCATCGCCCCGCAGGACGCGCTGCGCGACGGCGTCAACGAGGCCACCGCATTCGCCCGCATCATTGAGGAAATGGGTCGCCCGGAAACCTGCAGCGCCGGCTACAACTCGCTGCGCTTCGACGACGAGTTCATCCGTTACGGCCTGTATCGCAATTTCCACGATCCCTACGAACGCGAATGGCGCGGCGGCAATTCGCGCTGGGACTTGCTGGACGCGCTACGGCTGATGCATGCACTGCGGCCCGAGGGCATCGTCTGGCGACAGCGCGAGGACGGCGGCGGCACCAGTTTCAAGCTGGAGCATCTGGCCGAGGACAACGGTTTGCGCGTCGGCGATGCGCACGAAGCGTTGAGCGATGTGCGCGCACTGATTGGCGTGGCCCAGCTGTTCCGCAAGGCGCAGCCGAAGCTGTGGGATTACGCGCTGCGCCTGCGCGACAAGCGCTTTGCTGCCAGCCTGCTTGATCCGGTGGCGATGACGCCGGTGCTGCATGTGTCACAACGCTTTCCCGCTTCACGCCTGTGCGCCGCGCCGGTGATCCCGCTGGCACGGCATCCGCAAATCGATTCGCGCATGATCGTGTTCGACCTGGCAAGCGAACCGGATGCCCTGCTTGATCTTGATGCCGACGCCATCGCCGAACGTCTCTATATCCGCCAAACCGACCTGCCCGAAGGCGAAACCCGCATCCCGCTGAAGGAAGTGCATGCCAACAAATGCCCGGCGCTGGTGCGCTGGGAGCATCTGCGCGATGCCGACTTCGCCCGCCTCGGCATCGATCCGGATGTCGTGCAGGCACGCGCTGAAACACTGCGCGCCGCCGGCCCGGCGATTGCCGAAAAAGTGCGCCGCGTGTTCGCGCGTGAACGCCCGGCAGACGGCGTTGATGTGGATGCCGCGCTGTACGACAGCTTCATGCCGGACACCGACAAGCGCCTGCTGGCGCAGGTACGCGGCACGCCACCGCATTTGCTGGCGAAGGCACAATACGCCTTCCGCGATGCGCGCCTGCCGGAACTGCTGCTGCGCTATCGCGCGCGCAACTGGCCGGACAGCCTGCTGCCCGCCGAACACGAACGCTGGAACGACTACCGCAGGCAACGCCTGCTGGCCGACAACGGGCTGTCCGAAGTCAGCTTCGAGCAATATCGCGAACAGATCGCCCAACTGCGCATCGCGCATGCCGACGATGGCGCGAAGCTCGCCCTGCTGGATCGCTTGGAAGACTGGGGCAACGGCATCGCCGCTGACCTTGCCTGATCGCTACACTTCGCACAAACCACCGGAGCGCCACCGTGTCGAAAAAACAGAAATGGCTGCTGTCCATCGTCATCGCCCTGCTGCTGGCGCTGTTCGCCTTCACTGCCGCCGGGCCATATATGGCCATCAATGGCATTCGCAAGGTGATCGCCAGCGGGCAGTACGGTGAACTGCAGCGTTACGTCGATTTCGACCGCCTGCGCGAGAGCGTGCGCCCGCAAATACAGGAGAAGATCGTCGGCGGGCTGTTGCAGCGCATGGGCGCGGGTGCGGCCTCCAGGGCCGTGAGCAGGGTCACCAACATGATTTCCGAGCCCGCCATCGATGCGATGGTGTCACCGGTCGGCATCGCCACCCTGCTCTACGGCAGCGTGCTGGCGAAACAGGTGACCGGCCAGCAGGATGCGGACGGCAAGGTGCGCGCCACCGATCCGCTGAAGGAAGCGAAGACGCGCTTTGAATCGCCTTCGCTGTTTACCGCCACGGTGGAAAGCAACGAGGGAAAGCCGGTGGTGTTCGAGTTCAGCCGCAAGGGACTCAGCTGGAAGTTGACCGGTATCCGCTTGCCCGAATAGCAACGTTGCGTGGAGCAAGCTCCGCGCCTACGTATTTGCAACACCGTGCGGCACATGTCCGGCGGCAACATGGCGGCGCGCCGAATCAATGTTGTGCGGCGAATCGTCGAAAAAGATGTCCGCGCCGAAGGCTTCAAGGAACGGCCCCTTGTCGCGCCCGCCGAGGAACAATGCCTCGTCCAGCCGCACGTCCCATTCGCGCAGGGTGCGGATCACCCGCTCATGCGCGGGTGCGGAGCGCGCGGTGACCAAGGCGGTGCGGATCGGCGCGTCATCGCCCGCTGCAAACCCGGCCTGCAAATCGTGCAATGCCGACAGGAAGCCACGGAACGGCCCGCCGGACAGCGGTTCGTGCGCGCGTTCGCGTTCGTGGCGGCCGAATGCTTCCACACCCTGCTCGCGCGACAGCCGTTCGCTTTCATCGCCGAACAGCACCGCATCGCCATCGAAGGCAATCCGCACTTGGTCATGACGGGATTCACCGGCACGTGCAGGAAGAATCGTCGCGGCAGCCACGCCGGCTTCCAGCGCAGCGCGCACGGATTCCGGATTGGCAGACAGGAACAACTGCGCCCCGAACGGCTTGATGTAGGGCCAGACCGGCGCGCCGGAGGTGAAGGTGGCGCGGCGGATGTCCAGGCCGTGATGCTGGATCGAATTGAACACGCGCAATCCGGTGTCCGAGGAATTACGCGAAAGCAGGATGACTTCCACCCGTGGCGCATCCGCAGGTGCATCCGCATTCAGCGCCAGCAACTTGCGCGCCAGCGGGAAGGCGATGCCCGGTTCCAGCACGTCGTCCTCGTGCCGGCGCTGGTGGTCGGCGAAGGCCTTGATGCCCTCGCGCTCGAACAGCGCGTGGCTGTCCTCCATGTGGAACAGCGCACGGGTGGTGATGGCGATGGTGAGGGTGGCGACGGGTTCGGGCATGGTGGAAAGTATCGCCGATGCCGGTCTCGCCGGCTGCGACGCCCGCTCAGACCGTGAACTGCTCGATCAGGATGCGTTCCTCGAGGTTGTGCTCGGGATCGAACAGCAGGGTCACGCTACGATCACGCGATTCGCGCACCAGCACCTCGGTCACGTCGCGGACTTCGTGCGAATCGGCGGTGGCGCTGACCGGGCGCTTGTGCGGGTCGAGCACGCGAAAGCGCACCTCGGTGCCGGATTTCAGCACCGCACCACGCCAGCGGCGCGGGCGGAACGGCGCAATCGGCGTCAATGCCACCACATTCGTGCCCAGCGGCAGGATCGGGCCGTGCGCGGAGAAGTTGTAGGCGGTGCTACCAGCGGGCGTGGCCAGCATCACGCCATCACAAATCAATTCGTCGAGGCGGACTTCGCCATTGAGTTCGATGCAGACATGCGCGGCCTGCCGGGTCTGGCGCAGCAGCGAGACCTCGTTGTAGGCCAGCGAGCCGACACTGGCACCGGACTCGGTCTGCGCCAGCATTTCCAGTGGATGCAACACGGCAGGCTCGGCGGAAGCGATGCGTTCCAGCGGGTCGTCGCCTTCGCGGTACTGGTTCATCAGGAAGCCGACCGTGCCCAGCTTCATGCCGAACACGGGCTTGCCCAGTCCGCCGTGGCGATGCAGGGTCTGCAGCATGAAGCCGTCGCCGCCGAGGGCGACGATCACGTCGGCGTCCTGCGGCGCATGCGTGCCGTGGATCGCGGTCAGCGCACGCAGCGCGGCCTGCGCTTCATCGGACGGGCTGGCAAGCAGGGCAAGGCATGGCGTGGTCATGGCGATCAGCCGAAAGCCCGCGTCATCAATTCATCCATTGCATCGATGATCCGTTGGCCGTGTTCCGCCAATGACGCGACCGGTTTGCCGAGACTGTCCTTCGGCAGGGAGAACACATCCAGCGGAACCAACACCACGGGCTCGCCTTCCACGACGAACGTCGGTGCAAACCTTGCCGGGTACTGCCCACCAAAACCGGATTTCTTCATCAGCGGAATCACCACGCGGCGGTGGTAATCATCGAAATAAGCGGATTGCACCACTACGACATAAGCGATGCCGTCGTGCCCGCGACCGGGATATCGGTGGACGTCGAATTGCGCCATCAACGTACCCAATCGGGTGCGAATTCATCCGCCGGATGGACATGATTGCGGTGGAACTGGTTCAAGTCCTCGCACAGGCGACGGTATTCCTCACGCCTGGTCGCTTCCGCCTGCTGTTGCTGCTGCACGAAATCCGCCAGCAGGTGTTCCACCTCGGCAGACAGGTTGCCGGTGACCTGCCGCGCCTGCGCGACCAGATCCTCGTTCAGCGACAGGTTGACCGGGCGCTTGGGCGCGTTGACGTTGTAGGCAGGCTTCATGGCGACGGCTCCGGCATGGGTCATGCGCACCTTATGCGCATTGGGGGCAGGTCGCAAGCTGGCGCGCCAGCCAATAAGTCGAGTTCTGTAGATGGCAGTCGTTTTCCCGTTACTCGCATGCCAACAATTCGTGAACCCGCACATCAAGTGCCTTGGCGATCTTCTCGATGTTGTCCAGCGAGATGTTCCGCCGCAGTCGCTCAACATGGGCGATGAAGGTCCTGTCCAGCCCCGCTTCAAGCGCCAGCCCGTCCTGCGACAAGCCGCGCTCGGCCCGCAGGCGCTTCATGTTGAGCGCCAGCAGCATACGTGCGCTCTGCGATTGGGGGAGTGTCCTGGGCACTTCCCAAGCGTCGGTTGGTGATGTATATGTGTCACCGGTGTTTACGTCACTTTTTCAGGTTTACCGTCCATCACAGGGGAATGGCAATGGTCAGCTATGTGAGGAAGTTGGTGTGCTTTGGGGCACTGTCGCTTGTTGCTGCAGGGCCTATTGCGGCGTCATCCTCAGACAACCAGCACGTACTTGAACTTGGCTCATGGACAGACCCGCTTACTCCGCCGAAGGGGCCTTGGACTACGTGTAGCAAATGGGCCAAACCGTGGTCAGGCGCGAAAATCTGCGTGGGTCACACCTACCGCTGGAAATACATGGACTGCTCCTTGCAGGCCAAGATCACCACGCCGAAGCCGGAGCCACTGCTGGACAAGGCCAAGCAGGCCGTCACCGAAGCAGCTGTCAAAACTGCGCTGTTGGAACTGTTGAAGGGCATGGCCTCCGGTGGTGGTACGGCGTCCACGGCAGGGATCACTTTCCAGACCCTCTTGCTTGAGGAATTGCGCAAGATTGATCCGGGGATCTCCGTGCAACTCGACCAAGCCTGCGGCTGGTCGGCTCCGAGGTGATGACCATGAACACCCGACGCATGCTCCTGGCCTGCATTTTCTTGTTGCCGACAACAGTTTTCGCGCAGCAAACCGCCAGCCTGAGAAAAGCTGCCATCGATCATTTCTATGGGCGCCTCATTGATGGCTCATCTACATGGCTGGTTTACGGAGACGGTTTCTCTTGCCAAAGTAGTTATCGGTGGAAACAGCCTTATGGCCCAGATCATCCAACTCTACGAGTCGTGGAAGAAACCAGCTTGTGTGATCTTGCAGATGGCAGGAAAAATGCAAACCGGATTGAAATCTCATTTGATTTGGCCACAGGCAAGAATCTAACTAAAATGGGCGATCTAGTTTTGCAATATGTGCTGCCAACTCAAATCGTCTGGCTAGGTGGTGGCGATTTTATTGAAAAAACTCGTCTTCCCAGCGGAAAAATATTCGAGAGGAAATTTGTTTCGCAAAACAGCCGAAACTATGCCTCTTCCAAAGCAGAAGCCAATGCGATGATGCGTCGTGGATCAGCAGAGCGTGAGGCGGAGGAACGTGAGCGTGAGACGGAGGAACGACAGAACAGACAAAGGACTTGGCAGGCAATCGGCGGCCTTGTCACGACGGCTGCCGCAGCCAGAAGCACATCCAGCAACGACAGCTATCGACCAGTAACACCGAGCACAAGCGCATCATCCAACAGTTCGTATGACTCGCCTACTGCAACAGCCGCGCCAAGCGCAAGCACGTCATCGGGCTATTCGGGAACTTCCAATCAGAGACCACAAGCGCAGGGCGTGCCAAATTGCTTGAGAATCGAAGCAGGCCCGAAAGGTCAACTTGGAGGGCCACAGCACATCGTGAATACCTGCCCATTTGAAGTGGAGGCCGCATGGAGCGAGCCGGGCCAGGAACGGTTGAACAATCGATGGTCGCTTGGCATTGGCGGAAGTTACCCCGTGAAGGGCGGCGTAATTACTTACAATGCCTGTCGCGGCAGGAACACCATTATGAAAACCGAAGGGAAGCGCATTTGGTGCTTTGCTCCCGATTGAGCGTATTGCGTCAACTTTTCCATCAAGCAAACGGCCCGGTATTCCGGGCCGTATTGTTTTGCCCCTCACCCGCCCCCGACTCGAGCCTCGGGGGCAGGCTCTTCGGCACCCTCTCCCCGCTCGCGGGGAGAGGGAACACCCATCAGCCGCGCTGCGCCAACTGCGCCAGCCGCTGCACCGCCACCGAGGCGGTCGGGTAGTCCAGCGCCTTCTGCGCAGCCAGCTCACCCAGCATCGACAGGGTGAAGCGCAGTGAAGCATCGTCGCGGGCCAGCCACGCGGTGACCTTGGCATCAGCGTCCTTGCCCGGCATCGCCAGCACCTGCCCGGTCAGGCTGCGCATCTGCGTTGCCAGTTCATCCCGCAGCACGCCGCGCGCGACAGCGTGCCAGCGGCCATCCACCTTCAGTGCCTCGATCTGCGCGCGCAGCCACGGCTCGCGCAGGGCATCGGCAAGGCGGAAATAGACCTTGGCGACTTCGATCGGGCGCAGCTTGCGCTCACGCGCCAGCTCGATGATGTTGGGACTGGCTTCCAGATACGGCAGCGCGGCCAGTTGGTCGGCCAGCGCCGCCGGCACGCCCTTGGCACGCCAGTCCTTGCGGCAGGCTTCGTACTCGGGGCGCTGCGACGGCGGCAGGATGCCCTCGCCCGCGCGGATGTCGCGGAAGCCGTCGTGGTAGCGCTCCACCGCATCGGTGATCGCCGGCACCGCGCCGGGGCGCGACAGCAGCCAGCGGGTGAAGCCGCGCTGCAACTCCCAGATCACCTGCAGGGCATCGATCTGCACGTCCTCGGCCACCTTGCCGTCCAGCGCGTCGATCTGCGTCCACAGCTCGCGCGCGTCCAGCGTTTCGCGGGTGATGGTGTAGGCGCGGGCGATCTCGCCGATGCTGCGGCCACTGTCTTCCTGCATGCGCATCAGGAAGGTCGCGCCCATGCGGTTGATGGTGGAGTTGGTCACCGCCGTGGCGATGATTTCGCGCTTCAGGCGGTGGTTCTCCATCGCCTTGGCGTACTTGCCCTGCAGCGGCTCGGGGAAGTAGCGCACCAGTTCCTTGGACAGGTACGGGTCTTCCGGCACGTCCGATTCCAGCAATTGCGGGAAGGCCACCAGCTTGGAATACGACAGCAGCACCGACAGTTCGGGCCGGGTCAGGCCCTGTCCACGCAATTTGCGTTCGGCGATTTCGGCATCGGACGGCAGGAACTCGATCTGCCGATCCAGCAGGCCCTGTGATTCCAATGTGGCGATGAAATGCATCTTCGAACCCAAACGCGACGCACTCATGCGCTCCATCAGGGTCAGCGCCTGGTTCTGGCGATAGTTGTCGTTCAACACGAGCTGCGCGACTTCATCGGTCATCGCCGCCAGCAGCTTGTTGCGCTCCGGCAGCTTGAGCTTCTTCTTCTGCACCTCGCCGTTGAGCAGGATCTTGATGTTCACCTCATGGTCGGAGGTGTCCACGCCGGCGGAGTTGTCGATGAAGTCGGTATTGAGCAGCACGCCGTGCTGGGCAGCCTCGATGCGGCCAAGCTGGGTCATGCCCAGGTTGCCGCCCTCGCCCACCACCTTGCAGCGCAGCTCCGCACCATTGACGCGCAGGCCGTTGTTGGCGCGGTCGCCGACGTCGGCATTGTTCTCGCGGCTGGACTTCACATAGGTACCGATGCCGCCGTTCCACAGCAGGTCAACCGGTGCCTTGAGGATGGCGTTCATCAGCTCGTTCGGGCTGAGCGCAGAGACGCCTGCGTCGATGCCCAGCGCGGCTTTCGCCTCTGCCGACAGCGGAATCGACTTGGCCGAACGCGGGAACACGCCGCCGCCCTTGCCGATGAGTTTTGCGTCGTAGTCCGCCCAGCTGGATCGCGGCAGCTTGAACAGGCGCTGGCGTTCCTTGAACGAGGTCGCCGCATCCGGATTCGGATCGATGAAGATGTGGCGATGGTCGAACGCCGCCACCAGGCGGATGTGCTTGCTCAGCAGCATGCCGTTGCCGAACACGTCGCCAGACATGTCGCCAACGCCAACGCAGGTGAAGTCCTGCTTCTGGCAATCGCGACCCAGCGCACGGAAGTGGCGCTTGACCGATTCCCACGCGCCGCGCGCGGTGATGCCCATGCCCTTGTGGTCGTAGCCCACCGAACCGCCGGAGGCGAACGCATCGTCCAGCCAGAAGCCATGCGCCTGCGCGATGCCATTGGCGATGTCGGAGAACGTGGCCGTGCCCTTGTCGGCGGCGACGACGAGGTACGGGTCGTCGCCGTCATGGCGCACGACGCCTGCCGGCGGCAGCACCTTGCCATCGCTGGAAAGATTGTCGGTCACGTCCAGCAGGCCGTTGATGAAGCGCTTGTAGCAGGCCACGCCCTCGGCGAACCACGCATCGCGGTCCTGCGCCGGGTCGGGTGACTGCTTGCAGATGAAGCCGCCCTTGCTGCCCACCGGCACGATCACGGTGTTCTTCACCATCTGCGCCTTGACCAGGCCCAGCACCTCCGTGCGGAAGTCCTCGCGGCGATCCGACCAACGCAGGCCACCGCGCGCCACCGGGCCGAAGCGCAGATGGATGCCTTCCACGCGCGGGCCGCAGACCCAGATTTCGCGATACGGGCGCGGCTTGGGAAGATCGGGCACCTGCGCCGAATCCAGCTTGTAGGCCACGTAGTCGGCGGGGCCACCGTCCTTGCGCAGGCCATCCTTGTAGGTGACGTAATAGCTGGTGCGCAAGGTGGCTTCGATCACATTGATGAAGCTGCGCAGGATGCGGTCTTCATCAAGGCTGGAGACGCGATCCATCAGGCCCAGCAGTGCGGTGCGTGCGGCTTCCACCTGCGCATCGCGGCCCTTGGCGCGCGCCTCGATCACCTGCTTCAGCGCGGCCAGCACGGCTTCGTCACCACTTGCCAGCGCCTTCAACTGCGCACCGAAGCGGCCCATGCCCTGCTTGATCTCGGCATCGCTTTCCTTGCCGGTGCTCGGGTCGAAGCGTGCTTCGAACAGTTCCACCAGCAGGCGCGACAGCAGCGGATAACGCGCCAGCGTGGCTTCCATGTAGCTCTGCGAGAACGGCACGCCCACCTGCAACAGGTACTTGCAGTAACTGCGCAGCATCGCGACCTGCTTCCACGACAGGCCGGCGGCAAGGATCAGGCGATTGAAGCCGTCGTTCTCGGCCTCGCCGCGCCAGACGCGGGCAAAGGCTTCCTCGAAGTTCTCGTCGATGGCACCAACGTCCAGCTCGCCCTGCAGCGATTCAACCTCGAAGTCCTGGATGAAGCAGATGCCACCTGTGGCATCGACTTTGTACGGATGCTCGGAGATCACGCGCAGGCCCATGTTTTCCATCATCGGCAGCGCATCGGACAGCGGGATGTCATCCAGTTGCCGATAGAACTTGAAGCGGATGCCGCCCCCGTGGCGGCGCGATCGATACAGCGACAGGCGCAGGTCCTCCGGCCCGTTCAGCGCGGCCAGATGCTCCACGTCATCGGCCGCGATCTCGGGGCTGACTTCTTCGATATAGCCCGCTGGCAGCGCACGCCCGTAGCGCTCCGCCAGCTTCAGGCCGGCTTCCTCGCCATGGCGCGCAATCAGTTGTTCGCGCAGTTCGTCGCGCCAGTCGCGCACGATGCCGGCCAGCGCGTCTTCCAGCGCGGGCAGGTCCACCGCCTTCTCGCTGCCGGAGTGCGCACGCGGGCGCACCACGATGTGCAATTGCGCCAGCGGCGAATCGCCAATCTGCACGCGGGTATCCACCTGCTCGCCATCCAGCGCGTCGCGCAGCAGGGCTTCGATGCGATGGCGCACCTGAGTGCTCATGCGGTCACGCGGGATATAGGCCAGCGCGGAGTAGAAGCGGTCATAGCGGTCGCGGCGCAGGAACAGCTTGCTGCGCACGCGCTCCTGCAGGCCAAGGATGCCCATGCCGGTGCGGAACAGTTCTTCCTCGCTGGACTGAAACAGCTCCTCGCGCGGCAGGGTTTCCAGGATGTGGCGCAGCGCCTTGCCGCTGTGGCTGTCCGGGGCCAGCCCGGACTTGCGCATCACGTACTCATGGCGCTGGCGCACCAGCGGAATGTCCCATGGGCGGCGGGTGTAGGCGCTGGAGGTGTACAGGCCGATGAAGCGCTGCTCGGCCACCGGCCTGCCCTTGGCGTCGAAGCTGAGCACGCCGATGTAGTCCATGTAGCCGGGGCGATGCACGCTGGAACGCGCATTGGTCTTGGTCAGGATCAGCGCATCCACCGCGCCGCTCTGCGGCATGGCATGCGCCGCCAGCGACTTCAGCCGGCGCGGCCGGCCGGCATCCTTGCCGCGCAGCAGACCAAGCCCGCTGGCTTCGTCCGCCACCAGCACCTCGTCCTTGCCCTGCTTCACCACCTTGTATTCGCGGTAGCCAAGGAACGTGAAATGATCGTCCGCCGCCCAATGCAGGAAGGCCTGCGCCTCGCGCTTGCCTGCTTCGGGCACCGGCATGCGCCGGTCGGCCAGTTCGTCCGCAACCGCGCCCATCTTGTCCTTCATCGGCTGCCAGTCGGCCACGATCGCGCGCACGTCAGCCAGCACCTGCTCGATGCGCGCCTGGATCGCGACCATCGCGGCCTGCGGCTGGCGGTCGATTTCCAGATGCATCATCGATTCGCGTTCGCCATCACCAATTGCCGTCAACTTGCCGGCCTTGTCGCGCGACACCTGCAGCACCGGATGCCCCAGCACATGCACGCCCACGCCCATGTCGGCCAGCGCCATCGTCACCGAATCGACAAGGAAGGGCATGTCGTCATTGATGATCTGCAACACCGTATGCGGCGTCTCCCAGCCTTCCGCCTTCAGCGTCGGGTTGAACAGGCGGATGTTGGCCTTGCCGCGCTTGCGGTTGCGCGCGAATGCCAGCATGTCGGCTGCCAGTGCAGCCCAGCCCTCGGCACCATGCTGGCGGTATTCGTCCTCGTCCATGCGCACGTAGAAGGCGGTGGCGAAGCGACGGGCCTCCTCGCGCCCGGCCTTGCCCACGCGGCGTGCGAGCGCATCGAGTACGGAATCAAGCGGGACGGTATCGGCGGTGTTGTTCATGGTGTTCCTGTTTTCCTGATGCAGAACGGTCGCGCCATGCGCGACCGTCGGGGATGGTTTGGCGTCAGCGCAGGCCGGTTTCGGCGCGGGCGATGACCAGCCGCTGGATTTCGCTGGTGCCTTCGTAGATTTCGGTGATCTTGGCGTCGCGGAAGTAGCGCTCGATCGGCATTTCCTTGGAATAGCCCATGCCGCCGTGGATCTGCAATGCCTGATGGCTGATCCACATCGCGGCCTCGGAGGCAGTGAGTTTCGCCACCGATGCCTCGGTGGTGAAGCGTTTGCCCTGCCCCTTCAACCATGCCGCGCGCAGCGTCAGCAGCAGCGCCGCATCCAGCTTGCACTTCATGTCGGCGATCTTGGCCTGGGTCATCTGGAACGTGCCGATGGGCGCGCCGAAGGCCTTGCGATCCTTCACGTATTCAAGCGTTGCTTCATAGGCAGCGCGGGCGATGCCGATGGCCTGCGAGGCGATGCCGATGCGGCCCGCGTCCAGCACGCCCATCGCGATCTTGAAGCCCTGGCCTTCCTCGCCCAGCACGTCGTCGGCCTGCACCACGTAATCGGTGAACTCGATCTCGCAGGTGGCCGAGGCGCGAATGCCCAGCTTCGGCTCGGTCTTGCCGCGATGGAAGCCGGCGCGATCCGTGTCGATCATGAACGCGGTGATGCCGCGCGCGCCCTTGTCGGCGTCGGTCATCGCGAACAGCACGATGTACTTCGCCACAGGTCCCGACGTGATCCAGCTTTTCTTGCCATTGACGATGTAACTGCCGTCCGCCTGCTTCACCGCCTTGCAGCGCATCGCCGTGGCATCGGAACCGGACTGCGGCTCGGTCAGCGCGAACGCGCCGATCTCGCGGCCTTCGGCAATCGCGCGCACATACTTCTGCTTCTGCGCTTCCGTGCCGAAGGTGAGGATGCCGTTGCAGAACAGCGAGTTGTTGACCGACACGATGGTCGAATGCGCGGCATCGGCTGCGGCAATCTCCACCATCGCCAACACATAGGCCACCGGATCCATGCCGGCACCGCCGTATTCGGCAGGCACCTCGATGCCCATCAGGCCGTTCTCGCCAAGGGCGCGGATGTTGTCGAGCGGAAACTCGCCGGTCTGGTCGTGATGCTCGGCACTGGGCGCGATGCGCTCGCGCGCAATGCGCCGGGCCACGTCCTGCAGCATCAACTGTTCTTCACTGAACCCGAACTCCACGGCGCGCTCCGGTATCGTTGCAATCGATACCAAAATTGTAGCGCCGCGCCGCCACAAACCCTACCGTTTGGAGCACCCGGCTACGCAGCCCTGATCCGGCTTGACCCGAAAGCCGCATCGCGACACACTTATCGTTGAATCGCGATGGAAAGATATAAATGGATCTGGAAGGCTGGTCTTCGCGTCTGAAGGTATTTGCCGACGCCACCCGCGTGCGCCTGCTCGCCCTGCTGGAAGGCGAAGAGCTGACCGTGGCGGAACTTTCCGCCATCACCCAGCTGGCGCAGCCGCGCGTTTCAACGCATCTCGCCAAGCTCAAGGAAGCCGGGCTGGTGCGTGACCGCCGTGCGGGCGTGTCGGCCTATTACCGCTTCGACCATGCCGCACTTGATCCCGCGCAACTGGCGCTTTGGCAGTCGATCAGCGCCGGCAGCGACGACCCCCTGCTGCGGCAAGACGCCGAGCGCGTGCCTGCCGTGCTGGCAACCCGCGCCGCCGACCAGAACTGGGCCGACAGCGTGGCCGGCGACATGGAGCGCCATTACTCGCCGGGCCGCACCTGGGAAGCGCTGGCGCGCACCGCGCTGCCGCTGCTGGAACCGGGCGACGTACTGGACATCGCCTCCGGTGACGGCGTGCTGGCCGAGTTGCTGGCCCCGCATTCGGGCCGCTATGTCTGCGTGGATGCCAGCCAGCGCGTGGTTGCTGCCGCCGGTGAACGCCTGAGCCGCTACCCGAACGTGGAAGTGCGCGAAGGCGACATGCACGCGCTGCCGTTCAAGGATGCGAGCTTTGACCTTGTCGTGTTGATGCATGCGCTGACCTATTCGTCGAAACCCGCGCAGGCGGTGGCCGAAGGTGCGCGCGTGCTGCGCAAGGGCGGTCGCCTGCTGCTGTCCAGCCTTGGTAAGCACGAACACCGCAGCGTGGTGGAAGCCTACGGCCATGTGAACCTGGGTTTCGCCGCGAAGGAATTGCGAAAGTTCGCCGAGAAGGCCGGGCTGACGATTGCCACAGCCGAAACCGTGACCCGCGAACGCAGGCCACCGCATTTCGAGGTGATCTCGCTGACTGGCGTGAAGTCGTGATGTGAAGTCCTCCCCTTCAAGGGGAGGGTTTGGATGGGGATGGTGTTCAACCGTCATGCCACAAGCAACCCCATCCCCATCCCGGCCTTCCCCTTGAAGGGGAAGGAGAAAAACAACGCATTTTTGAGAACACTGATGAACGCCTTGCCCTGGAAAAACCCCGCCCGCGCCGAAGCGCTGCAAGCCGCACTCGCCCGCCGCATCCTCATCATCGACGGCGCGATGGGCACCATGATCCAGCGCCACGAATTGCAGGAAGCCGACTATCGCGGCGAACGCTTCGCGCAGGGCTACGACAGCCTGTTTGCGGCGGACGGCCACGCGCATGGCAACGGCTGCGGCTGCGAAGGCCATGATCAGCGCGGCAACAATGACCTGCTTACGCTCACCCGCCCCGACATCATCCGTGGCATTCACAAGGCCTATCTGGATGCGGGCGCTGATCTGGTCGAAACCAATACCTTCAACTCCACCAGCATTTCGCTGGCGGATTACCGCCTGCAACACCTCGTGCGCGAACTGAACCGCGAGGGTGCGCGGCTTGCCCGCATCGAATGCGATGCCGCCGAAGCACGCGACCCCACGCAACCACGCTTCGTCATCGGCGTGCTGGGCCCGACCAGCCGCACCGCTTCGCTGTCGCCGGATGTGAACCGTCCGGGCTTTCGTGCCATCGACTTCGACGAACTGGCGCAGGCCTATCGCGAGGCCGCACGTGGATTGATCGAAGGTGGCGCGGATGTGCTGATGGTGGAAACCGTGTTCGACACGCTCAATGCCAAGGCCGCGCTGTTCGCCATCGATGACGTGTTCGAGGAGTTCGGCGCACGCCTGCCGGTGATGGTGTCCGGCACGATTACCGATGCCTCTGGCCGCACGCTGTCCGGCCAGACCGCCGAGGCGTTCTGGTACTCGCTGCGGCATGCACAACCGCTCGCCATCGGCCTGAACTGCGCGCTGGGCGCAAAGGATTTGCGCCAGCATGTGGACGTGCTGGCACAGGTGGCCGATACCCACGTCAGCTGCCACCCGAACGCCGGCCTGCCCAACGCCTTTGGCGGCTACGACGAAACGCCGGAGGACATGGCCGGCGTGCTGCGCGAGTTTGCGCAAAGCAGCCTGCTGAACCTCGTCGGCGGTTGCTGCGGCACCACGCCCGAGCACATCGCCGCGATTGCGCAGGCCGTGCGCGGGCTGCCGCCGCGCAAGGTGCCTGAGTTGGAGAACGCTGCATGATCTTCCTGGCTTCTGCTCCCTCCCCTGCTTGCAGGGGAGGGTTGGGGAGGG
>NZ_JASGED010000017.1:0-15314 GCF_047606765.1 Thermomonas sp. | reverse complement strand
TCGTGCAGTCATCCGGCAAGAAGGAAGTGACCGGCGCCAACGTGCCGGTGTACGTCCTGCTTGTTGAGGAAATACACGGCGTGCGAATCCTTTTCGCCAAACACCGCCACCAGCACGTTGGCGCCGGTCACTTCCTTCTTGCCGGATGACTGCACGTGATAGACCGCGCGCTGCAGCACGCGCTGGAAGCCAAGCGTGGGTTGGGTATCGCGCCCATCGTCCGCGGCCAACGTGTTGACCGAAAGCGAGATGGCACCTTCCAGGTCACCGCGCAGGCGCGGGAAGTCCGCGCCCACGGCCTTGAGCACGGCCTCGGCGGAGGGGTTTTCCAGCAGCGCAAGCAGCAGGTGTTCGACCGTCATGTACTCGTGGCGCGCCTCGCGGGCGCGCTTGTAGCACTGGCCGATGCTGTGTTCCAGATCCTTGCTGAACATGGGCGCTTGCCCTCCTGAACGATTGCTTCCTATGTAGGGTGCATCCGGCTCCGGCACAAGTGCCCGGACGGACTATCCAGCGCCTATGCCTTTTCCATCGTGCATAACAACGGGTGGTGGTTGAGCCGGGCGTATTCGTTGACCTGCGCCACCTTGGACTCGGCGATTTCGCGGGTGAACACGCCGCAAACGCCTCGCCCGCGCGTATGCACATGCAGCATCACCTGGGTGGCGTTCTCGATGTTCATCGAAAAAAATCGCATCAGCACGTCCACCACGAAGTCCATCGGGGTGTAATCGTCATTCAGCAGGAAGACGGAATACATCGGCGGGCGCGCGACCTGCGGGCGTGCGGGCGCAACCGCCACGCCATGGTCGTGGTCGTGCTGAGGATGGGAAGGCGTGTTGGGCATGGCGGCAATTATAAGGAGCGGCGACGCATGGACGGTTCCGGCGGCAGCAGGGACAATGCGGGCATGAGCAAGCAAACCCAAGGCGCGCGGCCATGAGTTACCGCGAAGGACGCTTCTGGCAGCCGGACGTGACCGTGGCCACCGTGGTGGTGCGCGACGGTCGCCTGCTGTGCGTGGAAGAACACGCACATGGCGGGCTGGTCATCAACCAGCCTGCCGGCCATCTGGAACCGGATGAAAGCCTGGTCGAGGCCGCGATCCGCGAAACCCGCGAGGAAACCGGCTGGAACGTGCGCATCACCCATGCCATCGGTGCCTACCAGTGGAAGGCGACTGACGCGCCAGATGGGAGCGGCGGCAAGCACTACCTGCGCTTCGCCTTTGCCGCCGAACCGGTGGACGAGATCCCCGGTGCAACGCTGGATGACGGCATCGTCCGCGCCCTGTGGCTGACGCCCGCCGAATTGCAGGCGCTGGTGCCGCAACACCGCAGCCCGCTGGTCTGGCAGGTGGTCGCGGATTTCCTCGGCGGCGCGCGGCATCCGCTGTCACTGGTGCAGCAACTGGCATGAGCGGGCAGCGCGTCGTGGTGGGTGTGTCGGGAGGCGTGGATTCGTCCGTCGCCGCCCTGCACCTGCGCGATGCCGGTTTCGATGTGACCGGGCTGTTCATGCAGAACTGGGCCGATGACGATGCGCAGGACAGCGCGAGTGCCGCTGAAGGCAGGCCGGAAAATGCATCCTGCAATTCCGGCACTCCCGCCATCCATGGCGGTCGGAAGCCGAAAGCGGCCGGTTCCGGCGATTGCAGAGCCGAGGATGACCGCCGCGATGCCGTGGCAGTCTGCGGCAAGTTGGGCATCCCGCTGCGCTTTCGTGACTTCTCGCGCGAATACTGGGATGGTGTGTTCGAGCACTTCCTTGCCGAATACGCGGCGGGCCGCACGCCGAACCCGGACGTGCTGTGCAACCGCGAAATCAAGTTCAAGCATTTCCTCGATGCCGCCCGCGAACTGGGTGCAGACAGCATCGCCACCGGCCACTACGCACGGGTCGATCACGACGGCCACTGGTTCCGTCTGCTGCGTGCGCTGGATCGCGGCAAGGACCAGAGCTACTTCCTGCACCAGCTTGGGCAGGAACAACTGGCGGCAACACGTTTCCCGCTCGGCGAACTGCACAAGGACGAAGTGCGCCGCATCGCTGCCGAGCATGGCCTGCGCACGGCGGAGAAAAAGGATTCCACCGGCATCTGCTTCATCGGCGAACGCGATTTCCGCGAGTTCCTGTCGCGCTACCTGCCAGCGCGAGCCGGTGAGATCCGCGATCCTGCCGGCATCCGCATCGGCCAACATCCGGGCGTGTTCTATTTCACCCTCGGCCAGCGCGAAGGCCTCAACATCGGCGGCGTGCGCGGTCGCCCGCAGGCACCGTGGTTCGTGGTCGGCAAGGACGTGGAGCGCAACATCCTTTACGCAGACCAGGGCCATGACAGTCCGTGGCTGCAATCACGCGCACTGCGCAGCGAGACCGCGCACTGGATCGCCGGCAGTCCGCCTGCTTCGCGTTTTTCCTGCACCGCGCAAACCCGCTACCGCCAGCCGGACGAAGCCTGCGAGGTCGAAGTGCAGGACGATGGCAGCGTGGCTGTGCGCTTCGCCCGCCCGCAGCGTGCGGTCACGCCGGGGCAATCACTGGTGCTGTACGACGGCGACAACTGCCTCGGCGGCGCGGTGATCCTGTCCACCGACGCGCGCATGCCAGGCCATCCCCATTCCTTCGAGAACGTTGCATGACCACCGACACCATCGACGATCGTGTGCTGGCTCTGGCCGGCCTGTTGCAGGCACTGGCGCAGGTGCGCCGCACGGCAGACACCGGCCAGTCCGACAGCAATCAGGTGCAGGCCGCGCTGGACAGCGTGTTCCGCATCGACGCGCGTGATACCGAAGCCGTCTATGCCGGTGCCGGCAACGTCCGCACTGGCCTGCGCCTGCTGCGCGAATACCTGTCCAACGACAGCAAGGACGCGGCCTTGTACAAGTTGGCGCTGGCCGTGCTGCAACTGGAACGCCGCTTCGCGCAGGACGATGCCATCGTCGGCAAGGTGCAGACCGGCCTGCAGGCCTTGTCGGAGCCAGCCGCGCGGCTGGGCAGCGCACATCCGGACGTGGTCTCCGGCCTTGGCAGCCTGTATGCCGACACCGTCAGCACCCTGCGCCCACGAGTCATGGTGCAAGGCAATCCGCATTACCTCGGGCAGGCCGGCGTGGTCGCCGAAATCCGCGCCCTGCTGCTCGCTGCACTGCGCTCCGCCGTGCTGTGGCGGCAGATGGGCGGCAGCCTGTGGGATTTCGTGTTCCGCCGTCGCGACATGGCGGCGGCGATCGATGCGCGGCTGCGGGGTTGAACCACACCATCGGCATCACGACATGCTGTAGGACGGCACGCTCGCTGCAACCGCATCGAACCGCACCCAGAGCGCGATCAGCATCGCCAACACGCCCAGCGCCAAAGCGCCTTTCATCGCGCACGCGCGCTCGACGCGAGGGACAAGTGGCATCAGCAGCAAGGCGCATAGCGCCAGTGGCAGGATGGCGACATACGGCATGCCCTGCCCCACGGCTTCGAACAGCGCATGGGCAAGCGTCAGCAGGTAACCGCCGCCTACCGCCGCCGTGATGGTCATCGCCCAGTCACCGATTGCACCGGGACGCCAGCGCGCAATGGCAATCCCTGCCCCACCCAGCAGCAGCGGCAGATAGAGCGGGAACGCGGCGGTGGGCGCAAACGCCTGCGCCAGACCGGCCAGCAGCAGGAACGGTATGGCAGTGGCGGGCACCAGCGCAGTCATTGAATGACGATTGAGCAGTAGCCCTGCAACGCACATGGCCGTTGCCATGCACAGCAACGCCGCCTGCAGTTCAAGCCGTGGGGTAGCCGCGAGCCTGTCGTAGTAATTGACCGCCCCGCCCGCGCCCGATACCAGATTGCCGAGCCACAATACCAATCCGCCAATCAGCAGTATCGCCAGCGCAATCGCAACGCCCCGCTCCGCATCACGCACTGTCACCATGCCCCGTGCGGCATAACCATAGGCCGCAACGGTGACCGCAAGGATCAACCAGCCGATCCAGCCGGCATAGGACAGAAGCAGCAGGCCGAACAGGTCGAAGAACACGAGATCGGGCGACTTGCCCGGCAGTGTCGGCACGGCCAGCAAAGCGCGGCTGAGATCCAGCGTCTGGCGACCCATGTCCTGCAGCGAACCGGCATCCAGCGCATCGGGCGTGGCGGTTGCGGAATGGTATTGCGCCGGGCGACCGAGGAAGGCGAAGTTGAAGCCCGGCACGCCCTGCTTCTTGGCGACGGTGTAATCGGTGAAGTTGGGCATGTTGTTGTAAACCAGCACGCTGACCGATGTCGCGACCGGCCCGCGCACCGAGTTCGCGAACAGTTCGATCATCGCGCCGTTATCATTGCCCGTCTCGAACATCGCTGCGCGGCCACCGCCGCCGCGCGCTTCCAGGTTGATGATGACGCCGACCTGCTCGCGCAGCGGATCGCGCTTGAAGAAATCCTCCGCACCATCAAGGCCGAGTTCCTCGGCATCGGTGAACAGCACGATCAAGCTGCGTTCAAGCGGCTGACCACTGGCGCGAAGTGCGCGCACGGTTTCAAGGATCGCGGCCACGCCGGCACTGTCATCACCGGCTCCCGGCGAATCCCATACCGAATCGTGGTGCGCCATCAGCAACAGCGCGGGCTTTGTCGGGTCACGCCCCGGCAAGGTGGCAACCAGACTGGTGGCTTCCACACCATCCGCCGGGCTGCCCCGCCACTGGCTCAAGCGCTTGCGTGAACGCGCATCCAGCGGCGCAGTGCGCGAAGCCACGCTCATGCCGAGAGATTGCAGCCGCCGGGTCAGGTAGTCGCGCACGCGGGCGTTTTCGGCGCTGCCGGTTGGATGTGGGGCGCGGGCGATCTCGCGCACATCGGCCATTGCACGCACTGCGGAAAACCCGGTCGCCGGTGCATTGGCTGGCGCAGGCGTGGGCGTCGCCGATGCAAACACCGCCAGCAAGGCCGCGCAGGCCATCGCAATCAAAAAGCAGGTCCAGTTCTTCATGTCGGCGTTCTCCGTTCGCGATGAGCCTAGCAGTTGGATGCCGGATGCCGGACAACAAAAACGCCCGGCGTGGCCGGGCGTCATTCCCCCTCATCCGCCTTCGGCACCTTCTCCCCCGCAAGCGGGGGAGAAGGAAAGCCACAAGCGCATCGGTGATGGTCTCGTGGGCATCTTCTCCCCTGCTTGCGGGGAGAAGGAAAGCCACCAGCACATATCGGTGACAGTCTCGCGGGCACCTTCTCCCCCGCTTGCGGGGGAGAAGGAAAGCCACAGGCGCATCGGTGATGGTCTCGTGGGCATCTTCTCCCCCGTAAGCGGGGGAGAAGGAAAGGCATCATGCAGCAACCTTGTCCGCGACTTCCTTGTATTCGGTGATCTGGTCGAAGTTCATGTAGCGGTAAATCTTGTCGCCATTGGCATTCACCACACCGATGTCGGCCAGGTATTCCTCGCGGGTGGGGATGCGACCAAGACGCGCGCAGATCGCCGACAGTTCCGCCGAACCCAGATACACATTGGTGTTGCGGCCAAGGCGGTTCGGGAAGTTGCGGGTGCTGGTGGACATGGCAGTGCTGCCTTCGCGAATCTGCGCCTGATTGCCCATGCACAGCGAGCAGCCCGGCATTTCCATGCGCGCGCCTGCGGTGCCGAAGGTGCCGTAATGGCCTTCGTTGGTGAGCTCGGCGGCATCCATCTTGGTGGGCGGCGCGATCCACAGGCGGGTCGGGATGTCGCGCTTGCCTTCCAGCAGCTTGGCCGCGGCGCGGAAGTGGCCGATGTTGGTCATGCACGAGCCGATGAACACTTCATCGATCTGCGCACCGGCCACGTCGCTCAACGTCTTGGCATCATCCGGATCATTCGGGCAGCAGACGATGGGCTCGACGATCTCGTCCATGTCGATTTCGATCACTGCCGCGTACTCGGCGTCGGCGTCCGGCTCCAGCAGTTGCGGGTTGGCCAGCCATGCCTCCATCTTGCTGATGCGGCGGGCCAGCGTGCGCGCGTCTTCGTAACCTTCCGCAATCATCCACTTCAGCAGGGTGATGTTGCTGGTGAGGTATTCGATGATCGGTTCCTTCGACAGGCGCACGGTGCAGCCGGCGGCGGAGCGCTCGGCGGAAGCGTCGGCCAGTTCGAAGGCCTGTTCGATCTTCAGTTCCGGCAGCCCTTCGATTTCGAGGATGCGGCCGGAGAAGATGTTCTTCTTGCCCTTCTTCTCGACGGTCAGCAGGCCGGCCTTGATCGCGTACAGCGGGATCGCGTGGACGAGGTCGCGCAGGGTCACGCCCGGCTGCAGCTTGCCCTTGAAGCGCACCAGCACCGATTCCGGCATGTCCAGCGGCATCACGCCGGTGGCGGCAGCGAAGGCAACAAGGCCGGAACCCGCCGGGAAGGAAATGCCGATCGGGAAGCGGGTGTGCGAGTCGCCGCCGGTGCCGACGGTATCGGGCAGCAGCATGCGGTTGAGCCAGCTGTGGATGATGCCGTCGCCCGGGCGCAGCGAGACGCCGCCACGGGTGGAGATGAACTCCGGCAGGGTGTGATGCGTCTTCACGTCCACCGGCTTCGGATAGGCGGCGGTATGGCAGAACGACTGCATCACCAGATCGGCGGAGAAGCCGAGGCAGGCCAGGTCCTTCAGCTCGTCGCGGGTCATTGGGCCGGTGGTGTCCTGCGAACCCACCGAGGTCATCTTCGGCTCGCAATAGGTGCCGGGGCGCATGCCTTTCCCTTCGGGCAAGCCGCAGGCACGACCAACGAGTTTTTGCGCCAGCGTGAAGCCCTTGCCGGTATCCGGCGGGGTCACCGGCAGGCGGAACAGGTCGGTGGCCGGCAGGCCCAGCGCTTCGCGCGCCTTGCCGGTCAGGCCACGGCCGATGATGAGCGGGATGCGGCCACCGGCGCGCACTTCGTCGAACAGGACTTCGGACTTCAGTTCGAACTCGGCAATCACTTCGCCATTCTTCAGCGCCTTGCCTTCGTACGGACGCAGCTCGACCACGTCGCCGTGTTCCATCTTCGCTACGTCAAGTTCGATCGGCAGCGCGCCCGCGTCTTCCATCGTGTTGTAGAAGATCGGCGCGATCTTGCTGCCAAGGCAAACGCCGCCGGCGCGCTTGTTCGGGATGTACGGAATGTCATCGCCCGTCCACCACAGCACGCTGTTGGTGGCCGACTTGCGCGATGAGCCGGTGCCGACCACGTCGCCAACGTAGGCAACCAGATGACCTTTTTCCTTCAATGCCTGAATTGCAGCGATGGGGCCGCGCTTGCCGTCTTCCTCCGGCACGAACGGCGCGTCCGGGCGCTTGTTCTTCAGCATCGCCAGCGCGTGCATCGGGATGTCGGGACGGGTGGTGGCGTCCGGCGCGGGCGACAGGTCATCGGTATTGGTTTCGCCTGGCACCTTGAACACGGTGACGGTCAGCGAGGCCGGCACTTCCGGCTTGCTGGTGAACCATTCGGCATCGGCCCAGCTTTGCAGCACGGCCTTCGCATTCGCGTTGCCAGCCTTGGCCTTTTCTTCCACGTCATGGAAGGCGTCGAACACCAGCAGGGTGTGCTTGAGCGCATTGGCGGCAACGGCACCGACTTCGGCATCGTCCAGCAGTTGCACCAGCGGCGCGACGTTGTAGCCGCCCAGCATGGTGCCCAGCAGTTCGGTGGCGCGGGCGCGCGGGATCAGCGCGTTGGTTTCGCTGCCGAAGGCGATCGCGGCCAGATACGAAGCCTTGACCTTGGCGGCATCATCGACACCCGCCGGGACGCGGTTGACCAGCAGATCAAGCAGGAAGTCTGCTTCACCGGCAGGTGGATTCTTCAGCAGTTCGATCACATCGGCGGTCTGCTGCGCAGTCAGCGGCAGCGGCGGGATGCCGAGGGCGGCGCGTTCGGCGGCATGCTGGCGGTAGCTGGCGAGGAACATTCGGGTTCTCCGGTGGCGTATGTGTGGGGTTAGTTGAGTTGCGGCTCGATGACCCGCAAGCCCTTGAAATAGTCGCGATAGAAGCCGCCATCACGGGTGATGAGGCCATTGCATTGCAGCAGCGCGTGCGCGCCAACAAGAAAGTCCGGCACGGTGCGTTCGCGCTTGCCGCCATTGCGGCGGTAGCGGCGCTGCATTTCGCCGGCGCGCAGGGCGGACTTGGCTTCCATCGCGCTGAAATGGATGCTCATGCTTTCCAGGATTGGCAAGGTTTCCGAGCCGTCCTTCAGCGCGGTGCAGACTTCCGCCAGCACCACGTCGCACACGACCACGGGGCCGACGACCAGGCACTGGCGCAGGCATGACTCGGTCGGCTCGGCACGCTCATTGCCGGAAAGCAGGTCGATCAACACCGAAGAGTCGATGGCAATCATTTCTTGCTGGCCGGTTCGTAGTCGGATGGATCGCGCAACACCTCGAACGACTCCAGCGGATCGCCCGGCGCACGTCCACGAATGGCACGCATGGCATCATCGGTATTGGCAAAGCCATCCAGCTTGAAGCGCCCGCGCGCGCGGGAAATCGCATCATCCACGTTCTTGCGCAGGATGATGCGCCCACCTTCCAGTTCCACTTTGAGCAAGCTGCCCTTGGTCAGGCCCAGCGCATCGCGCACGGCCTTGGGCAGGGTGATCTGGCCGCGTTCGGCAACGGTGGCTTCCATGGGGAACCTCCACGGACGAAAAGTATGCAAGGATTATACATACTTTCGGCCTCCTACCGGCATCTGCATATCCGCCCGCAGCGTTGCGCCGCCGCAACGGTGCGGTCACAGGTGCGGACGTACACTGGCTGCGTTCATCCAGCCACGGAGCCCCAACATGGCCGACTCCTTCGCCACCCGCGCACGCCTGAATGTCAACGGCAAGACCTATGCCTATTCCAGCCTGATCCGGCTGGGCGAGCGCTTCAACATCGCCCGCCTGCCGTATTCGATGAAGATCCTGCTGGAGAATCTGCTGCGCCATGAAGACGGCGGGATGACGGTTGGCCCCGAGCACATCGAGGCGGTGGCGAACTGGAACCCGCACAAGGAGCCGGATACCGAAATCGCCTTCATGCCGGCACGGGTGGTGCTGCAGGACTTCACCGGCGTGCCCTGCGTGGTCGATCTGGCGGCGATGCGCGATGCGGTGGTGAAACTGGGTGGCGATGCCGGCCAGATCAATCCGCTGATCCCGTCTGAATTGGTCATCGACCATTCGGTGCAGGTCGATGTCTATGGCCGCGCCGATGCGCTCGACCTCAACGGACGCATCGAGTTCCAGCGCAATGCCGAGCGTTACGGCTTCCTGCGCTGGGGGCAAAAGGCGTTCGACAACTTCAAGGTGGTGCCGCCGAACACCGGCATCGTGCATCAGGTGAATCTGGAACACCTGGCGCGCGTGGTGATGGAACGCAACATGCCTGATGAGAGCGGCGACGGCGAGTTGTGGGCCTTCCCGGACACCGTGTTCGGCACCGACAGCCACACCACGATGATAAACGGCATCGGCGTGCTGGGCTGGGGCGTGGGCGGCATCGAGGCCGAAGCCGCGATGCTCGGCCAGCCCTCTTCCATGCTGATTCCGCAAGTGGTCGGCTTCCGTCTGACCGGCAAACTGCCGGAAGGCGCAACGGCGACCGACCTTGTATTGACTGTCACCCAGATGCTGCGCGCGCATGGCGTGGTCGGGAAGTTCGTGGAGTTCTTCGGCGATGGGCTGCAGCACCTGCCGCTGGCCGACCGCGCCACCATCGGCAACATGGCGCCGGAATACGGCGCGACCTGCGGCATCTTCCCGATTGATGCCGAATCGCTGAACTACCTGCGCCTGTCCGGGCGCAGCGATGCGCAGATCGCACTGGTCGAGGCCTATGCCAGGGCGCAGGGACTGTGGCACGAACCGGGCGCGGCAGAGGCCGAATACAGCAGCGTGCTGCATCTGGACATGGGCGAAGTGAAGCCGTCGCTGGCCGGCCCGAAGCGTCCGCAGGATCGCGTGCTGCTGGAAGACGCGCAGCGCAATTTCCACCAGAACCTTGGCGGACTTACACGCAGCCGCAAGCCAGCCGAAGGCATGCAGGTGGCGGAGTTCAAGGACGAAGGCGGCGCACAGCCACAGGCCGAACACCTGCTGGCGAAGCCCATCTCGAAGATCAAGCTGGATGATGGCGAACACGAACTGACCGATGGCGCGGTGGTGATTGCGGCGATCACCTCCTGCACCAATACCTCCAACCCGGCAGTGATGCTCGGTGCGGGCCTGCTGGCGCGCAACGCAGTGGCGAAGGGCTTGAAAGCCGCGCCGTGGGTCAAGACTTCGCTCGGGCCGGGCTCTCGCGTGGTGACCGACTATCTGGAAAAGGCCGGGCTGATCGACGCTCTGGAAAAGCTCGGCTTCTTTGTTGTCGGCTATGGCTGCACCACCTGCATCGGCAACTCCGGCCCGCTGCCGCAGGCGGTGTCCGAAGGCATCGCGCAGAACGATCTGGTGGTGGCATCTGTGCTGTCCGGCAACCGCAATTTCGAGGGCCGCATCCACGCCGAGGTGAAGATGAACTACCTCGCATCGCCACCGCTGGTGGTGGCCTATGCCATTGCCGGCAGCATTGACATCGACCTGACCCGTGAACCGCTGGGCATCGGCAGTGATGGCGCACCCGTGTTCCTGCGCGACATCTGGCCGAGTGCGAAGGAAATCGGCGACACCATTGCCGCAACCATCGGCCCGGACATGTTCGCCAAGCACTATGCCGATGTGTTCAAGGGCGATGCGCGCTGGAACGGCATCGACGCGCCGGATGGCGAACTGTACGCATGGAATGACGCCTCCACCTACATCAAGAACCCGCCCTACTTCGATGGCATGACGATGGCAGTTGGCAGCATCACCGACCTCCATGGCGCGCGCGTGCTGGGGCTGTTCGGTGATTCGATCACCACCGACCACATCTCGCCCGCCGGCAGCATCAAGCAGGATTCACCCGCCGGGCGCTTCCTCGTTTCGCGTGGCGTGCAACCCGCCGACTTCAACAGCTATGGCAGCCGGCGCGGCAATGACGACGTGATGGTGCGCGGCACCTTCGCCAACATCCGCATCAAGAACCGGATGCTGGGCGGCGAGGAAGGCGGCAACACGCTGTACTTCGGCACGACACCGCCCGAGAAGATGGCGATCTACGATGCGGCGATGCAATACAAGGCCGCAGGCGTGCCGCTGGTCGTCATCGCCGGCAAGGAATACGGCACCGGTTCATCGCGCGACTGGGCGGCCAAGGGCACCCACCTGCTGGGCGTGAAGGCGGTGATTGCCGAGAGCTTCGAGCGTATCCACCGCAGCAACCTGGTCGGCATGGGCGTGCTGCCACTGCAATTCATCGATGGGCAAAACGCGCAATCACTTGGCCTTGATGGCACGGAGACCTACGCCATCAGCGGCCTTGCCGATGGTGCGGCGAAAACCGCCACGGTCACCGCCACCCGCAGCGACGGCAGCGCGCTGTCATTCCAGGCCAATGTGCTGCTGTTGACGCCGAAGGAAGTGGAATACTTCCGTCACGGTGGCTTGCTGCATTACGTGTTGCGGCAGTTGGCGGGACGATGCACACGGTAGAACTTGTGCCGAGCAAGCTCGTCACCTACCGCGGTTCGCACCGTCACAGGTTATAGATGCGGAGCTTGCTCCGCATGCATACCTACAGCTTCGGCTTCCAGTTCGCATTGAGCAGCTGCCATTCGCCATCGACCCGCCGCCAGCCGGTTTCGACCTGATACACCTGCCCGCTTTCCGGCAGCAGACCGCCGGAGCCGCCCGTGGCAAGTACGGTGAAGCGCGCGATGGCATCGCGCTCACCACGCAGCTCGACTTCCACCGGCCCGATCCGTGCGCCGACTTCGCGATGGCGCATGAAAACGCCGGCGGCGAGCTGCTGCACGCCACGGCGATCCATGCCCTCGTTGCCGATGAAATCGTCGGCCAGCAGCTCGCGCACCGCGCCTGCATCGCGCGCATCGATGGCCGTTTGCATGGCCGTCAGTTGCGCACGCACGGCCTGCTCTGGATCGGACTCTCCACACGCGCCAAGCAATATCGCCAGCATCAGCATCGCAATCATCAATTTGCGCTGGAACCCGCTAAATTGCTGCATTGCGGCATTCATTCGGACGCACCATTCCGCCTTGTCATGCCAGGGAGCCTATGCTCAAATCTGGAGTGAATCCATACGCCACCGCATATCGCAGCGGCGTCCATCGAGGGGAGATGTGCATGAGTTCCGAACGTCCTTGGTTGGCCCACTACCCTGCCGGCGTGCCTGCCGAAATCGACATGAACGAGTTCTCGTCGATCACCGACGTTTTCGACACCGCACTCAAGACCTATCGCAACAAGACTGCCTTCATCAACATGGGCAAGTCGCTCAGCTATGACGAGCTTGACCGCCTCAGCCGCGACTTCGCCGGCTATCTGCTTGGCGAATTGAAGCTGAAGAAAGGCGACCGCGTGGCGGTGATGATGCCCAACTGCCTGCAATACCCCATTGCCATCTTGGGCGTGCTGCGCGCCGGGCTGACCGTGGTCAACGTCAATCCGATGTACACCGCGCGCGAGTTGAAGCATCAACTTTCCGACGCCGGCGCCAGCGTGCTGCTGGTCATGGACAACTTCGGCAACGTGGCGCAGGACGTGCTGGCGCAAATGCCAGGCGTCAAGGCCATCACCACCGGGCTGGGCGACATGCTCGGCTTCCCCAAGGGTGCCATCGTCAACTTCGTGCTGAAGCACGTGAAGAAGATGGTGCCGAACTACGACATCCCCGGTGCCGTGCGCTTTCGCGACACGCTCACGCTGGGGCGCATGCACACGCTGCCCGATATCCGCAGCAGTCTTGATGACATCGCCTTCCTGCAATACACCGGCGGCACCACCGGCGTGTCCAAGGGCGCGATGCTGACCCACCGCAACATGGTGGCCAACATGCAGCAGGCAGCAGCCTGGGTCGGCACCAACGTCAAGCCGGGCAATGAACTGATCGTTACCGCGCTGCCGCTGTACCACATCTTCGCGTTGACGGCGAACTGTCTGGTCTTCATGAAGTTCGGTGCCACCAATCTGCTGATTACAAACCCGCGCGACATGCCCGGCTTTGTGAAGGAGTTGAAAGGCGCGCCGTTCACCGCCATCACCGGTGTCAACACGCTGTTCAATGGCTTGCTCAACACGCCCGGTTTTGACGAGGTGGATTTCTCGAAGCTGCACTTGACGCTTGGCGGCGGCATGGCCGTACAGCGCGCAGTGGCCGAGAAGTGGCAGAAGGTCACTGGCGTCACCCTGGCCGAAGCCTATGGCCTGACCGAAACCTCGCCTGCAGTCTGCATCAATCCGCTCGATCTGCGCGGCTACAACGGCTCCATCGGCCTGCCGGTGCCGTCCACCAACGTCTGCATCAAGGATGACGAAGGCCGCATCCTGCCGGCAGGCGAAGTGGGCGAACTGTGCGTGCATGGCCCGCAGGTCATGAAGGGCTACTGGCAGCGCCCTGAGGAAACCGCCAAGGTCATCGATGCCGACGGCTGGCTGCACACCGGCGACATGGCGCGCATGGACGAGGCAGGCTATTTCTATATCGTGGATCGCAAGAAGGACATGATCCTGGTGTCCGGCTTCAACGTGTATCCGAACGAAGTGGAAGACGTGATCGCAATGATGCCGGGCGTGCTGGAAGTCGCGGCGATTGGCGTGCCCGATGACAAGTCCGGCGAAGCGGTCAAGGTATTCATCGTCAAGAAAGACCCATCGCTCACTGCCGATCAGGTCAAGGCGTTCTGCCGAGAGAACCTCACCGGCTACAAGCAGCCGCGCTTTGTCGAGTTCCGCGAGGAGTTGCCGAAGAGCAATGTCGGCAAGATTTTGCGCAAGGAACTGCGCGACCCACCAAAGGCGGCATAAGAGCGCCCCTCACCCGGCTTCGCCACCCTCTCCCCGCTTCGCGGGGCGAGGGAAAACCGCGCACTAGGCGAACATGCGTCCCCTATCCTTCCCCGCTTGCGGGGAGAAGGTGCCCATAGGGCGGATGAGGGGTCTTCTCACGCCTCCGGACGCATGTACGGAAACAGCAGCACGTCGCGGATCGAGCTTGATCCCGTCAACAGCATCACGAAGCGGTCGATGCCGACGCCCAAACCACCGGTCGGCGCAAGACCGACTTCCAGCGCACGGATGTAATCGGCGTCGAAATGCATGGCTTCATCATCACCTGCATCCTTGGCCTCGACCTGCGCGCGGAAGCGCGCGGCCTGATCTTCGGGGTCGTTCAATTCCGAAAAACCATTCGCCAGTTCCTTGCCACCAATGAACAGTTCGAAGCGGTCGGTGATGCCCGGCTCGCTGTCGGATTCGCGCGCCAGCGGCGACACTTCCACCGGGTAATGGGTAATGAAGGTCGGCTGGATCAGGCCGGTTTCCACGGTCTTCTCGAAGATTTCCAGCAGCAGCTTGCCCCAGCCGTAGCCCGGCTTGACCGGAATCTTCAGGCGCGCGCAATGCGCGGCCAGTGCATCACGGTCACGGCAGTCGGCCACCGAGATTTCCGGATTCAATTCACGCACCGCTTCTTCAAGCTTCCAGCGGCGGAAGTTCGGGCCAAGGTCGATGGTATTGCCGTCCCATTCAAAGACGGTAGTGCCCATCGCATCAACCGCCACGTCACGCATCATCCCTTCAGTCAGGTCCATCACCTCGGTGTACGTGGCATAGGCCTCGTACAACTCCAGCATGGTGAACTCGGGGTTGTGGCGGGTCGAAACGCCTTCGTTGCGGAAGTTGCGGTTGATTTCATAGACGCGTTCAAGGCCACCGACCACGAGACGCTTCAAGTACAACTCCGGCGCAACGCGCAGGAACAGATCAAGATCAAGCGCGTTGTGATGGGTCACGAACGGACGCGCGGTCGCGCCGCCGGCGATGTAATGCATCATCGGCGTTTCCACTTCCAGGAAGCGGCGCGCGTCCAGCCAGCGGCGGATACCGGCCACGATGCGCGAACGCGCCACGAATACATCGCGCGCTTCCGGCGTGACGATCAGATCGACATAACGCTGGCGGTAGCGCTGCTCCACGTCGCTCAAGCCGTGGAACTTGTCCGGCAGCGGGCGCAGCGCCTTCACCAGCAGGCGCAGGCTGTCGGCCTTCACCGACAACTCGCCGGTCTTGGTGCGGGTCAGCGGGCCTTCGGCGGCGATGATGTCGCCGATGTCCCAGCCCTTGAAAGCGTCATAGGTTTCGCCCAGCGTGTTCGCCTGCAGGAACAACTGCAGTTTGCCGCTCATGTCCTGCACGGTGGCGAATGCGGCCTTGCCAAACGGGTGAT
>NZ_JASGED010000016.1:0-7428 GCF_047606765.1 Thermomonas sp. | reverse complement strand
AGGTGCCCAGGGAACTCACGCACCACGCCAGCTTGCTTTTTCCTTCTCCCCGCTTGCGGGGAGAAGGTGCCCAGGGAACTCACGCACCACGCCAGCTTGCTTTTTCCTTCTCCCCGCTTGCGGGGAGAAGGTGCCGAAGGCGGATGAGGGGCATTCCCTGACTGCAACACCCTGTAATCCCTGATGCCCTCACAGACATGTCGTACCCGACCCTGCCTGCATCCATCAGGAGAAACCACCGTGCGCGAAAATCCCAGCAACCTCCGCCAGCGCGAACTGCGCCAGAACATGACCGAGGCCGAAGTGCGACTCTGGCAGGCACTGCGCAACCGCCGCCTGCTCGGCATGAAGTTCCGCCGGCAACATCGCATCGGCCCGTTCTTCGTGGATTTCGTCTGTCTCGAAATGCGATTGATCGTGGAGCTTGATGGCAGCCAGCATCTTGACCGCCACGGGTACGACGCTAACCGGACTCGATATCTGGAACGGAACGGGTTCCGTGTCCTGCGGTTCTGGAACGATGCTGTGTTCAATACGCCGGCCTTGGTAATCGAGGCCATTTCGATTGCATTGAAGAGCAGCCCTCACCCGCCTTCGGCACCCTCTCCCGTTTCACGGGAGAGGGAAAGAACACAGCAACAACCTTTACCGGAGCGGGAAAGAACACAGCCACAAGCTTTACCGGAGAGGGAAAAGCTTTAGCTCCGCACCAGATACAAGGACACCAGCCCGAGGATCAACACCACGCCGCCGACGCGCCTGACGTGTTCGTCAGGCAGGTTCAGCAACTGCTCGGCGGCGCGCTTCCACGCGCCAGGCGCGGCGAACAGGAACAGCCCTTCAAGCACGGCCACGAGGCACAGCGCGGCCCACAGGTCGGCCATGGCTCAGCGGTCGTTGCGCAGGTATTGCAGGAACGGGTCGTTGCGCTCCAGCACGATCACGCTGTCGCCGCCGGAGAACGCCTTGCGGTAGGCATCCAGGCTGCGCTGGAAGGCGAAGAACGCCGGGTCGCGGTTGGCAGCTTCGGCGTAGATGCGCGCAGCCTCTGCATCGCCCTCACCACGCAGCTTCTGCGCGTCGCGCTCGGCCTCGGCGATGATGACCTGCTGGTCGCGGTCGGCCGCGGCGCGAATCTCGTTGGCCTGCTCCTCGCCCTCGGCGCGCAGGCGGCTTGCCACCTGCTGGCGCTGGGCGCGCATGCGGTTATAGACATCGTCGATGACGCGGCTGTCGGTGGGCAGGTCGAGCTGCTTGATGCGCAAATCAAGGATGCGGACACCCAGCGTGGCCGCGCCCTTGTTGATGGCATCCAGCTGGCTCTTGACGATCTCGGTGCGGTCACCCGACACCGCCTGCTGCAAGGTGCGCGCGTTGATCTCGTTGCGCAGCGCATCCTTGATGATGGGCGCCAGGCGGTCAACCGCTGCGGATTCAAGCCCGCCAGTGGCGCGATAGAAGGCGCGCGCGTCCTCGATCTTGCCCAGCGCGAAGAAGTCCACCAGCACGTCCTTGCGCTCCGACGTCAGGTAGCGCTCCGGCTCGGCGGGCAGCACCTGCAAGCGGCTGTCAAAGATGCGCCTGCTTTCAATCAGCGGCCACTTGAAATGCAGGCCGGGGCCAAGGTTGGTGCGGGCGACCCGCCCCAGGTTCAGGACGATGGCGGTGTGGCCTTCGCTGACCACGAACACCGAGCCCATCAGCAGCAGCAATGCGGCGACCACCGCCGCCATCCATGCAGGAAATCTCATCGCACCGTCTCCTCACGTCCGGCTGCCCGGCCACTGCGCCCCGAGCGCGTCGATCCATCCTGCGTCACCGCCTCCACCACCGGTGATACCAGCGAAGACGACGCCGCCGGCGCCGGCGATCCCGGCTTCGCCGCACCCTCCATCGGCGCCCAGATCAGCTGGCGACCATCGCCACCGACGATCTTGCGATTGCGCGCCAGCACGTCCTGCACAGTTTCCAGCCACAGCCGCTTGCGGGTGACCTCGGGCGCGGCCTTGTACTGCTGGACCAGCAGGCTGAAACGCTGGGCATCACCGGTGGCGCGGGCGATTTCAGCCGTCTTGTAGCCTTCCGCCACCGTGCGCACGCGCGCGGCCTGGCCGCGTGCCTCGGGCACGATCTTGGCCGCATCGGCACGCGCCTCGGAAATCAGGCGTTCCTTGTCCTGCTGGGCGCTGTTGACGTCGTCGAACGCAGGCTTGACCTGCTGCGGCGGACGCGCATCGGGCAGATTGAGCTCGGTGACGAGCAGGCCGGTGCGATAGGCATCCAGCGATTTCTGCAGGCGATCGCGCGCGGACACGGCCAGTTGTTCGCGCGCGCCCAGCACGGTATCCAGATCGGAACGGCCGACCTGCTCACGCACGGTACTCAGTGCGGCCTGCTTCAGCACCTCATCGCCATCTCGGGTTCCGAACAGGTATAGCTGGGGATCGGACACCCGGTACTGCACATTGATGGCGACCTCGACGATGTTTTCATCGCGAGTGAGTACCGGCACCCGATCTTCGTAATTGCTGATCTGGGTGGCCTTGACCTTGGTGACGCTTTCGATCGGCCACGGCAGCTTCAGGTTGGGGCCGGGCTGCATGATGCGGGCGAACAGGCCGAAACGCAGCACCACGCCACGTTCCTGTTCCGCCACCAGCACAAAGCAGTTGAACGCCAGCCACAGCGCCAGCGCGATCCCGGCCCAGCGCAGCGGGTTTGCGCCGCCACCACCGAAGTCCGGCAACTTGTCGAACAGACCGCCAAGCCCGCCATTGCCGCCGCTGCGCGGTGACCTGCCGGAGGAACCGCCGGGCTTGTTCCAGGCCATCCAGAGTGCTTTTGGCCCGCGCGGGCCGTGCTGTTTCGTCGTCATGCGGGGGATTCTACGGGAAGCTCGGGTTCGGTCGCCGGCAACAGGCCGCGCAGCGGCATGCCATCGGCCTGTGCGGCCAGCCGCGCGGCATCGACCAAGGGCAGGTCAACATGCAAGCGCCAGCCATCGGCATCGTGTTGTTCTTCGCGCACGGCATCCAGTGCATGCAGGCGCGCGCGCAGGCGACCCGCGTCGGTCGGCAGCAGGATGTCGCCGATCACCCGGCGCAGGCCTAACCGCTGCCCCAGCGCTTCGCGCAGCAGGCCGATGCCCAGGCCATCGCGCGCAGAAATCCACACCGCATGGCGATCCTCGCCACGCAGGTCGATGCGCGGAGTCGCGCCTTCGATGCGGTCGATCTTGTTGAACACCAGCAGTTGCGGGATGTCGCCCGCGCCGATCTCGCGCAGCACCTCGTCCACCTGCGCCATGCGTTCATCGCGCAGCGAATCGTCGGCATCGATGACGTGCAGCAGCAAATCAGCTTCACGTGCCTCGCTCAAGGTGGAACGGAACGCGGCCACCAGTTCATGCGGCAGGTCGCGGACGAAGCCGACGGTATCGGCCAGCACCACGCCACCGCCCGCAAGCTCGATGCGGCGCACGGTGGGATCAAGCGTGGCGAACAACTGATCCGCGGCGTAGGCATCCGCGCCGGTCAGCACGTTGAACAGGGTCGATTTGCCGGCATTGGTATAGCCCACCAACGCGACGCGCGGCAGTTCACTGCGCACCCGCGCGCGGCGCATCTGGGTGTGCTGGACTTCGACCTTTTCCAGCCGCTTTTGCAGCATGTCCACGCGCTTTTGCAGCAGGCGGCGGTCGGTTTCAAGCTGGGTTTCGCCGGGGCCGCGCAGGCCGATGGCACCGCCGCGCTGACGCTCCAAGTGCGTCCAGCCGCGCACCAGGCGCGTTGCCATGTGCCGCAACTGCGCCAGCTCCACCTGCAGCTTGCCTTCGTGCGAACGCGCGCGCTGGGCGAAGATGTCCAGGATCAGCCCGGTGCGATCCACCACCCGCCGTTCCAGCGCCTTTTCGAGATTGCGCTCCTGCACGGGGGTCAGCGGGTGGTTGACCAGCACCAGATTCGCGCCGGTCGCCTCGCAGGTGGCCTTCACTTCCTCAAGTTTTCCGCTGCCAATCAAGGTGGCCGGGTTGGGCTTGTCTATCCTGGCGGTCAGCACCGCCGCCACGGCTGCACCGGCGGAACGGGCCAATTCGCCGAACTCCTCCAGCACGCCCTCGGCGGGCGGGCCTCCGGCATGCGGCTGGATCAGCAGGGCGTTCTCGCCACCACGCGAGCGTTCAAAGAGTTGTGTCGGCATTCGACATTAATATGGGCGAATCCCGTAGGGGCAACCCCCTGTGGTTGCCCCCGCATGTGGTTGCCCTTGCCATCATGGGCAGGCATCACGGGCAGGCACGGGGGCCTGCCCCTACATGCGCGCCATTGCCATCACGGGCAGGCACGGGGGCCTGCCCCTACATGCGCGCCATTGCCATCTCGGGCAGGCACGGGGGCCTGCCCCTACACGTGTTGCCATTGCCATCTCAGGCAGGCACGGGGGCCTGCCCCTACTCGGCAGGCGCGGCGTCTTCGGCATCGGCATCAGCGGGATTGCCGATGCGCACGTTGCGGGCCGGTACTACGGTGGAAATCGCGTGCTTGTAGACCATCTGGCTGACGGTATTGCGCAGCAGGACCACGAACTGATCGAAGGATTCGATGGTGCCTTGCAGCTTGATGCCGTTGACCAGATAGATGGACACCGGCACGCGCTCGCGGCGCAGGGCGTTCAGGAACGGATCCTGTAGGGATTGCGACTTCGACATTGGACTCCCCAACTGCTGTCGTGTGTTGTTGTTGTTTGTGATCGTGGGCCTGAACACCTGTCGATGCTCCCCTGCCCCGCGCCCGCCCGCTTGCGAGGGGCGCGAGCCGATGTTAGCGCAGGAAACCGCGCCTGCGTGCATCAGGCGCGACTGTTGCCGATGAAACCGGCAACGGCGGCATCCAGTTCCGTGCGCGTGGTCACCGGGTCGAACCAGCGTGCGTCCAGTTCGCCGCGCAGCCATGTGTACTGGCGCTTCGCCAACTGCCGCGTTGCGGCGATGGCGCGTTCACGAAATTGCGTTTCCTTCTCCCCCCGGGAGAAGGTGGCGCGAAGCGCCGGATGAGGGTTCGGCGCATCCAGATACTCCCACGCCTGCCGATAACCGACCGCGCGCAGCGCCGGCAGATTGAGCGGCTTCGGATGCGCGTGCAGTTCCGGCAGTGCGCGCAAGCTACGCACTTCATCGAGGAAACCGGCTTCCAGCATCGCGTCGAAACGCGCCTGGATGCGTGCATGCAGAATCGCCCGTTCCGGCGGTGCCAGCGCCAGCTTCAGCACCTTCAGCGGCAGGCGCTGGCCGCGCGCATTGCGCTGCCAGTCGCTTATCGTGCGCCCACTCAAACGCCAGACTTCCAGCGCGCGCTGGATGCGCTGCGCATCGGTGGCGTGGATGCGCGATGCAGCTTCGGGGTCGACCAGCGCCAGTTCCGCATGCAGCGCCGCCCAGCCGCGTTGTTCAGCCTCGGCGGAAAGCGCGGCGCGCATCGCCTCGTCGGCTTCCGGCATGTCGGACAGGCCTTCCAGCAGCGCGCGGAAATACAGGCCGGTGCCGCCCGCCAGTATCGGCAGCTTGCCGCGCGCGACAATGCCGTCGATGGCGCGTCTGGCGTCCACCGCGAACTCCGCCGCCGAATACGGCTGCCACGGTTCACGCAGGTCGATCAGGTGATGCGGGGCTTGCGCCTGTTCCTCGCGCGTGGGTTTTGCCGCACCGATGTCCAGCCCGCGATAGACCAGCGCGGAGTCAACGCTGACGATTTCGCCGCCGTAGCGCTGCGCAAGTTCGATGGCATACGCGCTCTTGCCCGACGCAGTCGGGCCCATCAGCGCAATCGCGCGTGGCCGCTGGTCGCTCAGGTGCCGTGTTCCTTCTTCGCCAGCAGGCTGCCGCGCCGCGCATACAGCGCATACACCAGCAGGCCAAACGCATTCCACAGCAGGCACCACAGCTGCGTGCGCGCCGGCAGGCTCACGAACAGGTAGATGCAACCGAGGATCGCCACCGGCCCCACCACCCACGCCAGCGGCGTGCGGAACATGCGCGGGCGATCCGGGGCTCGCTTGCGCAGCACCAGCAGGCAGGTGGCTACCGCGACGAAGGCGATCAACGTGCCGGCATTCGCCAGCGCCGCGATTTCGTCCAGCCGCGCAACGCCGGCCAGCGCCGCCGTCACCAGCGCGGTGAACACGGTGATCGCCACCGGCGTACCGCGCTTGCCCACCTTCGACAGACTGCGTGGCAGCAGGCCGTCACGCGACATCACGAAGAAAATGCGGCTCTGGCCGTAGAAGAACGCCAGCAGCACGGTGGGCAGCGCGATGATCGCCACCACGCCGATGGCAAGCGCCGCAGTGCCGTGTCCGAGTTCACGCATGATGAGCGCGAGCGGTTCCGCGCTCTTGCCGAACACGCCATAGCGCATCGCGCCCACTGCCGCCAGCGCCACCACCAGATAGATCAGGGTGCAGCCGATCATCGAACCGACGATGCCGATGGACAGGTTGCGGCCGGGATCCCTGGTTTCCTCTGCTGCAGTGGAAATGGCATCGAAACCGTAGAAGGCGAAAAAGATGATCGCTGCTGCCGCCATCACTCCGCGCTCCACGCCATCCGGCCCCACGGTCTTGGAGAAACCGTAGGGCATGAACGGTTGCAGGTTGCCGGCATCGAACGCAGGCAAAGCCACCGCCACGAACACCGCCAGCGCGATCAGCTTGAACACCACCAGCACCGCGTTGACGGTGGCGCTTTCGCGCGTGCCGACCAGCAGCGCGCCGGCCACGACGAAGGTGATGGCGATGGCCGGCAGATTGATGATGCCGCCCGCATGCGGGCCTGCGGCAAGCGCGGCAGGCAGCGCGACATTCCAGCCGGTCTGCGCCTGCAACCATTCCATGAAGCCGACGAAGTAGCCCGACCAGCCCACCGCCACCGTGCTGACCACCAGCGTGTATTCGAGGATCAGGCTCCAGCCCACGATCCACGCCAATGCCTCGCCCAGCACCGCATAGCTGTAGGTATAGGCGCTGCCGGCGGCCGGCATCATTGTCGAAAGTTCGGCATAGGCCAGCGCCGCGCAGGCGCAGATCAGGCCCGCGATCACGAAGGAGACCAGCACGGCAGGCCCGGCCTTGTCCGCGCCGACGCCGATCAATGTGTAGATGCCGGTGCCGACGATGGCACCGATGCCAAGCGCCACCAGATGCGGCCAACCCAGCGTGGGCACCAGCCGCCGGCCTTCCTCATGCACGGTGATCTGGTCGATGTCCTTGCGCCGCAGCCATGTCTGCATGGTGTCCCCGCATCGTCGGTTGGAAGGAGCGCAGTGTAACGCCGTGTGCGGAGCAAGCTCCGCACCTACGGTGAAATGCCAGGTCGTAGCTGCCGAGCTTGCTCGGCAGAACATCCTTGGACAATGCATGATGCTGCGGGTGTGT
>NZ_JASGED010000015.1:0-5499 GCF_047606765.1 Thermomonas sp. | reverse complement strand
TCAACGTCCGCAACATCTCCGAGATCGTCGCCACGCGCACCGCCACCACCAAGCTGATGTCGCTGCTGCTGGGCGCGGTGGCGACCATCTCGCTGATCGTCGGCGGCATCGGCATCATGAACATCATGCTGGTGTCGGTGACCGAGCGCATCCGCGAGATCGGCCTGCGCATGGCGGTGGGCGCGGGGCCGTCCGACGTGCGCCGGCAGTTTTTGGCCGAGGCCATGCTGATTTCGCTGATCGGCGGGGTGATTGGCATTGCCATTGGCGTGGTGGGGGCGCTGATCTTCAGCAAGCTGGGCGAGTTGCCGGTGCAGCTGAACGCCAAGGTGATCCTGCTGGCGGCGGGGTTCTCGATCTGCACCGGCCTGTTCTTCGGCTACTACCCGGCGCGCAAGGCATCCTTGCTGGATCCCATCGAGGCGCTGCGCTCGCAGTAGATGCGGAGCTTGCTCCGCATACATCGGGATGTGCCGAGCAAGCTCGGCCCTACAGGTTTGAGGCGCTGCGGCAGCAGTGACATCCTGCGCACCTTCTCCCCCGCCTGCGGGGAGAAGGTGCCGAAGGCGGATGCGGGGGCTTTCGCGGCTTTTTAACGAAGATCGATCCGGTCGGTATGGCAAAATGCCCGCCATGCCTGCCCGGTTGCGCCGCCCGATGCCGCTTCCCGATTTCGCCATGCCCGCCCTGTTTCCATCACGCGCGCATGGCTGATTCGTACGGACACCTGCCGCGCGGTCCGGTTGGCATCATGCGGGCTGCTGCATGGTCGTTGCAGGGGCTGCGTGCGGCGTGGCTGCACGAGTCCTCGTTCCGGCTGGAGGTCTGCCTGTTCGTGGTGGTCGGCCCGCTGGGCTGGATGCTGGGGCAGACCGGCGTGGAACGCGCGCTGTTGATCGGCAGCTGCCTGCTGGTGATGGCGATGGAACTGCTGAACTCCTCGATCGAGGCGGTGATCGAGCGTTACGGTGCGGAACGCCACGAACTGGCGGGACGCGCCAAGGACATGGGTTCGGCAGCGGTGTTCGTGCTGATGATGAACGTGATCCTGACGTGGGCATTGATCGTGGGCCCGCGCTACCTGTAACCGCGCAATGGTGCGCGAAGAGACGAGAACCGATGGACCTGAGTTTTCTGGCTTCCCCCGATGCATGGCTGACCCTGGTGACGCTGAGCGCACTGGAGATCGTGCTGGGCATCGACAATCTTGTGTTCATTTCGATTGCGGTCGGGCGGCTGCCCGAGCACCAGCGCGCATCGGCCCGCAGGTTCGGCATCGCGGTCGCCTGCATCACCCGCATCGGCCTGCTGGTGTCACTGGCCTTCCTCGCAAGGATGGAAAAAGACCTGTTCACCGTGGCCGGCATGGGCATCTCCATCCGTGACCTGGTGCTGATCGTGGGCGGCGTGTTCCTGCTGGTGAAGGGCGCGATGGAAATCCGCGAGCTCATCAGCGGCGGCGAGGACGAAGACCCGCGCACCACCAAGAGCTCGCAGGTGTTCTGGATGGTGATCGCGCAGATCGCGGTGATCGACATCGTGTTCTCGCTGGATTCGGTCATCACCGCCGTCGGCATCGCCGAACACATCCCGATCATGGTGTTCGCCATCCTGCTGGCAGTGTCGATCATGCTGCTGGCGGCCAATCCGCTGGGGCGCTTCATCGACGCCAACCCGACCATCAAGATGCTGGCGCTGGCCTTCATCCTGCTGATCGGCGCGGTGCTGATCCTGGACGGTTTCGACCTGCACGTCCCCAAGCCGTACATCTATTTCGCGATGGCATTTTCGGTGATGGTGGAAACCCTCAACCTGCTGATGCGCCGCAAGGCTGCCGAGCACCACGTGCCGGGTGCCGGCGAGTGGTGAGGGTGGCCTGCACGCGCCTTTAACGGCGGGTGCGGGTCACTGTTCCTGTTTGTTCTTCCGTGGAGGGGTGTGATATGCGTGGAATCCGATTTGTACGTGGCGGGCTGTTGCTGCTGCTGGCGCTGCTGCTGTCCGGCTGCGGCTACAACCAGATCCAGTCGAAGGACGAGGCGGTGAAGGCCGGCTGGTCCGAGGTGCTGAACCAGTACAAGCGCCGTTCCGACCTGATCCCCAATCTGGTCGCCACGGTGAAGGGCTATGCCGCGCACGAGCAGCAGGTGCTGACCGCGGTGACCGAGGCGCGTGCCAAGGTCAGCCAGATCAACGTCAATGCGGACGATGCCGAATCCCTGGCGAAGTACCAGGCTGCGCAGGGCGAACTGAGCCAGGCGCTGAGCCGGCTGATGATGGTCACCGAGGCCTATCCCAACCTGAAGGCCGACCAGCAGTTCATCGGCCTGCAGACCCAGCTGGAAGGCACCGAGAACCGCGTCACCGTGGCGCGCGGGCGCTACATCCAATTGGTGCAGGACTACAACACCTACATCCGCCAGTTCCCGGTCAACCTCACTGCGAAGCTGTTTGGCCACAAGCCGAAGCCGAACTTCACGGTGGAGAACGAGGCGCAGATCCAGGATGCCCCGACAGTGGATTTCGGCACTGCACCGGCACCTGCATCACAACCGGCTCCGCAGCCGGCACCGGCTGGCTGATCCGGCAAGACGATGCCGCAGCGGCTCGCCGCGCAGGTTCTGCTGTTGATTGCCCTGCTGTGCCTGCCGTGGTCGGCAGGCGCGCAGCAGGCGGCGATTCCTGCCCTGGCTTCGCCGGTGGTCGATACCACCGGCACGCTGGATGCGGCGACCAGGCAGCAGCTTGAACAGCAGGCGCTGGATTTGCAGCAACGCAAGGGCGCGCAGTTGCAGGTGCTGATGGTGCCAAGCACGCAGCCGGAAACCATCGAGCAGTACGCGGTGCGCGCGTTCGAGTCATTCAAGCTGGGGCGCAAGGGCATTGACGACGGCGTGCTGCTGGTGGTGGCGAAAGACGACCGCAAGGTGAAGATCGAAGTTGGTTACGGACTGGAAGGCGCGATTCCCGACATCGCCGCAGGCCGCGTGATCCAGGAATATCTGGTGCCGAAGTTCCGCGCAGGCGACTACGCCGGCGGTGTTGTCGATGCCACAGCGCAACTGGTGAAGCTCGTCGATGGCGAACCGCTGCCGGAACCATTGGCGCAGCATCCCACCGGCCCGGATCGCGGCGGGGATTGGGTGCTGGCGCTGTTCGTCGCCTTCATCGTCGGGCAGGCCGCGCGTGCCTTCCTCAATCCACTGCCCGCCGGCATCCGCGCGCTGCTCGGCGGTGGCGCCAGCGGCGGCGTGGCCTGGCTGATTTCCGCTGCGTTGACGGTGGGCGGGCTTGGCGCGCTGATCGGCTTCTTCCTCGGCATGGCCTCTGGCGGTGGCGGCGGCGGTGGGCGCTTCGCGCGGCATCGTGGCTGGGGCGGTTATTCCGGCGGTTCTGGCGGAAGCTGGGGCGGCGGCGGTTTCGGCGGTGGTGGTGGCTGGTCGGGTGGCGGCGGCATGTCCGGGGGCGGTGGCGCCTCGGGGAGCTGGTGATGGCCGGCACCTTCAGGCGGCTGTGGGCGCACATGTTCACTGGCGGCGCGCAGGGGCGCTTTCCGCCGGATGCGATGGAGCGCATCGCGCAGGCGATCACGGTGAGCGAAACCTGCCACGCCGGCGAAATCTGCTTCGCGGTGGAAGCCGCCTTGCCGCTGCGTGACGTGTTGCGCGGCGTGCAGGCGCGGCAACGCGCGCTGGATGCGTTTGCAAGGCTGCGGGTCTGGGATACCGAGGCCAATAACGGTGTGCTGATTTACTTGCTGCTGGCCGACCACCGCATCGAGATCGTGGCCGATCGCGGCTTGCACGATGTGGTCAGCGATGCGCAATGGCGCGGCGTCTGCGAGTTGATGGAAGCGCGCCTGCGCGCCGGGGAACATGCAGATGGCGTGGTGGCCGGCATCGAGGCCATTGGCGACCTGCTGGCGGAACACTTCCCGCAGGATCCGAGCAGGCCGGACGAGGACGAGTTGCCCAACCAGCCCGTGCTGCTTTGATGCATGCCTGCTTGATGCGTGCTGCGCCAATGCCACGCGCCGGCATCGCGATGGTGCCTGCCGCCGGGTGTTCGCTACGCGGCTCGAAATGCCGCTGCGCGGTCCACCCGACGGCTTCGCCATCGCTGCGAAACCCCGCATCTGCGGCACAATAGGCAAATGCCTTACCTACACCAGATCGACCCCATCGCCGTTTCGCTCGGGCCACTGAAAATCCACTGGTACGGCCTGATGTATCTGCTGGGCTTTGCGGTGGCGTGGTGGCTGGGCCGTCGCCGCGTGCGCGCCGGGCGGTTGCCGGGCGTGGATGAAAACGGCTTCGGCGACCTGATGTTCTACGGCATGCTGGGCGTGGTGCTGGGCGGGCGCATCGGCTACATCCTGTTCTACGACTTCGGCCCGTTCCTCGCCAACCCGCTGATGATCTTCAAGGTCTGGGAAGGCGGCATGAGCTTCCACGGTGGCCTGCTGGGCGTGCTGGCGGCAATTGCCTGGTGGTCGCGCCGGCAACGCCTGCATTTCATCGATACCGTGGATTTCGTTGCGCCGCTGGTGCCGGCGGGGCTGGGTTTCGGCCGTATCGGCAATTACATCGGCGGCGAGTTGTGGGGCAAGCCGACGCAGGGCACGGCCTTCGATGGCTGGGGCGTGGTGTTTCCGCGCACGCTGCCGGAACCGTTTGCGTCGATGGATGCCGCCACACTGAAGGCGCAGTTTGATGTCGGCATGCTTGACAGCTTCGCGCGGCATCCTTCGCAGCTGTATCAGGCCACGCTGGAAGGGCTGGTGATGTTCTGCGTGCTGGTCTGGTATTCGCGCAGGCCGCGTCCGCGCTATGCGCTGTCCGGGCTGTTCGCGCTGTTGTATGGCGGCTTCCGCTTCTTGGTTGAGTTCGTGCGTGAACCTGACGCGCAGCTTGGCTATCTGGCCTTCGGTTGGGTGACGATGGGGCAGGTATTGAGCCTGCCGCTGATCCTGCTGGGCCTGTTCTGGCTGTGGAAGTCGCATTCCTCGCCGACGCTGATGCCGGAGCCTCGCTGATGCGCCAATACCTCGACCTGCTGCGCCACGTGCTGGAACACGGCGCGGAGAAATCCGACCGCACCGGCACCGGCACCCGCAGCGTGTTCGGCTGGCAAATGCGCTTCGACCTGCGCGAAGGCTTCCCGCTGGTCACCACCAAGAAGCTGCATCTGCGCTCGATCATCCACGAGCTGCTGTGGTTCCTGCAGGGCAGCACCAACATCGCCTACCTGCGCGACCACAAGGTCAGCATCTGGGACGAATGGGCCGATGCCGATGGCGAGCTTGGCCCGGTGTATGGCAAGCAATGGCGCAGCTGGGAAGGCGCAAACGGCGAAACCCATGACCAGATCGCGTGGCTGATCGACGAGATCAAGCGCAACCCCGATTCGCGCCGGTTGATTGTGTCCGCGTGGAACGTGGCCGACCTGCCGAAGATGGCGCTGATGCCCTGCCATTCGCTGTTCCAGTTCTACGTGGTC
>NZ_JASGED010000014.1:0-18149 GCF_047606765.1 Thermomonas sp. | reverse complement strand
GTCATTGAAAAAGCTGGATCCCGGCTTTCGCCGGGATGACGTTTCGGGAGTTGTTCAGAGCTTCCCTAGCAATCAAAGAGGCATCGCCGGCCGAACCGCGCTGGGGAGGACGCGGCCCGACCGGCGATCCGGGGACATCAGCGGCAACGGAAATAACGGGCTTCGTAGCTGACGTAACTGCGGTTGCTGGCGTAGCCGCTGCTGCTTCCGTAGCCCACGCCGAAGTCGCGCTGGCGGTGGATACGGGCCGGGGTGGTGCCCGGGTTGCGTGGGGTCAGACGGCGTTCGACGTAGGCCAGCGGGCTGGGGGAGGCGATGCGGTACATGGCGGTTTCCTGTGTTGGTAAGTTGGTGTGCTGGTAATGTAGTACACCAACCAAATCCCGCCATGAGCCGAAAGTCATGCCTCCGGTTCCGGACAGGAACGGTTCAGTTAACCTGCCCGTCCGCCGCTGGAAATCCCGACGCCACACGCATGGAGATGACTCGATGAAGCACTGCATCTACCTCGCATTGGCCCTGCTGGCCTGCATCGGCATCGCACATGCAGCCGAACCACAGTCCGCGTCGCCACAGGCCCGCGTGCGCGTGACCTTCGACCGCGACGGCATTACCGCCACCCAAACCTCCGGCTATGCCGATCCCGCGACCAAGCGCGCCATCACCATCGACGATCCGGTGCGCATCGCTTCGATCTCCAAGCTGGTGCTGTCCATCGGCGTGATGCGGCTGGTCGAGGAAGGCAAGCTCGACCTCGATGCCGATGTGTCAGGCGTACTCGGCTGGAAACTGCGCAACCCGGCATTCCCGCGCAGGAAAATCACCCTGCGCCATCTGCTCTCGCACACCGCCAGCCTGACCGATGGTGCCGGCTACTGGCAGGTGCCGCTGGACGGCGAGTTCCGCAAACTGCTGGACGACCCGAAGGCGTGGGACGCGCAGCACGCGCCCGGCACGTATTGGCGCTACGCCAATGTCGGCTTTCCGCTGATCGGCGCGGTGATGGAACGCGCCACCGGCCAGCGGTTGGATGTGCTGATGCAACGCCTCGTCATCCAGCCGCTGAGCCTGCACGCCTGCTATGGCTGGCCGACTTGCATCGAGGCCACCGCCGCACGCGCGGTGGTGTTGTACAGCGAAGGCAAGCCGGACGTCGATGACAACCAGGGGAAGAAGCCGGCTTGCGGCATCACCAAGGCCAGCGATGGCAGTTGCGATCTGTCGAAGTGGCGCGCCGGTGCGGCGACGAATGTGTTTGGCCCGCAGGGCGGGCTGCGCATCTCCGCCAGCGACCTGTCAAAGATCGGCCGCCTGCTGCTGAATGACGGCATCGTGGATGGCGTGCGCCTGCTCAAGCCCGAATCCGTGCGCGCGATGATCGGCCCGGAGTGGAGTTTCACCGGCAGCAATGGCCTGACGCTGGAGGAAGACGATCCCATCCGCACGCAGGGTGGCTTCACCTGCCGCTACGGCTTTGCCGTCCACACCCTTGCAACCGGCTTGCCCGGCTGCGGCGACGATCCCTTTGGCGACGGCGTGCAGCGCGTCGGCCACAGCGGCAATGCCTACGGCCTGCTCGCTGGCCTGTGGGTGGACCGCAAGACCGGCACCGGCGTTGTTTATTTCTCCACCGGCAACGATGCACCAGAGCCGGGCAAGCATTCGGCCTTCAGTCGAATCGAGGAGACGAGTGCGGCGGGGTGGTAAGTTTCCGACAGATACTCACGATTGACGTTAATAACGTATAACGTTATTATTGCGGCATGGCGATCAAGTCCTTCCGTTGCGAAGACACCGAGACCCTGTTCAATCGCCATCGCGTGCGCCGCTTCACAGGCATCGAAAACTTGGCGCGGCGCAAACTGGAACTGCTGGACATGGCAGGCCGGCTGGACGACCTGCGTGTTCCACCTGGCAACCGGCTGGAAGCACTGAAAGGTGACCGAAGAGGTCAGCACAGCATCCGTATCAATGACCAATGGCGGGTGTGTTTCATCTGGTCGGGTACGGATGCCACAGCCGTCGAAATCGTGGATTACCACTGAGGATCACACCATGGCCCGCAAGCTTGCCCCCATCCATCCCGGCGAAATCCTGCGCGAAGAGTTCCTCTCCCCGCTGGGCATCAGCAATTACCGGCTGGCCAAGGAAATCGGCGTTCCGGCCCAGCGCATCGGCGAGATCGTGGCTGGTCGCCGCTCCATCACGGCAGACACCGACCTGCGCCTGTGCAGGTTCTTCGGGTTGACCGAAGGCTTCTGGCTGCGCTGCCAGGCCCGCTTCGACACGGAAACCGCCAAGGACGTACTTGCCGGGCAATTGGCGAAGATCAAGCCCTGGGAGAATGCAGCGGCGGCGTGAGGCCAGGCCACGGGTGTCGCTACGGCCTGCTCGCCGGACTGTGGGTGGATCGCAAGACCGGGCACGCCATCCGGATGCCGAACAGCCGCTCAAGGCCTGGTTTGACGAAGCCCGACACGCGCGCTGGAAAACCCCGCAGGACATCCGCAACCAGTACGCCAGTGCCAGCTTCGTGGGCCGCAACCGCGTCGTCTTCAACATCAAGGGCAACGATTACCGGTTGATCGTCGCCGTGGCATATCGATTCCAGGCGCTGTACATCAAATTCGTCGGCACGCATGCGCAGTACGACCGCATTGATGCCGCCACCGTGGAGGACGCATGAACATCCACCCCATCCGCACCAAGGCAGACCACAAGCGCGCTCTTCGCGAGCTGTCCGCCTATTTCAACAACGAACCCGAGCCGGGAACGGAAGACGGCGACCGCTTCGAAATCCTCGTCACCTTGGTGGAAGCCTACGAGGCCAAACACTTCCCGATCGAAGCGCCCGACCCCATCGAAGCGATCCGTTTCCGCATGGAACAGGGCGGCCTGACGGTGAAGGATCTGGTGCCTTCCATCGGCCAGCCGAACCGTGTCTATGAAGTGCTCAACCGCAAACGCGGGTTGACCCTGGAGATGATCCGAAATCTCCACCGGAATCTCGGGATTCCGGCGGAGAGCCTGATCGGAGCTTGACTAAAAGCTGACACGAAACGTCAGGGCTGATGGCCCTACGCCAACAACGGATTCTGCTTCTCCGCATCCAGCTTGTAGAGCTTGAGCGCGCGGGCCACGTCCTTCGCGGTGAGCTTGCCGTCTGCGGCCAGTGCAGCGACAGCGGCGTGGGCGACGTGGAAGCGGTCCACCTCGAAGTGGCGGCGCAGGTTGGCGCGGGTGTCGCTGCGGCCGTAGCCGTCGGTGCCGAGCACGCTGTAGCGCATCGGCACGTATTCGCGGATCTGGTTGGCGAACATGCGCACGTAGTCGGTGGCGGCAATCGCCGGGCCGCTGCGGCCTTCCAGTTGCGCGGTGACCCAGGGCTTGCGCGGGGTCTTGGCTTCGGGGTGGAAGCGGTTCCAGCGTTCGGCATCCACGCCGTCGCGGGCCAGTTCGGTGAAGCTGGGGCAAGACCAGATGTCGGCCTTGATGCCGAAGTCTGCATCCAGCAGATCCGCCGCCGCGATCACCTCGCGCAGGATGGTGCCGCTGCCCAGCAGTTGCACGCGCAGCTCGCCCTTCTTGCCCTTGCCCGCATCCTTCAGCAGGTACATGCCCTTGATGATCCCGTCCGCACTGCCTTCCGGCATGTCGGGGTGGGTGTAGTTCTCGTTCATCAGGGTGAGGTAGTAGTACTCGTCCTGTTGTTCGGCCAGCATGCGCTGCATGCCGTGCTGGACGATGGTCACGACTTCATATGCAAACGTGGGGTCGTAGCTGCGCACGTTGGGGATGAAGCTGCTCTGGATGTGGCTCTGGCCGTCCTCGTGCTGCAGGCCTTCGCCGTTGAGCGTGGTGCGTCCGGCGGTGCCGCCCAGCATGAAGCCGCGCGCGCGCATGTCGCCGGCCTGCCATGCGGCATCGCCCACGCGCTGGAAACCGAACATCGAGTAGTAGATGTAGAACGGCAGCATCTGCAGGTCGTTGGTGCTGTAGCTGGTTGCCAGCGCCAGCCACGATGCGAACGCGCCGGCCTCGGTGATGCCTTCCTCCAGCACCTGCCCGGCGGAATCCTCGCGATAGAACATCAGCTGGTCGGCATCCACCGGCTTGTACTTCTGGCCCTGCGGGGCGTAGATGCCAAGCTGGCGGAACAGGCCTTCCATGCCGAAGGTGCGGGCCTCGTCGGCGACGATCGGCACGCAGCGCGGGCCGACCTGCTTGTCGCGCAGGATGATGTTGAACATCTGCACGAAGGCCATCGTCGTGCTGATCTCGCGCTCGCCGGTGGACTTCAACAGGCGTTCGAAGGTGGCAAGCGGCGGCACTTCCAGCGGCTGGCTGGCCTTCCTGCGGCGCTGCGGCAGATAGCCGCCGAGTTGTGCGCGGCGCTCGCGCATGTATTCCATTTCCGGCGATTTCTCGTCCGGGCGGAAGAACGGCACGTTGCCGTCCTTCAGCTGTTCGTCGTCGATGGGCAGCTTGAAGCGGTCGCGGAACGCGCGCACCGCGTCGTTGTCCAGCTTCTTGGTCTGGTGGCTCGGATTCAGCGCCTCGCCGGCGGTACCCATGCCGTAACCCTTCACGGTCTTGGCGAGGATCACGGTGGGCTGGCCGACGGTCTTCACCGCCGCGTCGTAGGCCGCATACACCTTGTGCGGATCATGCCCGCCACGGTTCAGACGCCAGATGTCGTCGTCGGACATGTTGGCGACCATCGCCAGGGTTTCCGGCGTCTTGCCGAAGAAATGCTCGCGCGTGTAAGCGCCGCCGAAGGCCTTGCAGTTCTGGTATTCGCCATCGACGGTTTCCATCATCACGCGCTTGAGATGACCGCCGTGGTCCTTCGCCAGCAGCGGATCCCAGTAGCTGCCCCAGATGGTCTTGATGACGTTCCAACCGGCACCACGGAATTGGCCTTCCAGCTCCTGGATGATCTTGCCGTTGCCGCGCACCGGGCCGTCCAGCCGTTGCAGGTTGCAGTTGATGACGAAGACCAGGTTGTCCAGCCCTTCGCGGCCGGCCACGCCAATCGCGCCGAGGGATTCCGGCTCGTCGGTTTCGCCATCGCCGAGGAAGCACCAGACCTTGCGGTCGGTCTTCGGCATCAGGCCGCGCGCTTCCAGATACTTCCAGCTGCGCGCCTGATAGATCGCGGAAATCGGGCCAAGCCCCATGCTGACGGTGGGCACCTGCCAGAACTCCGGCATCAGCCACGGATGCGGATAGCTGCTGATGCCACGGCCATCGACTTCCATGCGGAAGTTGTCGAGCTGGGATTCGCTGATGCGGCCTTCGAGGAAGGCGCGGGCGTAGATGCCCGGCGAGCTGTGGCCCTGCACGCAGATCAAATCACCCGGGTGATCCGCACTGGCGGCACGCCAGAAATGGTTGAAGCCCACGTCATACAGGGTGGCCGAGCTGGCGAAGCTGGCGATGTGGCCGCCCAGCTCGCCCGGCTTGCGGTTGGCGCGTACCACGGTCGCCATCGCGTTCCAGCGGATCATCGAGCGGATCCGCCATTCCATCGTGGCATCGCCCGGCATGCGCGGTTCCAGATGGGTCGGGATGGTGTTGATGTACTCGGTGGTGGGCGCGAACGGCAGGTGCGCGCCGGCGCGGCGGGTCAGTTCCACCATGCCTTCCAGCAACTGGTGCGCGCGCTCCGGCCCGGCGTTGTCGATGACGGCCTTCAGCGATTCGATCCACTCCCGCGATTCCTGCGGATCGGGATCGTTTTGCAGCATTTCATTCAGCCAGTTCATCGCGCGCTCCATGTCCCTGAAAGGTCGGTCGGAGGCCGAGTCTAGCAAGCGTTGCGGCACAGGCCATGCTGCGCCGCAACCAGATTTCTGTTTAGTCCGGGTAATTCAAGAAAACAGGCGGAACGGGCCAGGTACCCGCCCCGCCACTGGTTCAAACGCGTTTGCCTGCGCTCATCTCCGCGCGGATCTGCGCGTCGGTGGCGGCAATCGCGGTCATGTTGACGATGCGCCGCGCGGACGAAGCCGGGGTCAGGATGTGCGCGGCCGCGTCCAGCCCCATCAGGATCGGGCCGATGGCAACACCACCAGTCGCCACCCGGATCAGGTTGTAGGCGATGTTGGCCGCATCCAGGTTCGGCATCACCAGCAGGTTGGCGCGCCCGGTCAGGGTGGTGTTGGGCATGATCCTCTGGCGCAGGGCTTCATCCCATGCGGTGTCGGCCATCATCTCGCCATCCACTTCCAGCTTCGGCACGTGCTGGCGGATGATCTCGTAGGCGCGGCGCATCTTGCCCGCACTGCCGTCCTGATGGCTGCCGAAGTTGGAATGCGACAGCAGCGCCACCTTCGGCTCGATGCCGAACAGCTTGAGCCGGTAGCTGGCCTGCATGGTGGCCTCGGCAATCTGCTCCGCCGACGGCTCCATCTGCACATGGGTATCAACGAAGAACCACACGCCCTTGTCGTTGATGACGCCGGTCATCGCCGCCGTGCCCTGCACGCCGGGCTGGAAGTCGAACACGCTGCGCAGGTAGCCCAGCTTCTTGTGATAGCGGCCCACGATGCCGGTGATGAGCGCATCAGCTTCGCCACGTTTCACCATCAGTGCGGCGATCAGGGTGGTGCGCGAACGCATCAGGTTCTTGGCGGCATCCGGCGTCACGCCCCGGCGCTCGGTCAGCGCGTGGTACTGCTTCCAGTAATCGTCGAAGCGCGGGTCGTCGTTGATGTTGGTCAGCTCGAAATCGACCCCGGCGCGCATGCGCAGGCCCAGCTTGGCGATGCGGCTTTCGATCACTTCCGGGCGACCAATCAGGATCGGGAAGGCCAAGCCTTCGTCGATCACCGTCTGCACCGCCTGCAAGACCACGAACTCCTCGCCCTCGGCATAGGCCACGCGCTTGCGGTCGGCGCGCGCGCGCTCATAGACCGGCTTCATCATCAGGCTGGTGCGGTGGATGAACTGGCCGAGGTGTTCCTTGTAGGCCACGAGGTCATCGATGGGGCGCTGGGCGATGCCGGATTCCATCGCCGCCTTCGCCACCGCCGGAGCCAGCATGGTCAGCAGGCGCGGATCGAACGGACGCGGAATGAGGTATTCGCGGCCAAACTTCGGCACGTCACCGCCGTAGGCCGCGCCAAGGTCGGAGGCTTCCATGCGCGCAAGCGCGGCGATGGCGCGCACGCAGGCCAGCTTCATCGCCTCGTTGATCCCGGTTGCGCCCACGTCCAGCGCGCCACGGAAAATGTAGGGGAAGCACAGCGCGTTGTTGACCTGGTTCGGATAGTCGCTGCGACCCGTCGCGATGATGCAGTCCGGGCGCACCTTCTTCGCGTCCTCCGGCAGGATTTCCGGATAGGGATTGGCCAGCGCCAGGATGATCGGGTTGTCCGCCATCGTGGCGACCATCTCGGGCTTGAGCACGCCACCGGCGGACAGGCCGAGGAACAGGTCGGCGCCGGCCACGATTTCCGCCAGCGTGCGCGCCTGCGTATCGCTGGCGTAGCGGGCCTTGTCGGGGTCGAGATTGCCGCGCCCCGTGTAGATCACGCCCTCGCGGTCGAACGCGATGATGTTGTCCTTGCGCACGCCCAGCGCCACCAGCATGTCGAGGCAGGCGATGCCCGCCGCGCCCGCGCCGGTGGTGGCAACCTTGATGTCCTCGATCTTCTTGCCCGCAACTTCCAGCGCGTTGAGCACCGCAGCGCCCACGATGATCGCGGTGCCGTGCTGGTCGTCATGGAACACCGGGATGTTCATGCGCTCGCGCAGCTTGCGCTCCACGATGAAGCATTCCGGCGCCTTGATGTCTTCCAGATTGATGCCGCCGAAGGTCGGCTCCATCGCGGCGATGATGTCCACCAGCTTGTCCGGGTCGTGTTCGTTCAGTTCGATGTCGAACACATCGATACCGGCGAACTTCTGGAACAGCACGCCCTTGCCTTCCATGACCGGCTTGCCGGCCAGCGGGCCGATGTCGCCCAGCCCCAGCACGGCCGTGCCGTTGGTGATGACCGCCACCAGATTGCCGCGCGCGGTGTACTCGCTGGCCTTGGTGGGGTCGGCGGCGATTTCCTCGCAGGCGTAGGCCACGCCCGGCGAATACGCCAGCGCCAGATCGCGCTGGGTCACCATCGGCTTGGTCGCGGTGACCTTGATCTTTCCCTTCGGCAGTTGCCGGTGGTAGTCGAGCGCGGCCCGTTTCAAATCATCATTTTTCTGGTCGTCGTTGCCGTTCGTTTCGGACATCACGTGAGGCCATTGGGACGGGCGTTCATTCTACCCACGACGCTGGCCGCGACAGCCCGGCTACGCAGGCGTATGGCGGCGGATGGGTACTTCGGCATGGCCCTTCGCACTGAAAATAATTTTCATGCGCGACATTTTCGTGCTTAGATGCCGCTTCCGATGGCAGCGGACACAAGGCTTCGATGCACCCGTCGAACGTTCCCGCAGAGATTCCGGTGACCGGCAAGGGGCTGGGCGCTGGCCCCGATCCGTGCTGGTCGATCCTCGACGGCGAGGTCAGCCTGCCGGTGGCGGTGCTGCGCGATTCGGCACTGCAACACAATCTTGCGTGGATGCGCGATTTCATCGCCGCCTACGGCGTGGAACTTGCGCCGCACGGCAAGACCACGATGAGCCCCGAGCTGTTCGCGATGCAGCTGGATGCCGGCGCATGGGGCATCACCCTTGCCACCGCGCCGCAAGTGCGCGACGCATATCGCCACGGCGTGCGCCGGGTGCTGATGGCGAATCAACTGGTGGGCCGCGCCAACATGGCGCTGATCGCGGAACTGCTGCGCGACCCGGCGTTCGCGTTCTGCTGTCTGGTGGATTCGGCGACCAATGCCGATGCGCTGGGTGCGTACTTCGCCGAGCGCAGCCAACGCCTGCGCCTGCTGCTGGAAATCGGCGTGACCGGTGGCCGCACCGGCGTGCGCGACGATGCACAGGCACGCGCGGTGCTGGACGCCATCGCCCGCTGGCCGCAGTCGCTGGCACTGGTGGGCGTGGAAACCTACGAGGGCGTGCTGAAGGACGAAGCCGGCATCCGCGCCCTGCTGCGGCGCACCGTTGCCATCATGCAGATGCTGCGCGACGAAGGCGCATTCGCCGAACCGCGCATCCTGCTGTCCGGCGCGGGTTCGGCCTGGTACGACGTGGTGGCCGAGGAGTTTGCCGACGCCGCAAAGAATCCCGACGTGCAGGTGCTGCTGCGTCCGGGCTGCTACCTGACCCACGATGCCGGTGCGTATCGCGATGCCGATGCGCGCATCCACGCCTCCAATCCGGTGGCACGTTCGATGGCGGAAGGCCTGCGCCCTGCATTGCAGCTCTGGGCCTGCGTGCAGTCAGTGCCGGAACCGGGACGCGCCATCGTTGGCCTTGGCAAGCGCGATGCCGCCTTCGACGCCGGCCTGCCGCTGCCGGTGCTGCAGCATCGTCCGGGCGATGCCGCGCCGCAGCCCGCACCATCGCATTGGCGGCTGGACGCGATCATGGACCAGCACGCCTTCCTCGCCATCGATGCCGACGACGATGTGCAGGTCGGTGACATGTTGTGCTTCGACATCTGCCATCCCTGCCTGACCTTCGACAAGTGGCGGCACCTGCTGCGGGTGGACGACGACTGGCGGGTCACCGGCATCGTGACCACCTGTTTCTAAGACATGTTCCTGACGCCGCGACGGAGACACGCATGACGCCCGGAACCCTGCTGCTGGTGTATGCCGCCATCGCCATCATCGCCCTGGTGGTGTTGATCGCGCGCTACCGCCTCAATCCCTTCATCACCCTGACGCTGGTCTCGCTGGGCCTGGCCCTGGCCGCCGGGATGCCGGCGGGCGAGATCGTGACTGCCTACGAACAGGGCGTGGGCCGCACGCTGGGCCACATCGCGCTGATCGTGGCGCTGGGCACCATGCTGGGCAAGATGATGGCCGAGTCGGGCGGCGCCGAACGCATCGCACGCACCATGATCGCCCGCTTCGGCCCGCGCAACGCGCACTGGGCGATGATGCTGGTGGCGTTCTGCATCGGCCTGCCGATCTTCTTCGAAGTCGGCTTCGTGCTGCTGATCCCGATTGCGCTCAACGTCGCGCGCCGCACCGGCACCCACCTGCTGCTGGTCGGCCTGCCGATGGTCGCCGGCCTGTCGGTGGTGCATGGGCTGGTGCCACCGCATCCGGCGGCGATGCTGGCGGTGAAGGAATACCAGGCCGACGTGGGCCGCACGGTGTTCTATGCGCTGCTGGTGGGATTGCCCACCGCCGCGCTGGCCGGGCCGATCTTCGCGAAGTTCATCGCCCCGCGCGTGCGCCTGCCCGCGCACAACCCGATGGAAGCGGCGCTGCTGGACGAAGGCCACGGCCAGCTTGCCGATGACGCGCTGCCCGGCTTCGGCATCACCGTGGCGACCTTGCTGCTGCCGGTGGCGCTGATGCTGCTGGGCGGCTGGGCCGACGTGCTGGCAACACCGGGCACGCAGCGCAACGAGTTCCTGCACTTCATCGGCAATTCGGTAGTGGCATTGCTGCTGGCAACGCTGCTGAGCTTCGTCACGCTCGGGCTGATGCGCGGCTTCAACCGCGAGCAGATTTTGAAGTTCTCGCAGGACTGCCTTGCGCCCACCGCCGCCATCACCTTGCTCGTAGGTGCCGGTGGCGGCCTCAACGGCATCCTCGTGAAAACCGGCGTGGCGGCGGAAATCACTGCGCTGTCACAGCGCTTTGAATTGTCACCGCTGATGATGGGCTGGGTGGTGGCGGCGCTGATGCGCATCGCAACCGGATCGGCAACGGTGGCGATGAGCACTGCTGCTGGCATCGTGGCACCGGTCGCACTGGCCGCAGGCTACCCGCACCCCGAACTGCTGGTGCTGACAACCGGCGCGGGTGCGCTGATTCTTTCGCACGTCAACGACGGCGGCTTCTGGCTGGTCAAGGAGTACTTCAACATGACGGTGGCACAGACCTTCAAGACATGGACGGTGCTGGAAACGCTGATTTCGCTGGTCACGCTGGGGCTGACCGCACTGCTGGCGACGCTGCTGTGAGCGCGCCCACCACGCCGCAGGCGTTCGACGTCGTGTATGCGCTGCGCCAGCGGCGCGACACCCTGAGCCCGGTGGAGCAGCGGATCGCCGATGCGATCCTTGCCGATGTCGGCGGCGCGGCCCAGCTTGGCATCGCGGAACTGGCCGAGCGCGCGGGCGTCAGCGTGGCGGCGATTTCACGCTTCGCCAAGACGATGGACTGCGACAACGTGCGCGAACTGCGCGCACAACTGGCCGCAGCAAGTGCGGTGGGCCAGCGCTTCCTTGATGCGTCGGATGCACCACCGGTCTCCGCGCTGTACGCACAGATCTGCACCGACATCGAAACCACCCTGCGCCGCAACCTGGGTGGCCTGCGCGAACCGGACGTGCAGGCCGCCGCCGAAGCGCTGGCCGAAGCCCGCATGATCCACGCCTTCGGCATGGGCGGCGCTTCCACCGTGTTCGCCGCCGAAGTGCAGAACCGGCTGATGCGGCTGGGCCGGCCCGTGGCTGCATGCAGCGACTTTCTTTCGATGCAGATGATCGCCGCCACGCTCGGCAAGGACGACGTGGTGCTGGCGCTGTCGATTTCCGGCACCACCGCCGAACTGCTGGTCGCCGTCGGCATCGCCCGCAGCTACGGCGCGCGCGTGGTCGCCATCACCCGCGCCGGCACGCCGCTGGCCGAGCAGGCGGACTGCCTGCTGCCGATTGCCATCGACGAAACCGACTTCGTGTTCAAGCCCTCTTCCTCGCGCTATGCGCTGATGCTCGCGATCGACATCCTCGCCACCACGCTTGCCCTGCATCAAGCCGGCGACAACCGCGAACGCCTGCGCAGGATCAAGCTGGCGCTGGACGCCATGCGCAGCGAAGACCGCCTGCCGCTGGGAGACTGAGGATGTCCATGCTTCCACAGTTCGACCTGTTGATTCGCGGCGCGCAGGTGTTCGATGGCAGCGACCGTCCCGGCGTTGTTGCCGATGTGGCGGTGCGTGGCGGTCGCATCGTTGCGGTCGGCAAGCTCGAAGGCGATGCAACGCGCGTGGTTGATGCGCAGGGGTTGGCGCTGGCACCGGGCTTCATCGACGTGCATACCCACGACGATCTGGAAGTCATCCGTAATCCCACCATGCCCAGCAAGATCACCCAGGGCGTGACCACGGTGGTGGTGGGCAACTGCGGGATCAGCGCCAGTCCGGTGCGCCTGCATGGTGCGATACCCGACCCGATGAACCTGCTCGGCGACGACGACGAGTTCCGCTATCCGCGCTTCGCCGACTACCGCGCTGCCGTGGAAACCGCACGCCCTGCGGTGAACGTGGCCGCGCTGGTGGGCCATACCGCACTGCGCCAGAACCACATGGATCGTGTGGATCGCGCCGCAAGCGAGGACGAGATCGCCGCCATGCGCGTGCAATTGCGCGAGAGCATCGCCGACGGCGCGCTGGGGCTGAGCACCGGGCTTGCCTATGCCTCCGCATTCCAGGCACCGGCAAGCGAAGTGAACGCGCTGGCGCGCGAATTGCCCGCCGGCTGCCTGTATGCCACGCATTTGCGTGACGAGTTCGCCGGCATCCTGCCCGCATTGCAGGAAGCCTTCGCAACCGGGCGCGAAAGCGGCGCACCGGTGCGGGTGTCACACCTGAAATGCGCGGGCGTGGACAACTGGCATCGCAGTGGCGAAGTGCTGGCCGCGCTGGAAGCCGCCGCGCACGATCACGACGTGGCCTGCGACTGTTATCCCTACGCCGCCAGCAGTTCCACCCTCGACCTGAAACAGGTCACCGATGCCCACGACATCCTGATCATGTGGTCAGACCCGCATCCCGAACAGAGCGGACGGCTGCTTGCTGCCATCGCCGCCGACTGGCACACCACGCTCGACGATGCAGCACGCCGCCTGCAACCAGCGGGCGCGGTGTATCACGGCATGCACGAAGCAGACGTGCGCCGCATCCTGTCGCATCCGCTGACCATGATCGGTTCCGACGGCCTGCCGCGCGGCGCGCGCCCGCATCCACGCCTGTGGGGCAGCTTCCCGCGCGTGCTGGGCCGCTATGTGCGCGAGGAACACCTGTTCCCGCTGCATGTCGCCATCCACAAGATGACCGGCCTGTCGGCGGCGCGCTTTGGCCTGCGCGGGCGCGGCGTGATCGGCGAAGGCGCGCATGCCGATCTGGTGCTGTTCGATCCCGCCACGGTGCGCGACGTGGCCGATTTCCACGATCCCATCCGCCCGTCCGTGGGCATCCATGCAGTCTGGGTCAACGGCGGCGCGGCCTATGACGGGCGCGAGGTCAACGGCGAGCGCCACGGCATTTTTCTTTCTCCGCACGGAGCAACCTGATGAGCGACATCATTCGATACGGTGCCGAAGGCGGCGTCGGCCAGGGCAGGCAGCACATGCCCTTCTCCCGCGCGGTGCAGGCCGATGGCTGGCTGCACGTTTCAGGACAAGTGCCGATGCGCGACGGCGTGCTGGTTACCGGCAACGTCACCGAACAGGCGCATGTGGTGATCGGCAACGTGCTGGCGATCCTTGCCGAAGCCGGCTACGGCCCGGAGCACGTCGTGCGCTGCGGCGTGTGGCTGGACGATGCCCGCGATTTCTACGCCTTCAACGCGGTGTTCCAGCACTACTTCGGCGAACACCCGCCGGCGCGCGCCTGCGTGGAAAGCCGCATGGTGGTGGACTGCAAGGTCGAAGTGGACTGCGTGGCCTACAAGCGCCCCGAACGCTGAAACACTAGCTCGCCGCATCCAGCCGGATGCGGTTGGCGAACAGCGAGAACGCCAGCATCCCGGCCAGCCCGTTGGCGCGCGATACCCAATCCGGCAACCAGCGCGGCGCGGCCAGCACGCCGGCATCGAACAGCGGATCGAAGCGTTCGGCATCCGCCAGTGTCATCTTGCCGGCAAACAGCCGGCGGCACTGGCGCAGGCGATCCTCGCGCAGCGCGCGGCGGAAGTAGGTATGCACTTCCACCAAGCCACGCAGATACACCGTGTCCTTGGCGAAGGCCGCGCCGCCCTGCACGGGCACGCCACGGAACACGCGCTGCGCCGAGGAAAAACTTTCCGCCGCATCCTGCCCGGCATCGCGAAAGTAATCGAACACCTGCAAAAAATCCGCGCCTTCCATCGCCATCGCAATCGCCACGGTGCGCAGGCTGATGCGCTTCATGCGCTGGATGTCGATGCTGCCGGTGATCTGCTCGGCCAGCACCGCCAGGCCTTCCTGCGTTGCAGTGACACGCGGCGATGACAGCGCAAGGCTGGGCAGCGCCGCCTGCTCGCGCCCGTTCAACGCGGTCAGCGAATGCACCAGCGCCTCGTGGTGCAGCAGTTGCTGGCGGTCGTAGTCGGTAAACGCCGCGCCATCGCGCAGGCGGATGCGGTTTGCACCCGCCGCCGCCTTGGCGATCATCTCCGCGTCCAGTTCCACCACGATCACGCGGCTGCCGAAGAAGCTGTCCAGCGCGTTCTGCAAATACAGCTGCATGGCGATGGCCGAGATCGAAATCTGCTCATCCGGTGCCAGCAGTTCGCGATCCAGCTCCCCGGCAATATCGATGAAATGCCGCGCTGCATCGCGGGTGCTGGTACCACCGCCCGGCAGCGGATCGTCGGGATGGCCGTACAGCGCAACCGACAGCGCGCCTGCTTCCGCCGTGCCCAGCGCTTCCAGCATGCGCGCCGTGATATCCCACTGCTGCGCGGATTCCTGCAGATAGATGCCCAGCGGATGTTCCGGATCGGCGGCTTCACTGATCGCCTGCAGTTCACGCCGCGCATCGCTGAAGTCATGCCGTGTGTATTCAACCTGCGGCAGCCGCGCATTGCCGCGCGCGTGATCCTCAAGAAACGCCTGTTGCACCGATGCCGGCCAGCTTGCCAGCGACAGCACCCGCAGCCCGCGCACGGCCTTGACCAACCGCGCGTCGAGCGCGGCGTAATGGGCGATGGGGTCGGTCGAAACGGTCATGACCGCATCAGTGTGACAGGCTGTTCGGCTGGAAATCCGGGGGCATCACGCGCCTGCAAACACGTTCACCGCCAGCCCATGCGAGGCATGTTGCAAGCGGTCATCGTTCGTCCACAGCGCTTCGCAACGGTGGTACTGCGCGCAAGCCAAGTGCAGGGCATCGGGGGTTTTCAGATTGAAGCGGGCGCGCACATCAGCAGCCCGCGCATATGCCTCTTCAGTAATGGATAGCTGCACGAAATCCGGAAACCAAGCGTCGTATTTCCGCTCCAGAATCCTGTCGCCAGTACGAATCGGCATCACCAGACATTCCAGCTTCACCAGTGGTGAAATCGCGAAGTCGCTGCTGGTATTCGCCTGCAACAATGCACGCGCGCGTTGCCCAAGCGGACCTGTGCTTTCCATCGCATAAATCAATGCATTGGTGTCGAGATAGATCAGTCCCAACTGTCACGCTCCTCGGCAATGTATGCGTCGATTTCGGCATCCGTTCGCCGCTTCATGTAAGCGGGTAATGGATTGTCGATCAGCCACTGCACGATGCGTTTGCCATTGCCGATGTCGGCATCCTTGGACACGGGTGCAACCTTCACAAGCTTCACCACCGGCGCGCCACGATTGGCGATGACGACTTCTTCCCCAGCCTGCGCCAACTTGACCAGCTCTGACAACCGGGTTTTTGCTTCCAGAATATTGACCTGCATGGATTTTCTCCGTCGCTGCAACGACACGCGCAGAGTAACCTGACCAAGTTGGTCAGATCAAGGCAAGTGCTTCAATTCAATGCTTGCCGTATTTCTCGTCCAGCCGCTTGTTCAGCGCCTTGCCCTGCACGCGCGCGTCGGCCTTCTGCGCCAGTCGCGTTGCAAGCTGGTTGGCAGCGCCTGCGACTTCCGCGCCCAGCTTGAGGAAATTGGCGACGCGCCCGCCATCGACCTCGCCACGTTCCACCGCCGCGCGCACCGCGCAACCGGGCTCCTTCGCATGCCGGCAGTCGCGGAACCTGCACTGTGCGGCCAGCGCTTCGATATCGCCGAAGCTTTCGGCCACGTCCTCTTCGCCGGTGGGCTTGAGCTCGCGCATGCCGGGCGTGTCGATGATGCAGGCACCGGATGGCAGCGCGATCAGCGCGCGATGGGTGGTGGTGTGGCGACCGCGCGCGTCGCTTTCGCGCACTTCGCCGGTCTTCATCTTCTCGATGCCGAGCAATGTATTCGTCAACGTGGACTTGCCCGCGCCGGAGCTGCCCACCAGCACGATGCAGCGGCCTTCGCCTAACCACGTGTCCAGCGCGGCGACGCTGGCGCGATCCTTCGCATTCACCGCATGCACCGGCACGCCAAGCGCATGTAGTTCGTGCAGCGCAGCGTCGGCATCCGCACCGTCCTTGTCGGATTTTGTCAGCACCACCACCGGCTGCACGCCGGAGCCTGCGATCAGCAATAGATATCGTTCGATCCGGCGCGGATTGAAATCGGCATCCAACCCGCAGACCACGAAGGCACTGTCGATGTTGGCGGCGATCACCTGCTGGCGGTAATGCTCGCCCGCCGCACCGCGCTTGATCGCGGAGAAACGCGGCAGCAGGGCGACGATGCGCAAACTGTTTGGTGACTCGCCTTCGACCAGTACCCAATCGCCCACCGCCGGGCGCGCCTCGGGGCTGGTCTCGCCCTTGCGATAGCTGCCGGCGCGCTGCCATTCCGGCAGCGATTCGGCGGGATGCGCGACATCGACCGATTCCGCCACCCGGTAGCCGCTGCGATGCTGTTCGACGATGCGCGCCGGACGCGCCTGCGGATGCGCGGCCAGCAGTTCCGCCCACGCCGGCGTTTCACGCCAGCCGATGGCCTGCAGGGGGGTCATGCGTGGGGATGTTTCGTCATGCGGCGATTCTAGCCGGACACCTAGTCATTCGCCCGACCGCAACTCTGGCAGCGCCTTTTTGTCCATGTACGTGGCGAACCGCAACGCCCGAGTGTACGCAATCAGATCCGGGCAAGCTGTGAGGCGTTTAGACGCAGTGCAAGCAATATTGACATCAATTTGTACAGTTTCGCTTGCACTGCTCCACAAGTCATTGAACAGCAAGCAGTAATTCCGACGCGCTATTGACGAAACGCACGTTTTTCCGTGTTTTCCGGCTTGACGGCAGTCACTGCAACAGGCAAAAAGCAGCATCTCCTCATCGGGGCGCTGCCATCGCATGTCGCAACCATCGTTCCGCAACAGGTTCTTGATACTGGGCAACGCTGATCGAGTGAATGTGCGCGCCGTTGTATTCGCTCAAAGAAAGAAGGGAAACAGCCGGCCTCCACTGAGCAGCCAGACCGCCGGGATATTTCCGGCACCCGTGGCGCAGGGGAACTGTGCTATATCGATGGAGAAGTAGCATGCGTGAGCTTAGTTTGAGAGAAACGGGTGATGTTGACGGAGGCATGGCCAATGTAGCTGTTCAAGTCGGCGCCAGGATTTTGATTGGCGCGGCTGTTGGGACAGGGGCTGGCCTGTTGATCGGACTGGCTGCCTACGTGATCTATGAATCGGTAACGGATTAAAGGGGAAGCTACCGTGCGCGAACTTAATGTGAATGAAGTTGAAAACATTGATGGCGGCCTAGTTGTTGTCATCTTCGCTGTTCCGATTGCCGCTGAGGCCTTGGCCGCTGGCGTACTTGCCGCAGGCGCGTCCGCTGTTGCTACGTTCCAGTACCTTAGGAATAATTAACCTCGCCCCGAACGGGGTAGCGAAAGCTACCCCGTTTGTTAAATAAGGAGCTTGCGTAATGTCTAAAAAAAATGATCTTTTGGTGCTCCTTGTCGCCGCATTTAGCTTCGTATTGGCGGCTTTGTTTGCATTTTTTTATCTATCCAGCTTGCAGATGGATGTCGGATTCATGATTTGTGTGTCTGCAATTGCAAGCATTGGCGTCGTATTTGTTTCCCATGTTTCAGGGAAGCTCAGCTTGAAAATGCAATAGGATTGTACAAGCAGGGAAATTACCCGACACTCGGCCATAAGCATCGGCAATCGAGTCTGTAAATTGAACTGTGTAACTGCCCTTTGACCCGCAGCCGGCGATACCGGCAGGAGCAGCGACATGGAACTGAGCAAGACGACCCTGAACGAGTT
>NZ_JASGED010000013.1:0-3291 GCF_047606765.1 Thermomonas sp. | reverse complement strand
GCTAGTCAGCCAAGAGGGCGTCTTCCTCTTCCGACACTTCTGCTGGCATTTCCCTCACTGCCTCCCGCTGTTCCTCGGGCAATGCCATCTGCGCCGCTTCGATGACCTCCAGCTCCGTGTTTCGCTTGCCCTCCTGCAGTCGCAGCACGCCTTCGTCAATCGTGCCCGGCACGATGGGCACCAGGACCAACACGTCGCGTCTCTGCCCCAGCCGATAAGCCCGGTCCTCGGCTTGGCGCGTGAGTGCCGGTGTCCACGGCAGCGATGCAAACGCAACCAAGTTCGCCGCCGTCAGCGTGATGCCCACGCCAGCAGCCATCGTCGTGCCGATGAACACGCGGATGGCCGGATCACCCTGGAACGCATCCACGGCCGCCTGGCGGCGTTTTGCCGAATCCGAACCCACCAGGCTGACACAGCCGACGTTGAGCGCAGCCAGCGCCTGTTTCAGCGCATCCACGGTGGTCATGTACTCGCAGAAGATGATGATCTTGTCGTCAGCGCCCATGGCCTCGACCGTCTCGACCAAGAAGGGAATCTTCAGCCCCTCCAGCGTCTTGCGTAGCCGGACGATTTTGGGCATGGCCTGCAGGCCCATGTCGCGGTAGATCTCCTGATACGTGCCCAGGCCCTCGGCCGGCGAGATGTAGCGCAGTTGCCGCTCTTTCTTGCCCAGGTCCGTCAGCACAGCCTTGCTGCGCCGGATCATCCAGCCCTTGATCGCCGCGGCCAGCTCGGCGCGCTTGTCGCTGCTGCCGGCATACCGCTTGCGGAAGTCCGATAGCGTCATGCGCCCCAGGGCGTGGCCCGTGATGCGCAGCAGCGTGTGCATCTCGATCTCGCGGTTGAGCAGCGGCGTGCCAGTCACCACGTAGCAGCGTGGAATGCGTGCCGACAGCAGGAAGACATTGCGCGTGCGCCCGCTCTGGTACTCCTTCAGGTAGTGCGCCTCGTCGATCGCCATGACGGCGAAATCCAGCCCCGTCTCGCGCACAAGCCCGCCCATGCGTTCGTAGTTGCCGATCACCCAGTCACAGGCCCGCAAGGTGTTCATCCTGTCCTCACCCACCATGCCGACCCGGGCATCCGGGTAGACCATCCGGATCTCCCGCTCCCAGTTGAGCCGCAGCGATGCTGGACACACGATCAGAACCCGGCCGGCGCCGGCGGCCAGGCGCGTGGCCACGACGGTTTGCCGGCTCTTGCCCAGCCCCATGTCGTCGCCCATGCAGGCACCCGTCTGGCGCAGCATGTGCGCGACACCCACGCCCTGGTAGTGCCGCAACGCGCCGGCATCGACCAGGGCGCGGATCGCCGCTTTGTCGTACGGCAGGTAGCCCGATGCCTCGCGCTCGGTCGAAAGAAACCCCGCACCTTCCGCCGGCCCGCCGCCGGCATCTCCCCCCCGGGGAGGCGGTGCGGCCGGCACCTTGATCGGGCTGGCGGACGTGCTTGAACTCGACAGATCTTCAAGCACAACGGGCTGCTCATGCACGAACACAAACTCGGCCGCGACGCCCGCAATGGCCTGCAGGCGCGCCATGATCTCGTCGGGTCCCGCACGTACCTGCCAGGCCGACGCATGCTTGTGGAAATAGCCGCCCAGGCTGCGCATGACGCGCGAGCACAGCGGGTCAAACGCGACGCTCACGGCCCAGCGGCCACGGCTCAAATCGCCCTTGGCCAGCGGGAAAACTTGCACATCGAGCAACTGCACGAAGTGATGGGCATCGGGCGCGGCCAGCGCCGCACGCAACATCACATCAGCCTCGGCCAGGTCGACGTGCTGCCCCGCATACGCGGCCCGCAGCAACTCGACCAACTGGTCGGCCGGCCGCGTCTCCAGCAGCCACATGCGTCGACCGGGGCTCCACCACGCATCGAAATCAGCCAGGGGACGACTCAGGCCCGGGACATGATGAAGCTGCAATCCCACCCGCCGGCCATCGGCCACGGCGCGCACCAGCAGCTCTGGCGGCTGCAGCGAGATGGGTTTGAGCGTAAGAGGGCGTGGCACCGATGTCATGCCGACCGCCCGGTATTGGTTTCTCGCAGCGCATAGCGCTTGTGGCCTCGCAAGCCACGGCACCTGACCTGGTTGGCCGCGATCAGCTCCAGCAAAACCTGCTGGACGACAGATTCGTTCCATCCAGTGATTTGCACCAGGCGCTCAATGCTTTCAGGACCGAGCTGCAGCAGCTTGAGCATGATGCATGGCCGGTCTATCCCTGAGTCAATCTTGAATTCTTGGTTGGAATACCCTGATACAAAAAACATTCCATCTCCTGCGACATTTTATGAATATGGTCTGGCGACGACCCTTGATCGCAAGGAGAAAAGCAATTCACTTCCCTGATTATTTTGAATGCATCAAATGCCTGGCATGCATTCAATCTTTCCAGCCAATCTCTCGAACTTTGAATAGGCTTCGTTTTTCTGATGTGTCGATAGGGGGTGCTCAGACGGGAATTTCTTCATCCAATGGGTGGGATGTATCCCCTCCCTGGGGTGCCTGCCGTTCACCTTGTTCACGCCGCTGTGCCGGTTGCACGAACACCACTTTCTCAATCCGCGTGAGCAGCAGTGCTACATCCTCTGCCACAATCTTGATGATTGGGTTGGCGCGCTCTTTGTCATCCTTTGTATAAAACTCCTGTTCTTCTCCCGAGACCAGAACACGAGCGCCTTTACGCAGATGCTTGGCCACATCAATCGCTTTTTGCCCATAGATGACTACCTCACGCCAAAAGCCACCCTTCTGCTGAATATCACCGTTCTCATCTCTGCCGTAGCGACCAAAGAAAACCCGGACGCTAGCCACATCGAACTCCTCGCCTGTGTTGTTGCTCGTCAGTCGCCGCAGCTCGGGAGAATTCGCGATGTTGCCTTTTCCATAGAAAAATGTCGTTGCCATATCAAACTCCAAATATCGGTGCCGGTAGAGGGCTTGCCAGGTGCACCAGGTCCAGTAAGCCAAGTTTCCAGTCAATTCTCCACTCTTCTCCACGAGTTGAGTACAGAAGTTTTCTTCTTCACTTCGATCTCTTGCTCATATTGGCGTTCTTGATTTCCCGAATGCGAAACATGTTTGCGGCCACGATCAGGATGCCGGCGACTCCCAGCAAAATGGCTGGGGTCGGTACGGGGCCAATTCCGCTCTGCGCGATCACGTCAACAATGGATAAGAATGGATTGTTGTCATCTGAGATCATGTTCGGCAGTAGCCATGCCCCCATAAAGCCAAGCCAAACTCCAGTCAGCAGCAAACGCGGCTCGAACACCTTAGCCACT
>NZ_JASGED010000012.1:0-65989 GCF_047606765.1 Thermomonas sp. | reverse complement strand
GGCAGGCTTTACCATCTGACATGGGAACGGTGGCTCCGGATTGGACGTTTGCTCGACACAAACATCTTCACCCGGATCTGCCGTTCCTTTTTGATGCCAATCCCCGGACTTCGGTGAAGAACCAAAAGAAACCCCTCCCGCCTGGGCAACGGGAAGGGCCTTCAGTGACATCACAGCGCCAGATCGGGCAGCACCCGATCCGGTCGCGGTTTGGCTTACAGGGTCGGCGTGATCGCAGCCGGAGCCGCAGCGGCCTTCTTCGCAGCCTTCTTGGCAGCAGGCTTCTTGGCGGCCTTCTTGGCAGCCGGCTTCTTCGCAGCCTTCTTGGCGGCTGGCTTCTTCGCAGCCTTCTTGGCAGCAGGCTTCTTCGCGACCTTCTTGGCAGCCGGCTTCTTGGCGACCTTCTTGGCAGCCTTCTTGACGGCCTTCTTCGCAACCTTCTTCACCGCCTTCTTGGCGGCGGGCTTCTTGGCAGCCTTCTTCACTGCCTTCTTTGCAACTTTCTTCGCCGCCGGTTTCTTGGCGACCTTCTTCACCGCCTTCTTGGCGGCAGGCTTCTTTGCAGCTTTCTTAACGGCCATGGTATGGCTCCTCGTCAGATGGGTAAATCAGTCAAGCCCAGTTTGGAAACACGCCACGGGTATCGGACCCGTGATCGACCGCCGGCGCGACGCGCGCGCCGGAACGGATGCCTTGCCTACGATGGGTTCCCCACCCATCAAAAAACCTGCGGCGCGATGCGCTGCAGGTTCCCGGCATGGACACTTCGACGGTTGCGCTGGAGAAGCGTTTCGGAGAAGGACAGATCACCTTCGCCCACCGTTCGATGTTGCTGGTGGAGTTCGATGTGGTGTTGCCAACCTTCGCGTCTTGCTTGCTCACTCGTTTCCGTAGTAGGTGTCCGCTGGGCGAAACCTAATCACGGTTTTTTCCACTGTCAACAATCTTGCGCGAAGTTTTTTCATGCGCCGCCGATGCCGCCGCGTGTCGCGCGTGCTGGCGATGCCGCTACGCATGCGCACGATGCACGTTCAATGCAATGAAACGAAACATCGAACATGGCTGCACGCAAGCAATGATGCGGGTTTCATCGCATCGGCATGTTTCGATGCATGCGCGCGCATCGCGGTACGAACATCGTTTCGACTCGACGCAGGACGAGCCAAACGCAGGATGAGCGAGGTTGCAGGCAAGCCTCCGTTTTGGCATCGCACAAGCGCGTTTGCGCGAAAACTGCGCGAACTTTTCCGCACGCGCGACGCCAGAAACAAAGAACCCGCGCCGTTGCCGGCGCGGGTTCTGATGCTGCGAAGAGTGCAGACGATCAGTGTTCGTCGTCTTCCAGCAATTCGCCGTAGGCGTCCGGATCGAGCAGTTCGTTGAGCTGTTCGGCGTCGTCGATTTCCAGCACGAACAGCCAGCCGTCGCCGTAGGCGTCCTCGTTGATGGTCTCCGGCTTGTCGGCCAGCACGGCGTTGACCTCGACCACCTTGCCACTGACCGGCGCATACACGTCGGACGCCGCCTTCACCGACTCCACCACGGCGCAGGCATTGCCCGCCTCAACGGTGTCGCCGACGTTCGGCAGTTCGACATACACAAGGTCGCCAAGCAGGCCCTGCGCGTGGTCGGAAATGCCCACGGTGACACGGCCATCGCCTTCGACGCGGGCCCATTCGTGGGATTTGAGGAACTTGAGGTCGCCGGGGATCTCGCTCATCGGGGGATTCCTTGGTCGCGCTGCGGTGGAGGGATGGGGAAAGTCTAGCGAAGCCGGAGCGGAAAGTTCAGATGCCCGGCTGGATGGTGTTGTCGCGGACGAACGGGAACTTGACCACGCGCACCGGTACTTCGCGGCCACGGATGTCCACGCGCACGTCGCCCGGCTCACCTGCAGGGATGCGAGCGAAGGCGATCGCCTTGCCGATGGTCGGCGAGAACGTGCCGGACAGGATTTCCCCCTCGCCACAGGCAGCCAGCACTTTCTGGCCGTGGCGCAGCACGCCCTTCTCGTCCATCACCAGACCGATCATCTGGCGCGCATTGCCATCGGCCTTCTGCGCTTCCAGCACGGCACGGCCAATGAAGTCACGCCCTTCATCCAATGCCACCGTCCAGCCAAGCGCGGCCTCCCACGGAGTGACGGTGTCATCCATGTCCTGTCCGTAGAGGTTCATGCCGGCTTCCAGCCGCAAGGTGTCGCGCGCGCCGAGGCCGGCCGGCTTCACGCCAGCGTCCAGCAGTGCGTTCCAGAACGCGACGGTTTGCGCCTCCGGCACGATCACCTCGAAACCGTCCTCGCCGGTGTAGCCGGTGCGGGCGACGAACACGTCAACGCCGCCGGTCGTCTGTGCCTCGCGTGCGCTGAAACGGGCCAGCTTGGATACCGGCGCGCGGTCCTCCCCGCGCAGCAGGCCGATCACCTTCTCGCGCGCGTTCGGGCCCTGCACCGCGACCATGCCGAACTCGGGACGCTCGCGGACTTCGACATCGAACGCCTTGGCTTGCTGCGTGATCCACGCCAGATCCTTGTCGCGGGTGGCGGCATTGACCACCAGCCGGAACCAGTCCTCGGACATGAAATAGACGATCAGGTCGTCGATGACGCCGCCCTGCGGATTGAGCATTGCGGTGTACAGCGCCTTGCCCGGCTTCTGCAGCTTGTCCACCGAGTTGGCAACGAGGTAGCGCAGGAACGCGCGGGTGCGCGCGCCGGTCAGGTCCACCACGGTCATGTGGCTGACGTCGAACATGCCGGTGTCGCGGCGCACCTGATGATGCTCGTCGATCTGCGAACCGTAATGGATCGGCATGTCCCAGCCGCCGAAATCGACCATCTTCGCGCCCAGCGCGCGGTGGGTTTCGTTGAGGATGGTCTTGTTGGTCATGCGCGTGATCCGTGTTTGGAGCCGCACATTATCGCCGATGCCCCAACATCATAGGGTGGGATTCATCCCACCCTATGCTTCCTGCACCTTCAATGTCATGCCGTCCACCGCGACCACGCGCACCGGCGTGCCCACCGGCAGATCCGGGCCTTCCACCTGCCAATAGGCATCGCCCAGCTTGATCCGGCCACGGCCCGCGACGATCGCCAGATCCAGCGGCGCGACCGTGCCGATGTTCTGCTCCGCGCGGCGGTTGAGCAGCGGCTTGTCGGTTTGCGCGCCAGTGCCGCGGAACCAGCGTCGGTAAATCTGGATGGAGACGAAGCTGAGCACGACGAACGCGGCCACCTGCACCAGCACCGGCATGCCCGGGATCAGCAACACGCCGATGAACACCGCCGCCGCTGCGAAACCCAGCCACAGCATGAAGGCACCGGGTGCCAGCGCTTCGGCGGCGAACAGCAGCAGCGCGAACGCTGCCCATGCGAACACGTCCCAGCGCATGCTCAATTCCCCTGCTTCGGTGCCGCCGCCGGCTTGACCGCCGGGCGATCCAGCGCTTCCTTCGCCAATTCGGCGATGCCGGCCAGCGAGCCGATGATGCCGCTGGATTCCATCGGCATCATCACGAACTTCTGGTTGGGTGCCTCGGCCAGCGACTTGAACGCCTCGATGTACTTCTGCGCGACGAAGTAGTTGATCGCCTGCACGTTGCCGCCGGAAATCGCGTCCGACACCATCTGGGTGGCCCGGGCCTCGGCCTCGGCCAGGCGCTCGCGCGCTTCGGCATCGCGGAAGGCAGCCTCCTTGCGGCCCTCGGCCTCCAGCACCGCCGCCTGCTTCTCGCCTTCGGCGCGCAGGATCTCGGACTGGCGCACACCTTCCGCATCGAGGATCGCCGCGCGCTTGTTCTGCTCGGCCATCTTCTGCTGCTGCATCGACTGCACCAGGTTCTGCGGTGGCTGGATGTCCTTGATCTCGATGCGGGTGACCTTGATCCCCCACGGATTGGTGGCGTGATCCACCACGTTCAACAGCTTGGCGTTGATGGTCTCGCGCTGGCTCAGTGATTCGTCCAGATCCATCGAGCCAATCACGGTGCGGATGTTGGTCTGCACCAGCGCGATGGTGGCAACCTCCAGGTTGGCCACTTCGTATGCCGCCTTGGCCGCGTCCAGCACCTGGAAGAACACCACGCCATCGACGCGCACCACCGCATTGTCCTTGGTGATGACGTCCTGGCTGGGCACTTCCAGCACCTGCTCCATCATGTTCACCTTGCGGCCCACGCCGTAAATGATCGGCACCAGGAAATGCAGGCCGGGATCAAGCGTGCGGGTGTACTTGCCGAAGCGCTCCACCGTCCACTCGTAACCCTGCGGCACCATCCGCACGGTCTTGAACAACAGGATGATGCCGGCGACCAGCAGGATGAAAGCGAGTGCAGATGCCATCGTGATTCCCCTTGGCGGAAATGGGATGGCGACGAGTATAGGATGCGGACGGCCTAGGGATCGACCAGCAGCGAGGTAATCAACCGCGCATGCCGCGCGACTTGCGCATCCTTGCGCAGCCGGCTGGCGGTAAAGATGCTGCACATCTCGTCCACGGCCGTGTTGAACACCTCGTTGACGATCACGTAGTCGAACTCGCCGTAATGGCTCATCTCCTCGCGCGCGGCGGCCAGACGACGCTGGATGACCTCCTCGCTGTCCTGCCCGCGCTTGCGCATGCGCTCCTCCAACGCGGCGCGTGAGGGCGGCAGGATGAACACACTGACCGCATCGGGAATCCTGGCCCGCACCTGCCGCGCGCCCTGCCAGTCGATCTCCAGCAACACGTCACGGCCCGCCGCCAGTTGCGGCTCCACCGACTGCCGTGCGGTGCCCTTCCAGTCGCCATGCACCAGCGCGTGCTCGAAGAAGTCGCCGGCTTCGACCATCGCCTCGAACTCCCCAGCGCTGACGAAGTTGTAGTGCTCGGCATGGCGCTCGCCGGGTCGCGGCTGGCGCGAGGTGAACGAGATCGACAGGCAGATGTTCGGATCACGCGCCAGCACCGCGTTGACGATGCTGGATTTCCCGGCGCCCGAAGGCGCGGCGACGATGTAGAGGGTTCCGCGCATCAACTATGTTCCTTCACTCGCAATTCGGCACAGGGATATGCCGACGCCGACGCGAAGCGACGGCGCTGCGGCCCGGAAACCGCGCTTTTCGGGCCGCAGGTCGAAGCCGCGGCAGGATGCCCGGTCTTCGACATCATTCTATGTTCTGAATCTGCTCGCGAATCTGGTCGATCAGCACCTTCAGTTCCACCGCGGCGTTGCTGGTGCGGGCATCGACCGACTTGCTGCCCAGTGTGTTGGCCTCGCGGTTGAACTCCTGCAGCAGGAAGTCGAGGCGGCGGCCTGCCGGTTCCTTGCTGCCCTTGAAGATGCGGCGCAGTTCGGACAGGTGGCTGTCGAGACGATCAAGCTCCTCATCGACATCGAGTTTCTGCAGCCAGATCACCAGTTCCTGTTCCAGCCGGCCCGGATCGAGCGGCTGCGCAAGATCGGCCAAGCGCGCTTGCAGTTTCTGGCGTTGGCCGGCGCGGATTTGCGGCACCAGCGTGCGCACCTCGGCGGCGATGCGAGCGATGCCGTCGGCGCGTTCCAGAATCACGGCTGCAAGCTTGCCGCCTTCGCGTTCGCGTGCTTGGACGAAGCCGTCCAGCACCGTGTCCAGCAGGGCCAGCGCCTCGGATTGCAGGGCGTCGGCATCGACACCCTGCGTTTGCAGCACGCCTGGGAATTGCAGCAGTTCGGTGAACTCCACGCGCAAGCCGGGAAAGCGCGGATACATGCCGGTCGCAAGCTCACCCAACCGGGCCACCAGCGCGTCATCGACCTGCAAGGCATCGCCACCGTTGCTGCTGCGCAGGCGCATGACCAGATCCAGCTTGCCGCGCGAGATGCGCGAGGCAACGCGCTCGCGCAGCTGCGGTTCCAGCGCGCGCAGTTCATCGGGCAGGCGCACGCCCAGTTCAAGGAAGCGATGGTTGACCGCGCGCAGTTCGCAGCCGAGCACGCCCCATGCGGTGGCGCGCTCGCCGGCGGCGTAGGCGGTCATGCTGCGGATCGACATCGTGCGCACAAACCCAAGGGAAACGAAGGGCGAATGGTAATCTAGCGCCCCGCCGCGTGCCGGCTTCCTGCGCCAATCCCCATGACTGTTGCCCGCCCGAGCGGCCGCGCGCCCGAGCAGATGCGCGCTGTTTCCATCCAGCGCGGTTTCACCCGCCACGCCGAAGGCTCGGTGCTGGTGAGCTTTGGCGATACTCGCGTGCTGTGCAACGCCAGCATCGACAACAAGGTGCCCGGCTTCCTGCGCGGCAAGGGCGAAGGCTGGGTGACCGCCGAATACGGCATGCTGCCGCGCTCCACCCATACCCGTTCCGACCGCGAGGCATCGCGCGGCAAGCAGGGCGGACGCACGCTGGAAATCCAGCGCCTGATTGGTCGTTCGCTGCGCGCCTGCGTGGATCGCGCGGCGCTGGGCGAACGCACCATCACGCTGGACTGCGACGTGCTGCAGGCCGATGGCGGCACCCGCACCGCCGCGATCACTGGCGCTTACGTGGCGCTGGTGGATGCGGTGCGCTGGCTGCAGGCGAAGAAGGAACTCACGAAGAATCCGATCATCGGTGCGGTGTCTGCGGTGTCAGCCGGCATCTATCGCGGCGTGCCGGTGCTGGATCTGGACTATGCCGAAGACAGCGCTTGCGACACCGACATGAACGTGGTGATGAACGACGGCGGCGGCTTCATCGAATTGCAGGGCACCGCCGAAGGCCATGCCTTCCGCCGCGATGAACTGGATGCGCTGCTGGCGCTGGCGGAAAAGGGCTGCGGCGAGTTGTTCGCGGCGCAGCAGGCGGCACTCGCAGCGCCATGAAACTCGTCCTCGCCTCCTCCAACGCCGGCAAGCTGGCGGAGCTGCGGGATTTGCTGGGCGAAGCGTTCGAGCTTCACGCGCAGTCCGAATTCGGCGTGGTCGATGCCGAGGAAACCGGCCTGAGCTTCGTCGAAAACGCCATCCTCAAGGCCCGCCATGCCGCCCGCGCCACCGGCCTGCCTGCGCTGGGCGACGATTCCGGTCTTTGCGTCGATGCGCTGCACGGCGCACCGGGACTGTATTCGGCGCGCTACGCAGGCGTGCATGGCGACAGCGAAGCAAATATCGACAAACTGCTGCGCAAACTCGACGGCGTGGCCGATGACGCACGCAGCGCGCGCTTTGTCTGCGTGCTGGCGCTCGTTCGCCACGCGGACGACCCGATGCCGCTGATCGCCGAAGGCGTGTGGGAAGGCCACATCCTGCATGCGCGGCAAGGCGCGAACGGATTCGGCTATGACCCGGTGTTCTTCTCGCCTGCCCATGGGTGCAGCGCGGCGGAACTGCCTGCGGACGCGAAGAATCGCGACAGCCATCGCGGGCTGGCGCTTGTGAAGCTGCGGGAGCGGCTCCTGTAGTCCGCCACCGTCATTCCCGCGAAGGCGGGAATCCAAGGACGTTGTCTTTATCGCGCAACAAGAGCCAAAGTCCATGGATTCCCGCCTTCGCGGGAATGACGAGCAAAGAACCGATGCTGACCACCCCGCCCCTGTCACTCTACGTGCATCTGCCCTGGTGCGTGCGCAAATGCCCGTATTGCGATTTCAATTCGCACGAGGCACGCGGCGGCGCGCCTGACTTCGACGGCTACGTCGATGCCCTGCTTGCCGATCTTGATTTCGACCTGCCGCTGGCCTGGGGCCGCACGGTTCATAGCGTGTTCTTCGGCGGCGGCACGCCCAGCCTGTTTCCGCCTGCGGTCATCGACCGCTTCCTGCAGCAGGCCAGCGCGCGCCTGCGCTTCGCGCCCGATGTCGAGATCACCCTGGAAACCAACCCCGGCACCGTGGAGCACGGCCCGTTCGCGGGCTATCGCGCCGCCGGCGTGAACCGGCTCAGCTTCGGCGTGCAGACATTCGACGATGCCTGCCTGCAGCGGCTGGGCCGCATCCATTCCAGCGCTGATGCACAGCGCGCGGTGCAGGCTGCGCGGGATGCAGGCTTCGACAATTTCAACCTTGACCTGATGTACGCGCTGCCGCAGCAAACGCTGGCGATGGCGCTGGACGACATCGAACGCGCCATCACCCTGCAGCCCACCCACATCAGCCATTACCAGCTCACGCTGGAGCCGAACACCGTGTTCGCCGCGCGCGTGCCCGATGGCATCCCCGACGAGGACAGTGCCTGGGACATGCAGGAAGCCTGTCAGGCGCGGCTGGCCGATGCCGGTTTCGCGCAATACGAAGTCAGCGCCTATGCCCGCGAAGGCCACCAGTGCCGGCACAACCTGAACTACTGGCAGTTCGGCGATTACCTGGGCATCGGCGCGGGCGCGCACGCCAAGCTGACCCTGGGCGCGCAGCAGCAGGTGTTGCGGCGCTGGAAACTGAAGCACCCGGCGCACTATCTTGCGAAGGCCGGCACGGCGGACGCCATCGGCGGTGATGAAACCCTGACGGCGGAACGCCTGCCCTTCGACTTCATGCTGAATGCGCTGCGCCTGAACGCGGGTGTACCGATGGCGATGTTCGAGGCGCGTACTGGTCTGCCGCGCGCCGCCATCGACGGGCAACTTGCCAAGGCCCGCCAGAACGGCTGGCTGGAAGCCGAAGCAGACCGGCTGCGCCCCACCGAGTTGGGCCGGCGGTTCACGAATGACGTGATCGGCCTGTTCCTGCCCTAGAACCGCAATTTCCGGATCAGGCCCCGCGCCGGGCCATTGAGCCACGGGGGCGCACCCCATACCATTGGGAGATTCGCCGGAGAGCAGGGGGGCATCGATGGCCGCAGTCGCTTCCACCACCAATGATCTGCCGACGCTGGCACAGGCCACGCTGCCGCGTCGTGTCCAGAAGGTGCTGGAACGCCTGCTGGCGGATCTGGATGGCGATTTCTCCCGCCGCCTGCCGCAACTCCTGAAGGACACCGAGCAGGCGCTGTCGGAACTGCCGGCATCACCCCACGAGTCGCGGATGGAAATCTCGCGGTTCGTGTCGATGCGCAACCTGTTGCAGGGCATCCCGGCATTCAGCACCCGCTTCATGGCTGAAATGGAAGCCGGCCTTGCCAGCCTGCGGGACGCCGGCAAGGAAGACGAGGACGAACCCGCCCCCAAAATCACCGCCCACAAGCTGAGCCTGGCCGACGAGGGCTCGATCGGTGACCATGCGCAACTGGCGAATCTGGCCAGCCGCATCGAGTCGCGCAACAGCCTGAGCCTGCAGTTGATGAGTCAGCGCTTCGGCGTGCTGGCGGGCTCGCCCGCGCTGGAAGGCCGCGACCTGCCGCTGGGCCCGCACGCGCTGTGCCGCGCGCTGGCCAGTGCGATGGATACGCTGGAAGTGTCGCAGCAGGCGCGCAGCGAACTGCTGCGGCAGTTCGAAAAAATGCTGATGACCGCCTACCCGGCGATCCTCGACGCATTGAACGTGACGCTGGTGCAGGAAGGCATCCTGCCGCACCTGAGCTTCGTGCCGTACCGGTTGCGGCAGCCTTCGGCGCATGTCGCGCCGGGTCAGGGCACACCGGGCGCAGCCACCGGTGCGGCGGGAACCCCGGGCGCAGTGGGCGTACCGATTGCCGGCGTTGCCGGTGTTGCCGGCACGGGGACCATGGTCGCCGGTGTGCCGATGGTGGGTGGTGTTGCGGGCGGCGTGGGCATGCCCGGCGGCGTCGGTGTCGGCATTCCCGGTGGTGTTGGCGGCATTGGCATTGCGGGTGCCGGCGGCGGTGTGGGTGGCATCGGCATCGCTGGCGGCGTTGGCGGCGTCGGAATTGGTGGTGGTGGTGGTGGTGGTGCCGGTGGTGGCGGTGGCGTGGGCGGCATCGGGATTGGTGGTGGCGACGGCGGCGCTGGCGGCATCGGCATCGCAGGTGGCGTGCCCGGCGCGGGTGGTGGTGGCAGCGCCGATCAGGTGGTCACCCTCGTCTTCACCATGCTGCAGCAGTTGCTGCGGCGGCGCGGCAAGCTGCTCACCAAGCTGCGCCAGCCGGGTCAGGGCGAAAACCTGCCGCCCAGCCTGGTCGGCAAGGATGAGCGCAAGCGCGAAATACTGGATCGCGAGGAAGTGCTGACCACGCTGCGCCGCATGCGCAGCACCGCCACCCGCGCCGACACCATCGCCGGTTATCGGCAGATCCTGCTGGCGCAGGCTCGCCAGTTGCACGGCCGCGGCGTGGCGCTGTCGGAAGCCGACAACGACATCTTCGAACTGCTGGCCCTGTTCCTGTCGCAATTGCAGCGCGAAATGCGCAAGCCCAGTCCGGGCGACGCGATGGTCGATCACCTGCGCCTGCCGCTGCTGCAGATCGCCCTGCGCGACCAGCGCTTCTTCGAGGATGCACGCCATCCGGCGCGCCAGTTGCTGGCCGCGGTCTCGCTGGCGGGTGCGCGCTGGCTGCCGGAAGATGACCTTGATCCGCAGTGGTTAGGCCTGCTGCAACGCGCCGTGGCCGGCATCCAGGAAGACAACGAAAGCAATCTGGACAGCTTCATCGAAGCCAACCACGCGCTGCAGTCCGGCCTGCAAGCGCTGCTGCGCAAGGCCGAGATGGCCGAGCGCCGGCAGGTGGACGCTGCGCGCGGCCGCGACAAGCTGGAAATCGCCCGCCAGCGCGCCGCCGCCGAAATCAAGCGTCTGCACAAGGGCCGTGAACTGCCGCGCTTCCAGAAAATCCTGCTGGAGCAGGCCTGGGCCGATGTGCTGTCGCTGACTTTCCTGCGCAACGGCGAGCAATCCGATGCGTGGCAGGACGCACTGGATGCAACGGCGCGCATCGTCGATGCCAGCACCGGCAACGCGCAGAAGGCTGCATACGCCGGCTTCATCGCGCGCCTGCAGGCATCGCTGGAGCAGGTGGGCTACCACGCCGACGATGCGCTGGCGATCGCCCGGCAGCTGGCCAACGGCAATGCCGAAGACGCCGGGCTGGCATCGCGCACCGAACTGCTGATGCAGCTGCGCGCCCGCGCGCGGCTGGGCGAAGGCAATGCCGCAGGTGCCGGCGCAAGTGCGTGGCGTGCGCGCACGCAGCCGGAACAGGACGCGCGTGATCGTCTGGTCGCCCTGCAGGATGCCGTCTGGGTTGACCTGCATGACGAAGCCGGCAAGCCAGTGCGGCGGCGTCTGGCCTGGGTCAGCCCGCACACCGGGCAGGCGCTGCTGGTCAACCGGCGCGGCATCCGCATTGCCGGCGATGATCTGGATGGACTGGCGCGCAGGCTGGCCGAGGGCCGCATGCAATTGCTGGATGACGACACCTCGCCCGCCGAAACCGCGTGGCAGGCCACCACCGTCAACCTGCAACGCACCGCCGATGAAGCGGAAGCGCCGCCGGAACAGGCCGAAGCCGGCACGCAGCCACCGGCTGCAACCGACGCACCGGCAACCCAGGCACCCGCAGAACAGCAGGCACAGCAACAGGATCAGGCGGAGAACGGCAATGGGGATTGAAGCGCGCCGCCAGCCACGCCGTGCCGTGCCCGGCATGGTGGACGTGTTCGACACCATCACCGAGCAGACCGTCGGCTACCTCGGCAACCTGTCGGTGGGTGGCATGCTGCTGATCGCCAACCGCGCGCTGGTCGATGACGCGCTGTACCAGTTCCGCTTCATCCTGCCGGACGAAGTCGGCGCAGCGCAGCCGCTGGAAACCGGCGCGCACGTGCTGTGGCAGGACGCCGCCGGCGCACCCGGCCAGCACTGGATCGGCCTGCGCTTCCTTGGCCTGTCGGCGGACGCCACCGGTCGCCTGCGTCGCTGGGCGGAACAGGCACCGAACGAGCCCGCATCCAACAAGGAAGACTGACAGGGCTTCCGGCACCTGCGGTGGTGGCGGTGCTGGGCGACAATTGCGGCTTCGCCACCAGACCATCGGGCCCGCCGCCATGCTTCCATCCCTCGCCAGCCTCTACCCGCAACACCTCGACACCCTGCAGGCGCGCACCGCCGAAGCCCTGCGGCGCGGCGGCTTCGACCACCTCGTCGTCCCCAGCGGCAGCTTGCACTACCAGTTTTTCGACGACCGCGACTATCCCTATGCGGTGAACCCGCAGTTCAAGGCCTGGCTGCCGCTGACGCGCGCACCGGGAAGCTGGCTGGTCATCACTCCCGGCGCCAAGCCAAAATTGCTGTTCCTGCAGCCGCACGACTACTGGCATGTGGTGCCGGCAGCGCCCAGCGGCTACTGGGTGGAGCAGTTCGACATCATCGTCATCCGCACGCCGGAAGAGGCCGCGCAGCACCTGCCGGATGCCGCACGCTGCGCCATCCTTGGCGAGCCGCAGAGCGCGCTGGGTGGCTACGCGCCGAACAATCCCGCGCCGGTGGTGCAGTACCTCGAATACCACCGCGCGTACAAGACGCCGTATGAAGTGGCGATGATGCGCGAAGCCAGCCGCATCGGCGCGCGCGCGCATCGCGCCGCCGAGCGCGCCTTCCGCGCGGGCAGCAGCGAGTTCGGCATCCATCTGGCCTATTGCCAGGCCGCAGGACAGGACGCCAACTACCTGCCCTACGGCAACATCGTCTGCCTCAACGAACACGGCGCGGTGCTGCATTACACCGACCGCGACCGCGTGCCGCCCAAGCCGGTGCGCAGCTTCCTGATCGACGCCGGTGCCAGTTTCGGCGGCTATGCCTGCGACATCACCCGCACCTATTCGGCACAGGACGACGAGTTCGCGGCGATGATCGCGGCGCTGGATGCCGCGCAGCTGAAGATGTGCGATGCGGTGCGCGCCGGCTTCGATTACAAGCAGTTGCACATTGATGCGCACATCGCGCTGGCAGCGATCCTGCGCGACTTCGGCGTCATCAAGGTGTCGCCGGAAGACGCGCTGGCAAGCGGCGTGAGCAGCGCGTTCTTCCCGCATGGCATCGGCCACGGCATCGGCCTGCAGGTACACGACGTAGCCGGTTTCGCCGCCTCCGATGCAGGCGGCACCATCGCGAAACCCGAAGGCCATCCCTACCTGCGGCTGACCCGCGTGCTGGAACCGGGCATGGTCGTCACCATCGAACCTGGCATCTACTTCATCGACATGCTGCTGGACGAGTTGAAGCAGAAGGGTTTGAGCGATGCCGTTGACTGGGATCGCGTCGAGGCGTTCAAGCCCTATGGCGGCATCCGCATCGAGGACGATGTGGTCTGCACCGAAGGCGAACCGCTCAACCTGACGCGCGAGGCGTTTGCGGCATAGCCGGGCGTTTCTCCTCCCCCTGCCTGCAGGGGGAGGCCGGGAGGGGGTTCGCACGTCGCAGCAAATCAACCCCACCCCAACCCTCCCCTTCAAGAAGGGGAGGAAGTTGGTCACCCCGCCATCAACGCTTCCACTTCATCCGCACCGCGCTCCAGCGCATCGGTCAGCACGCGGTGGCCAGCTGCGGTGATGAGGACGTCGTCCTCGATACGGATGCCGATGCCCCGCCACTTGGCAGGCACGCTGGCATCACCTGCTGGCACGTAAAGACCCGGCTCGATGGTGAACACCATGCCGGGTTCGAGCAGGCGCGATTCACCGTCGATGCGGTATTCGCCAACGTCGTGTACATCCAGCCCCAGCCAGTGCCCGGTCTTGTGGCGGTAATAGCGCTTGTAGTCACCACTGCCCAGCGCCGCCTTCAGCGTGCCTTTCAGCAGGCCCAGTGACAGCAGGCCTTCGGTGAGCGTGGCCACCGCCGCTTCGTGGCCGGCTTCATAGCGAACACCGGGCCGTGCCTGCGCCAGTGCAGCGGCCTGCGCCGCGCAGACCAGATCGTGCAGGGCGCGCTGCTCCTTGCTGAAACGGCCGTTGACCGGGAAGCAGCGGGTGATGTCGGCGGCGTAGCCGCGAAACTCCGCGCCGGCATCAATGAGGACAAGATCACCATCGCGTGACTTCGCCCGGTTGGCCTTGTAGTGCAGCACGCAGGCGTTGGCACCGCTCCCTACGATGCTGCCGTAGGCCGGCTGTGCATCGTGCATGCGGAACACGTGCTCGATCTGTGCCTGCAGTTCGTATTCGTGGATGCCGGGACGCGCCGCGCGCATCGCCGCCCGGTGCGCGGCCACGCTGATGTCGGCGGCCTGCTGCATCAGCTTCACTTCTTCCGCCGACTTGAACAGGCGCATCTCGTCCAGCAGATGCCCCAGTTCCAGGAACTCCTGCGGCGGCTGCGCACCCTGCCGCGCCTGCGCACGCACGCGGTTGAGCCAGCCGATCAGCTTGAGGTCGAAGTCGGCATCGCGGCCCAGGTGGTAATGCACGCGGCGGCGGCCTTCCAGCAGGCCAGGCAGGATGTCGTCGATGTCCGACACCGGATAGGCATCGTCCACGCCCAGCACATCGACCACACCTTCCGGGCCAAGGCGCGGGCCGTCCCAGCCTTCGCGCTCCGGGTCGCGCTCGCGGCAGAACAGGATGGATTCGCCGTGACGACGGCCCGGCACCAGCACCAGTACGGCCTCGGGTTCGTCGAAGCCGGTCAGGTACCAGAAATCGGAATCCTGCCGATACGGGTAATGGGTGTCATGGCTGCGGATGCGTTCCGGCGCGGCGGGCAGGATCAGGATCGCGCCGTCGCCTGCAGCCTGCATCAACTGCCTGCGCCTGCGCGCCAGCAGCTTGCGCCAGGTGGCGGTCATCGGCTGCATGCAGCGCGCTCAGTGCAGGCGCTGGCGGCTGCGCGGCCCCAGCGCGCAATCGGCGTGCAGCAGCAAGACCGCCACCCGCAGGTATTCCTCGATCTCGGCCAGCGATTCCTCGTCACTTTCCGGATCCACCTCGTCCACCTGCGCAGCGGCCAGATTGGCAAGGTCACCCAGCGCCTCCTGCCCTTCCTCTGACAGCGGCTTGTCGCCCACCGCCAGCCCGAAGCCGCCCAGGAACGCCCGGCACCACGCAAACAGCGCGCCGGCCCGCGCCGTCACGTCGGCATCGTCCGGCAGCAGCATCTGGAAGCCGAAATCAGGGTCGGAGAGCTGCGCGGCGGTCACGCTGCGCAGGCGGTCCAGCGCATCGCCCTGTACTGGCTGCGGCAGCGCCGGGTCGGCCAGCACCTGCGCCAGCCAGCCGGCCACGTCCTCGCCGCCCGCCGCCAGCCAGCCGCACAGCGCGCCGTGCAACTCGGCGGGGCTGCTGGCAAGGGTCAGCGCATCAGAGGCAGCCGCTACCTCGGCCCACTGCGGCAGGTCGGTTTCACTCATTGCGAAGGTATTCGTGCAGGCGGGGTGCCAGTTTACGCGCGCGGCGGGTTGTTGCGCTTGCCAGCCCGCGCCTACACTGCACGGCGATGAAGACTCACGCCATGCCTGCCCGCCGCCTTGCGCGCGTCGGACTTTCTGCGCCGGCATTGCCTGCATCGGCCTCGGTGCCGGACATCAACTCCAGCTACGTTCTGGTGATGCTGGTGGCGCTGCTGGTGCTGGCACTGGCATGGCTGGCCATCGCCACCCACCGCAGGCGCGAACGCGAGCAGCGCGAACACATGGAAGCGCTGCGCAGGCGCGAACATCACCTGCACCTGGCGCTGTGGGCCTCCGGCGAGCTGTACTGGCAGTACGACCTGGAAAAACACGAACTGGAACGCACCCTGGTGGCACCGGGCAGCAGCGATGAGCTGACCGTGCTGGTGGACCTGGACAAGGATCACGAGATCCACCCGGACGACATGCCGCTTGTTATCGAGCGGCTGCGCGACTACGTGCGCGGCAAGACGTCGATCTTCCTGTCCGAGCATCGCATCCGCGACAACGAAGGTGAATGGCTGTGGATGCGCGCACGCGGGCGCGCCGTCATGCGCAGCGCCGAGGGCCGCGTGGTGCGCATGGCCGGCACTGCCCGCAACGTCACCAACATCCGGGCGAAGGAACGCGAGCGCCGCATTGCCGGCGAGGTCATGCGCAACATGGCCGAAGGCGTGGTGGTGGTCGATGCCGATTTCCGCTTCGTCGCGGTCAACCCCGCCTTCACCCGGATCAGCGGCTACGAGGAAGCCGACGTGATCGGCAAGGACGCCTCCCTGCTGAACAGCGACCGCCACTCGCCCGAGTTCTACGCCCAGTCACGCGGGCAGATAGAAGCCAACGAGCACTGGGCCTGCGAGATGTGGCAGCGGCGCAAGGACGGCCACGAGTTCCTGTGCGCGATGCAGGCCAACGCGCTGCTGGAACCGGGCACGGGTCGCCGCCTGTACGTGCTGGTTGCCGCCGACATCACCGAGCGCCGGCGGATCGAGCACGAGCTGCGCTATCTGGCCAACTACGACACCCTCACCAGCCTGCCCAACCGCACCCTGCTGTCCGAACGTCTGTCGCGCGCCATCGTCCGGGCGCGCCGGCAGAACGCGCGGATGGCGCTGCTGTTCCTTGACCTGGATCGCTTCAAGGATGTCAACGACTCGCTGGGCCATGCCATCGGCGACCGCATCCTGCGCGCAGCGGCGCAGCGCCTACTGGACGTGGTGGGGCCATCGCACACCATCGCCCGGCTTGGCGGCGACGAGTTCACCGTGATCCTGGAGGACATTGCCGACTATAGCGAAGCCGAAGACTGCGCGCAGCGCATCATCGACGCCTTCGACGCGCCACTGGAACTGGACAACCGCCACGAAATCCCGATCACGCCCTCGATCGGCATCAGCCTGTTCCCCGAACACGCGCAGGTGCCCACCGACATGCTCAAGCATGCCGACACCGCGATGTACCAGGCCAAGGCCGCAGGCCGGCGCACCTACCTGCGCTATGCCGACACCATGGACGGCGACATCCGCCGCCGCGCCAGCCTGGTCGCCTCGCTGCGCAAGGTGGTGGAGCGCGGCGAACTGCATCTTGTCTATCAGCCGCAACTGGCACTGCGCGAAGGCCGCATCTGCGCAGTGGAAGCCCTGCTGCGCTGGAACAGCCCGGAACATGGCGAAGTATCGCCAGCCAGCTTCATCCCGCTGGCCGAGGAAAGCGGGCTGATCGTCTCCATCGGCGAATGGGTGCTGCAACAGGCCTGCCGCACGCTGGCGCAGTGGCGACGCGACGGCCTGCGCGAGCTGGTGGTCTCCGTCAACGTGTCTGCCGTGCAACTGCTGCACAGCGACCTGCTGGGCACGGTGCGCAAGGCGCTGGACGAAAACGGCCTGCCGCCTTCGGCGCTGGAACTGGAACTGACCGAAAGCGTGCTGATGGCGAATGCGGAACTCGCCACCGCGCGCCTGCAGGCATTCCGCGAGCTGGGCGTGTCCATCGCGATGGACGATTTCGGCACCGGCTATTCCTCGCTGGCCTACCTGCGCAAGCTGCCGATCAACACCCTGAAGATCGACAAGGCCTTCATCGACGATGTTGACAGCGCCGGCGACAGCGACGACGCGGCGATCACCGCCACCATCGTCGCCATGGCCCATTCGCTGGAACTGAAGGTCATCGCCGAAGGCGTGGAAAGCGCCGAGCAACTCGCCTTCCTGCGCCAGCACCATTGCGACACGGTGCAGGGCTACTGGCTGGCGCGGCCGCTGGACGATGCCGCATGCCTGGGCTTCATCCGTGGCTGGCAGGCTGACCCGGTGGCAGCCGCCGCACGGCTTGACCCCACTTCCACGCCTGCCTAAGGTGCGCGCATGAGCAACCGCGACCTGCAAGGTGAACTGCACAAGCTGCTGGCGCGGATCGACCTGCTCGCCACCCGCATGCAGCGCCTGAACGACGAGAACCGCAGCCTGCGCCATCAGATCGAACAGATGGCCGGCGAACGCGCGCAACTGCTCGCAAAACAGGAACAGGCGCGCAGCCGCGTCGAAGCCATGATCAGCCGGCTGAAATCGCTGGAGCAGCACACATGAGCGAGCCGGTCACCGTCCGCATCCTCGACCGCGAATACACCGTGGGCGTGGAAGAATCCGAACGCGCCAGCCTGACCACCGCCGCGCGCCTGCTGGACTCGCGCATGCGCGAACTGCGTGGCGGCAACAAGCTGGTCGCGCCCGACCGTCTGGCGGTGCTGACCGCGCTCAATCTTGCGCATGAGCTGCAACAGGTGAAGGACACCGGCGGCGGGCACGGCGCAGGCGTGTTTGGATTGATCGACGAAGCCAATCGCAAGCTCGACGCGCTGCTGACGCCGTAAGCACTTCCGCTTTTGCCCGTCATCCCCGCGAAGGCGGGTATCGTTCCGCAGACCTTGTGTCTGCGTATCCATGGACTTTGTTTTTCCAAAGCTCAACGTCCTTGGATTCCCGCCTGCGCGGGAATGACGGACGGATTCCGACATTACCCAAGACGCCATGTTGTGTATTCACCTGAATCGCATCCGACAAACGGGCGTTGCCTTTGCGCGATGCGCGCCTATACTGGCCGCGTCCTCTGCTGTGTGCGACGGCGTGCGCAACATTCGCCTTGTCCCTTAATGACGACTGCGGGGGCGTACTGGAGGCCGGGAGTGCAAGTCCGCCACGAGCGGGAAGCCCGAAGGCCACCACGCGCTCCCACTTGAACCCCGGGTTCAAGGTCGTTTCGCATGCATCGCCACGGCGGAGACATTTTTCCCACACGATGCGCATCGCGTGATTGCACAGATGGATCGACACGCCTTGCGCCGTGAGCTGCGCCAGCGCCGCCGCGCACTTCCCGCCGCCGCCCGCATCGCCGCCGCCGAAGCGCTGGCAACTCGCCTGCTCGCCCTGCCCTTCCTGCCTGCATCCGGCTACGTCGCCGGCTATTGGGCGATGGATGGCGAAATCGGCCTGCATGTTTTGCAGATGCGCCTGCCGGCATCGCTGGTCTATTGCCTGCCGATGCTGCACGCGGACGGCAGCCTGCGCTTCGCGCCTTGGCGCGCGGGCGATCCGCTGGTGACCAACCGCTACGGCATCCCCGAGCCGGACATCGCTCCCGATGCCGCGCTGACTGCCGCCGACATGGCCCTGATCGTGCTGCCGCTGGTCGGCTTCGACGCAGCCTGCCACCGGCTGGGCATGGGAGGCGGCTGGTACGATCGCAGCCTCGCCTTCCGCAGTCATCAGCCCGCACCGCCTTGGCTGGTAGGTGCCGCGTTCGAGGCCCAGCACCTCGACGCCATCGCCACGGAACACTGGGACGTGCGGCTGGACGCGGTCTGCAGCGAACATGCCACCTACGAGCAGGCCACTTACATCGCCGGGAACATGGAATGAGCACGCGCAAGCGCTACTGGATGATGAAGTCCGAACCGGACGCCTTCTCCATCGACGACCTGCAGCGGGTCGGCACCGAGCCGTGGAATGGCGTGCGCAACTATCAGGCGCGCAACTTCATGCGCGACGGCATGCGCGTTGGCGACGTGGTGATGCTCTACCACTCCAACTGCAAGGTGCCCGGCATCGCCGGGCTTGCCAGCGTTGCCAGTGCGGCCTATCCGGACAGCACCCAGTTCGATCCGAAATCGCATTACTTCGACCCCAAAGCCACGCCGGAACAACCGCGCTGGTTTCTGGTCGATGTCGCCTTCGAGCGCAAGCTCAAGCGGGTGATCCCGCTGGAGGAAATCCGCCAGCACGCCGATGCACTCGGCGAAGGTTTCGCGCTGACCGCGCGCGGCAGCCGGCTGTCGGTGTTCCCGGTCACCGCTGCGCAATGGAAACTCCTGCTCTCACTGGAATGAACACATGAGCGAAGCCAAGAAACTCGCCGCCGAAAAGGCCATCGACTACGTCGAGGACGGCATGATCGTCGGCGTCGGCACCGGCTCCACCGTCGCCTACTTCATCGACGCGCTGGCAGCGTGGAAAGACCGCATCCAGGGCACGGTGTCCAGTTCCGAACAGAGCACCGCACGGCTGAAGGCGCACGGCATCGACGTGATCGACCTCAACGCCGCAGGCCCGTTGTCGCTGTACGTCGATGGCGCGGACGAATGCGACCCGCGCAAGCATCTCATCAAGGGTGGCGGCGCAGCGCTCACCCGCGAGAAGATCATCGCCGAGGCCAGCGAAAAGTTCGTCTGCATCATCGATCCCAGCAAGCAGGTGCCGGTGCTGGGCAGGTTCCCGCTGCCGGTGGAAGTGATCCCGATGGCGCGCAGCCTGGTCGCCCGCGAAATCCTGCGCATCACGGGTGGCCAGCCGGTCTGGCGCGATGGCGTGGTCACCGACAACGGCAACGTCATCCTCGACGTACACAACCTGTCCATCGTCGATCCGGTGGCGATGGAACGCGAACTCAACCAGATTCCCGGCGTGGTCAGCGTGGGCCTGTTCGCGCGCCGCCCGGCGGACGTGGTCATCATCGGCGGGGAGCCGCCACGGGTGTTGTAACCGCACGCGCCGTCTCCGGATACGAGACGGCAGGCTGGCATCGTTAGTCGAATCGTGAAGCCTCGCAGCATGCGCTGCGACGGCGTGATCCGATACTGACCGCCCTGCGTGGAGCGATGCCGTGACCCTGCGTTGCCTGTTCGTCGATTTCGATTCCTTCTTCGCCTCGGTGGAGCAGCACGACGACCCGCGCCTGCGCGGCAGGCCGGTGGCGGTGATCCCGGTTGCCAGCACCACCACCTGCTGCATCGCCGCCAGCCGTGAGGCCAAGCGCGACTTCGGCATCAAGACCGGCACGGGGGTTGCGGACGCGCTGGAACGCTGCCCGCACATCGCCCTGCAGGTCGCAAGGCCTGCACGCTATGTGCAGATCCATCACCAGTTCCTGGAGACCATCGCCACCTGCATCCCGCATGGCACGCCGGCTTCGGTCGATGAAGTGCCGTGCTGGCTGATCGGGCGCGAACAGCAACGCGGCAATGCCGAAGCCATCGCCCGCAACATCAAGCAGGCGCTGCGCAAACGCTTTGGCGAAGCGCTGACCTGCTCGATTGGCATTGCCCCCAACAAGTTCCTCGCCAAGACCGCGTCCGACATGAACAAGCCGGACGGGCTGACCGTGATCGAACAGGACGATCTGCCGCATGCCTTGCACGCGCTGGCACTGCGCGACCTGTGCGGGATCGGGCCGTCGATGGAAGCACGCCTGCGCCGCGCCGGCATCGATACCGTGGCGCAGCTGTGCGCCGCTTCGCGCGACCAGTTGAAGCGGGCCTGGGGCAGCATCGAAGGCGAACGCTTCTGGCTGCAACTGCGCGGCTTTGAATTGCCGGAACGCAAATCGGTGCGCGCCTCGATGGGGCATTCGCATGTGCTGGCGCCGGAACTGCGCGACGTGGCCGGCATGCGCTCGGTGCTGTGCAAGCTGCTGGCGAAGGCCGCGATGCGGCTGCGCGATGAAGGATTGCAGGCCGGCGGCATGGCGATCCGCATCCGCTTTGTCGGCCATGACCGACGCTTCGAAAAAGACCTGCGTTTCGCGCCTCTGGATGATTCCCCGGCATTGCTGCGCATGCTTGCCGATGCGCTTGCACCGCTGGAACGCGCCGCCCAGCGCGGGCGCTGGAACCCGAAGCGGCACCCGCCGCTGTCGGTCGCGGTGACGCTGGTGGACCTGTCCGAACGCGGCATCGCCTGCGGCCAGCTGATGGCAGGCCGTGAACGCGCGCAAGCCGCCAGCCGGCTGCTGGACAAGGTCAACCGCCGCTACGGCAACAGCGCGCTCTACCTCGGCTCGATGGCGGCGGCGGTGAAGCTGGGTGCCGCGCCGATGCGCATTCCGTTCCAGGCCATTCCCGATCCGGCGCGCGACGAGGAAACCGGGCTGCACGGCATCGACCAGCAACCGATCAACGCCGCCGACCTGCTGCAGGTGCGGATGAACCAGTTCAAGGTGCTGGCCGAGAAGACCCATCGCGGGCAGTCCGCGCCGCATCGCCCCTCCGGCGCGGGCGGCTGGCATGCAGGCACGCCGGAAGAACCGGCATCGCCGCAGGCATCGCTGTTCTGAGGTTGCGCTAACCGCTGCGCCGGTGGAACAGCAACCAGGACACCGCCAGCATGATGAGCGGCGGCATCGCGTAGGCGATGCGGTAATCGAAATCGAACACGCCGGCCATCTGGGTGGACATCTTCTGCAGCAGGAAGAAGCCCAGCGCATACACGATGCCGATGAAGATGCGCTTGCCCTGCCCGCCACTGCGCAGCGAGCCGAACGCGAATGGCACCGCGGCCAGGCACAGCGCCAGCACGTTCAACGGATAGAACCAGCGGCTCCAATAGACGTTCTCGAAGTCGCTTGCCTGCAGGCCGTTGCGCTTGCGGTATTCGATGCTGGAACGCAGCGCGGCGCTGTGCATGTGGCGCGGCTTGGTCACGCTGGAGGCCAGCGCGGTTTCGTCCAGCTGCGAATCCCAGCGCTCTTCGGCCACCTTCTGGCGGCTTACCGACTTGGCGCCGAAGGTGGTGCGTTCGACATTGCGCAGCAGCCAACCGCCGGGGCGGTGTTCGGCCATCTCGACGCTGGCAATCGACTTCAGCCGGCCATCGTCCTCGAACTGGAACAGGCGCACGCCGCGCAATTCCAGCCATCTGTCGTCACCGCGCTGCTTCTGCTCGCCGCTGCGCGCATTGAGGAACATGTCGCCTTCGCGCGCCCACAGGCCGCTGTACTGCGCCATCACCATGTTGGTATTGCGCACCGAGCGGATCGCCTGCGCGCGTTCCTCGCCCCAGGGCGCAAGGGTTTCGCCATTGACCGCCATCAGCGCCGTCAGCAGCGCCAGGGCCAGCGCCACTGACACGCTCAGGCGCAGGCGCGACAGGCCCAGCGCACGCAGCGCGGTCAGCTCGGACGATGCCGCAAGCTGGCCCAGCCCAAGCAGCGAACCGATCACCGCCGCAGTCGGGAACAGGTTGTAGGCGCGCCACGGGATGCTCAGGCCCACGGCGGCGATGGCGTGGTTGGCGGTGTACGCGCCCTTGCCGATGTCGTCCAGTTCGTCGGGGAAGGCCAGCACCACGTCCAGCCCCAGCAGCACCGCCCAGGCCAGCAGCACGCTGGTCACCACCGCGCGCGCGATGTAGCTGTCATGCAATCTCGGCCAGTGCTTCATCGACGCCACCATGCACGGGCCACGCGGCCATCACGCGCGTACAGCCAGATGCCAAGTGCCAGCAGTGGCAGCAGCAGCCACCACAGGCCTGCGGCAATCGGCAGCTTGCCGGTGGCTAACCACTGGGTGCCCAGCAGCATCATGAACACACCGACCAGATAGGCAAGGAAGGCCAGCAGCACCGAGCCGTAGCGCGCCTGCCGAGGCGAGCTGCGCGCCAGCGGCACCGCGATCAAGGCGAACGCCAGCGCCAGCAGCGGCGGCGCGATGCGCCCGTGCAGCTCGGCGCGGGCGGGCGCACTGGCATCGCGCAGCAGTTCCGGGGTTGGCTTGAACACGGGGTCTTCCAGCTTGCGCTGGTCGTCGGCCTGCGGCAGTTGCAGCTCGTTGCGGGCATAGCGCATCAGCCGGAAATCCAGATCGCCGCCGCTGGCCGGGCCTTCCACCCGGAAGCCATCCAGCAGCGCCAGCATGCGCGCGCCCTGCTCGCGGTACAGCTCGCCGCTGCGGGCGGTGGCCACGTCCATGCGGTCGTCCTGCTCGCGGAAGATGAAGATGCGCGACAGCTTGGTGCCATCGGCAGACATCTCGCCGGCATAGGCCACGCCACCACCCGACATCGGGGTGAAGCGGCCCGGCTCCAGCCCCGCCACCAGCAGGTTCTTGTTGGCTTCGATCACCATGCCCTGCGCCATGCGGTCGGCCCACGGCCCCAGCCACAGCGAACAGGCGGCGATCACCGCCAGCACCGGTGCCACCACCAGCAGCAGCGGCCGCAACAGCCGGCGCGGCCCGACACCCGCCGCCGCCAGCACGTGCATTTCCGAATCGCGGTACAGCCGGCCCGTTGCCAGCAGCAGGCCCAGCAGCAGGCCCAGCGGCAGGATCAGCGGCAGGTAGCGCAGCAGGCGCAGGCCCAGCTGTGACAGCAGCAGGCCGGGCGGCACCTTGCCGCGCGCCATGTCGCCCAGCAGGTCGGCGAATACCCCGCCCAGGCTGACCATGCCCAGCACGACCAGCGCGGCAAACACCGCGCGGGCAAACTCGGTACTGAGGTAACGGTCCAGCTTCGGCATCGGGCCTGCTTGCTTTAGAATTGGGGGTTCATTTCGCGCCGTGACCATGCCGGTCGCAGCTGCGCATTGTAAGCGACGCCAACCCTGAGACCGCCGGCAACCGCTGCGGTCGCCCGCCCGTCTTCGGACACACCGTACCGGACACTAGCCCGATGAGCCTCGAACTGCGCCTGAACTCCGTTTCTCCCGTTGCCGCCAGCGTTGATTGCGTGGTCGTTGGCGCCTTCGCCGACGGCAGCCTGACCCCGGCAGCAGCGGCCATCGACACCGCCAGCGGCGGCAGGCTGAAGGCGCTGGCCGAACGCGGCGACGTGTCCGGCAAGAGCGGCAAGACCGCCCTGCTGCACGACCTGCCGGGCGTGACCGCGCCGCGCGTACTGGTGATCGGGCTGGGCGATGCCGACAAGTTCGGCGTGCCGCAATACATCAAGGCGGTGGGCGATGCCGCACGCACGCTGAAGACCGGCCCGGTCAGCTCGGCGCTGTTCACCCTTGCCGAAGTCGCGGTCAAGGGCCGCGATGCCGCATGGAACATCCGCCAGGCCGCGATCGCCGCCGATCACGCCTGCTACCGCTACGTCGCCACCCTGGGCGAGAAGAACAAGAAGCGCGAAGAGAAAGGTCTTGCACGCTTCGAAATCAGTGGCAGTGACGAAGCCGCATTGACGCAAGGTGTAGCGATTGCCGCCGGCGTCGCCTTCACCCGCGAGCTGGGCAACCTGCCGCCGAACATCTGCAACCCGGCCTACCTCGCCGAGCAGGCGCAGCAGTTCGCCGCGCGCAGCGAAGGCGTGCAATGCGAGGTGCTGGACGAAGCCGCGATGCAGGAACTCGGCATGGGCTCGCTGCTGGCCGTGGCGCGCGGCTCCGCCAACCGCCCGCGTCTGGTGGTGCTGAAGTACAACAACGGCGGCGATGCCAAGCCTTATGTGCTGGTCGGCAAGGGCATCACCTTCGACACCGGCGGCGTCAACCTGAAGACGCAGGGCGGCATCGAGGAAATGAAATACGACATGTGCGGCGCGGGCACCGTGCTTGGCACCTTCGTCGCCGCCGTCGGCATGCGCCTGCCGGTGAATCTGGTGTGCATCGCCGCTGCGGTGGAAAACGCCATCGACGGCAATGCCTACCGCCCCAGCGACATCATCACCAGCATGAGCGGCAAGACCATCGAGGTCGGCAACACCGATGCCGAAGGCCGCCTGATCCTGTGCGATGCGCTGACCTATGCGCAGCGCTTCGAGCCGGCTGCGCTGGTCGATGTCGCCACCCTGACCGGCGCCTGCGTGGTCGCGCTGGGCAAATACGCCACCGGCGTGATGACCAAGGAGCACGACGACCTTGCGCGCGAGCTGATCGACGCCGGCGAAACCGTGTTCGACCGCGCATGGCAGCTGCCGCTGTGGGACGAATACCAGGGCCAGCTGCAGTCCGCCTTCGCCGACGTCTACAACATCGGTGGCCGCTGGGCCGGCGCGATCACCGCCGGCTGCTTCCTGTCGCGCTTCACCGAAGGCCAGCGCTGGGCGCACATGGACATCGCCGGTGTGTCCAACGGCGACGGCAAGCTGGGCATGGCCACCGGTCGCCCGGTTGGCCTGTTGAGCCAGTGGCTGCTGGATCGGGTTGCGTGATATCCCTGTAGGAGCGCCGCTTCGGCGCGACCCGGTCGCGGCAAAGTGCCGCTCCTGCAACAACCCATCTCCATGCCTAGAGCCGACTTCTACCTGATCGACAAACCCCGCTTCCGCGAGGAGCCGCTGCTGCTCGTTTGCGAGCTGGCGAAGAAAGCCCTTGCCGCCAACCTGCCGACGCTGATCCTCGCCCGCGATGCGGCGCAGGCCGAAGCGCTGGACGACTTGCTGTGGTCATTCGATCCCGACGAATACCTGCCGCACCAGATCGCAGGCATGGATGAGGACGAGGACGAGGCGCCGATCCTGATCGCCACGCCCGACGCCGACGTGCCCACCCGCCCGCTGCTCATCAACCTGCGCGATGAGGTGCCGGGCGGCAGCTTCGAGCGTGTGCTGGAAGTGGTGCCTGCCGACCCGGCCGCGCGCGACCCGCTGCGTGAGCGCTGGAAGCATTACCAGTCGCTCGGCTTCGAGTTGAAGAAATACGATATGTAGTGGCTGTCATTCCGGCGAAAGCCGGAATCCAGCTTTTGTCTTGGAAGAAATGGATTCCGGCTTTCGCCGGAATGACGAGCAGAAAGCATGACCACCCTCGCCTCCGGCTTCGACCCAAAATCCTTCGAATCCCGCCTGTACGCCCAGTGGGAAGCCAGCGGCGCATTCGCGCCCAGCGGCGACGGCCCGGCCTACACCATCCTGCTGCCGCCGCCGAACGTCACCGGCACGCTGCACATGGGCCACGCCTTCCAGCACACGCTGCAGGACGCGCTGATCCGCTACCACCGCATGCGCGGCTACCGCACGCTGTGGCAGATGGGCACCGACCACGCCGGCATCGCCACCGAGATGGTGGTGAGCCGCAACCTTGCCATCGAGGGCAAGGGCGAGACCCGCGACTCGCTGGGCCGCGATGCCTTCATCGGCAAGGTCTGGGAATGGAAGCAGCAATCCGGCGACACCATCGAGCGGCAGATGCGCCGCCTTGGCGCGTCCGGCGACTGGTCGCGCAGCGTGTTCACCATGGACCCGATGGCGTCGAAGGCGATCACCGAAGCCTTCGTGCGCCTGCATGAGCAAGGGCTGATCTATCGCGGCCAGCGGCTGGTCAACTGGGACCCGGTGCTGAAGACCGCGATCTCCGATCTCGAAGTGGCGAGCGAGGAAGAAAACGGCCATCTGTGGTCGATCCGCTATCCGTTGGCCGACGGTGCCAGCTACGAGCATGTCGAGGTCGATGCCGACGGTAACGAGACCCTGCGCGAAACCCGCAACTATCTGGTCGTCGCCACCACCCGCCCGGAAACCATGCTGGGCGATACCGCCGCGATGGTGCATCCGGAAGACCCGCGCTACGTCGCGCTGCACGGCAAGTATGTCGATCTGCCGCTCACCGGCCGCCGCATCCCGGTCATCACCGATGACTACGTGGACCGCGCCTTCGGCACCGGCGTGGTCAAGGTCACGCCTGCGCACGACTTCAACGACTACGCGGTGGGCCAGCGCCACGATCTGCCGCTCATCAACATCTTCACCGACGAGGCAAAAATCATTTCCTCGCGCGATGACATCGCGGAACACTATCGCGGCCTCGACCGCTTCGAGGCGCGCAAGCGGATCGTCGCCGACCTCGAAGCCGCCGGTTTGCTGGAAGACATCAAACCGCACAAATTGCAGGTGCCGCGTGGCGACCGCAGCGGGCAGGTGATCGAGCCATTCCTGACCGACCAGTGGTTCGTGAAGATGGACGGCCTCGCCAAGCGTGGTTTGGAGCTGGTGGAATCCGGCGAAGTGAAGTTCGTCCCGCCGAACTGGATCAACACCTACCGCCACTGGCTGGAAAACATCCAGGACTGGACGATTTCGCGCCAGCTCTGGTGGGGTCACCGCATTCCGGCGTGGTTCGACGGTTCCGGCAACGTCTATGTCGGTCGCAGCGAGACCGAAGTGCGCGAACAGCACGGCCTCGGCGATGCGCCCTTGCGGCAGGACGCCGATGTTCTTGAAACATGGTTCTCCTCGGCCATGTTCCCGTTCAGCACGCAGGGCTGGCCGGACGAAGATGCGATGGGCGAACTCGGCTTCGACATCGCCCTGCCGACCAGCGTGCTGGTGACCGGCTTCGACATCATCTTCTTCTGGGTGGCGCGGATGATCATGATGACCGACCAATTGGTCGGCCGCGTGCCGTTCCGCGATGTCTATATCACCGGCCTGGTCCGCGACAAGGACGGCCAGAAGATGTCGAAGTCGAAGGGCAACATCCTCGACCCGCTGGACATCATCGACGGCATCGGCATCGACGAACTGGTCGCCAAGCGCACCTTCGGACTGATGCAGCCGAAGATGGCCGAGAAGATCGAAAAGGCCACCCGCAAGGAGTTCCCGGACGGCATAAACGCCCACGGCGCGGATGCGCTGCGCTTCACCATGGCCGCGCTGGCCGGCCCGGGCCGCGACATCAAGTTCGACCTGTCGCGCGCCGAGGGTTACAAGAACTTCTGCAACAAGCTGTGGAACGCAACCCGCTTCGCGTTGATGAACATCGGCGATTTTTCCCTTCTCCCTCCGGGAGAAGAGCCTGCCCCCGAAATGCTCCTGATCGGGGGTGCCCGAAGGGCGGATGAGGGTACGCCTGTGCCGAACCCTCACCCCAACCCCTCTCCCAAGGGGAGAGGGGCTTTGTGGCCCATCACCGACGCCGAAAAATGGATCCTCGCCCAGCTCGACCGCACCTGCGCCGAAGCTGCCGGACACTTCGCCGACTACCGCTTCGACCTGCTCGCGCAATGCCTGTACGAATTCGCATGGAACCAGTTCTGCGACTGGTTCGTGGAACTGGCGAAGCCCGCGCTCAATGGTGACGATGCCGATGCCGCCAACAGCACCCGCCACACCCTGCTGCACGTGCTGGACACGCTGCTGCGCCTGCTGCATCCGCTGATCCCCTTCGTCACCGAGGAGCTGTGGCAGGCGGTCGCGCCGAAGCTCGGCAAGTCCGGCAGCATCATGACCCAGCCGTATCCGCAGGCAGGCGAACTGGACGCCACCGCCTACGCGCAGGCCGAAGCCGACATCGAATGGCTGAAAGCACAGGTCAGCGCGATTCGTCGCATCCGCAGCGAACTGGGTGTGTCGCCCGCAAAACAGGTCACGCTGCTGCTGCGCGGCGGCAATGCCGACGATGCATCGCGCGTGGCCCGCTTCGACGCGCAACTGCGCTTTTTGTGCAGGCTGGAACGCATCGAGGCCATCACCGGCGAACCACCCGCCGCAGCGCCCGCCGTGGTCGGCGAATTGCAATTGTTCGTGCCGCTGGAAGGCCTGGTTGATCTGGACGCCGAACGCGCGCGACTGGACAAGGAAATCGCCAAAATCGCCGCCGAGAAGGACAAGAGCGAAGCCAAGCTGGCGAAGTTCGGTGCTGGCGTGCCGGCGGCGGTGGTCGAACAGGAACGCACGCGGCTGGCCGACTGGAGCGCGAGGCTGGACGCGCTCACCGCGCAGCGCGCAAGGCTGGGGTAATCACGCAACGCATGCACCTGTAGGGGCGAACCCCCGTGTTCGCCCGTTTCGTGCTCACCTGTTCCGGGTTCGCCCAGGGCAGACACGGGGGTCTGCCCCTACGTTATTTCGTCATCGGGCAGCAGTTCCATCGCCATCACGATGGCATCCTCGCGGCCGTCGCGGGCGGGGTAGTAACGCGGGCGGCGACCAATCTCGTTGAAGCCGTTGCGCTCGTACAGGTCGATGGCGCGTGGATTGGACGGGCGCACTTCCAGGAACACCCGCTGCGCGCCGTGGCCGCGCGCGATGCGCAGCAGGGCGTGCAGCATGCGCCTGCCCAGGCCCTGCCCTTCGTGACCTGGTGCGGTACACAGGTTCAGCACATGCGCCTCGCCGGCGGCGATGCTGAGCACGCCATAGCCGGCGATGCCGCCATCGCGCTCCTGCAACCACATCGGGTAACCGGCCTGCAGGCAATCGCGGAAGATGCCGCGCGTCCACGGGAACGGGTAGGCGCGCACTTCGATGTCCATCACCGCGTCGAGGTCGGCTTGGCGCATCGGGCGCAGGCCCGGCAAGGCGTCCACATCCTCCACGCGCACCGCGCTCATTGCCGGTTCCGTCGCAACGCGCGCAGGTGCGGCCACAGCGCGCGCTTGGCGCGGGCATCATCGCGCACGGACAGCATGGCGCGGTCGTTGAACGCGGCCAGCAACACATCCGGTTCAACGCCGGCCACGCGCGCCAACCGCTGCAACATCGCGGCATCGACCTCGGCATGCGCGTGCGCATCACCGGTGCCCGCCTCAACGGGCTGCGGCCCGCGATACAGCACATGGCCCAGTTCGGCCAGCACCGCGCGCTGGAACGGATCCCAACTCACGCAGCGGAATCCTGTTGTTTGCGGCGACGGAACCACAGCAACGGCCCGGACAGTGCATACAGCGTGGCGGCAACCAGCAACGTGACCGGTGGCTCGATCCACAACGCGATCAGCACCGCCACCGCGATCAGCAAGGCGAAGAACGGCACCCGGTCGGACTTCGGCCCGCTGCCGCCCTTGAAGCTGTTGTAGCGGATGCGGCTGACCATCAGCAGGCCGGCGACCACGGTCAGCGCCAGCGCGCCGTAGCGCAGTTCCTCGCCGCTCCAGCCAAACTCGTGGCAAGTCCAGACGAAACTGGCCATCAGCCCCGCCGCCGCCGGACTGGCAAGGCCAATGAACCAGCGCTTGTCCACGATGCCCACCTGGCTGTTGAAGCGGGCCAGCCGCAATGCCGCGCAGGCGGCGTACAGGAAAGCCGCCAGCCAGCCGATCTTGCCCAGAGTGTCGCCGTCCATCCGCATCGACATCAGCGCCCAGTGATACATCACCAGCGCCGGGGCCATGCCGAAGCTGACCAGATCGGCCAGCGAGTCGTACTGCACGCCGAATTCGCTCTGGGTATTGGTCAGGCGGGCCACGCGCCCGTCGATGCCGTCCAGGATGCCGGCCACGAAGATCGCCACGCAGGCGGCGGTGAAGCGCCCCTGCGAGGCGGCGATGATGGCGAAGAAGCCCGCAAACAACCCGCCGGTGGTGAACAGGTTGGGCAGCAGATAGATGCTGCGGCTGCGGGGACGGTCGTCGCGGTCATGTGCGTTCGGTTCCATGCCCCCAAGTGTACGGACTTGCGGCGGCGGCGGCTCGGTGCTGCAATCGGCATGGATTTCCCCGGAGCACGCCATGAACACCATCCGTCCCCTCGCCGCCGGCCTCGTCCTGGCCCTCGTGGCCATGCCCGCACTGGCCCAGCAGCAGCGCGTCTATCAGTGGAAGGATGCCAAGGGCGTCACCCACTACACCGACCAGCCACCCAGCCAGGCGCATCAGACCCGCGACATCGCCTACCGAGACGGCACGCCCGCCCCAGCGGCCAAGGCCAGCCCGGAAAGCACCCAGTGCAAGGATGCCCGCAGCAATGTGCAGCGCCTGCAAAGCGACCAGGGCGTCAGCATCGACAATGACGGCGACGGCAAGCCAGACCGCACGCTGGACGCCAATGAACGCAAGACCCAGCTGGAGCTGAACCAGGCCGCAGTGAAGGCCTACTGCCCGGCGACCTGACGCGCATCCCCGCGTTCCGGCACCAAGGCAACCTGCACATCGACCTGGAACCGCCGCAGGGCGTGCAGTACGAGCGGATCTGCCGCGCGCCGCAGGGCGGCATCGATATCAACGGCAACCGCGATTGGCACCTCCCCCTGCTTGCAGGGGGAGGTTGGGAGGGGTGTGAGGCGCGCGGTGCCGAGCCCCAACGCGAAAGGCGACACCCTCCCCAACCCTCCCCTGCAACCAGAGGAGGGAGTGGGGCGTGGCAAAATGCACGCTTTCCGTCCTCGTCGATCCCCATGCGCCTTTCGCAGTTCCACCTCCGCACCGAAAAGGAAACCCCCGCCGACGCCGAAATCATCAGCCACAAGCTGATGCTCAAGGCCGGCATGATCCGCAAGCTCGCCGCCGGCCTGTACACATGGTCGCCACTGGGGCTGCGCGTGCTGCGCAAGGTGGAAGGCGTGGTGCGCGAGGAAATGAACCGCGCCGGCGCGATCGAAATGGCGATGCCCTCGATCCAGCCGAAGGAATTGTGGGAAGAAACCGCGCGCTGGGCGAAGTTTGGCCCGCAGCTTCTGAAAATCCGCGACCGCAAGGAGCAGGAATACTGCTTCACGCCCACCGCCGAGGAAGCCGTCACCGATTTCTTCCGTCAGGAAATCGCCAGCTACAAGCAGTTGCCGGTCAATTTCTACCAGGTGACGACCAAGTTCCGCGACGAAATCCGCCCGCGCTTCGGGGTGATGCGTGCGCGCGAGTTCATCATGAAGGATGCCTATTCCTTTCACATCGACGATGACTCCCTGCATGCCGAATACCGCAACATGTACGACACCTATTCGCGCATCTTCACCCGGCTGGGGCTGAAGTTCCGCGCGGTGGCGGCAGATACCGGCGCAATCGGCGGCAGTGCCTCGCATGAGTTCCACGTACTGGCCGAATCCGGCGAGGACGCATTGGCGTTTTCCGAATCCTCCGACTACGCGGCAAACGTGGAACTGGCCGAAGCCATTGCCCCCGGCAATGCGGGCACCGCCACGGAAGCACTGCGTGACGTGGAAACGCCCACCCAGAAAACCTGCGAGGACGTGGCCGCATTGCTGGGCATCCCGCTGACGCGCACGGCGAAGTCGGTGGCGATCATGGGTGTCGATGCCGACGGCAATGACCAGTTCGTGCTGGCGCTGGTGCGCGGCGATCACATGGTCAATGAAATCAAGCTGGCGAAACTGCCGGGGCTTGCCGAATACCGGCTGGCAACCGAAGCGGAAATCGCCGAATACCTGGGCAGCGAGCCGGGTTTCCTTGGCCCGCTCCATGCGAAGAAACCCATCCGTGTGATTGCCGACCGCAGCGTGGCCGCGATGAATGATTTCGTGGTCGGTGCCAACAAGCCGGGTTTCCATATTGCCGGCGTGAACTGGGGCCGCGACCTGCCTGCGCCTGAAACCGCCGACATCCGCAACGTGGTGGAAGGCGACCTTTCGCCGGACGGCAAGGGCGTAATCGCGCTGGCACGCGGGATCGAGGTGGGCCATGTGTTCGCGCTGGGCCGCAAGTATTCCGAAGCGATGCAATGCACCGTGCTGGATGCCACCGGCAAGGCCGTGCATCCGGCGATGGGCTGCTACGGCATCGGCGTGAGCCGGATCGTGGCCGCCGCCATCGAACAGAACCATGACGAAGCCGGGATTATCTGGCCGGCGGCGATGGCACCGTGGCAGGCGGTGGTTTGCGTCATCAATCCGAAGAACGACCCGGCGGTGTCCGCAGCCGCCGAGGCGCTGTATTCGGAATTGAATGCCGCCGGCATCGATACCGCGCTGGATGATCGCGGCCTGCGCCCGGGCGCGATGTTTGCCGATATCGAGCTGATCGGCATCCCGCACCGCATCGTGGTTTCGGGCCGCGGGCTGGAAGCCGGCACCTTCGAATATCGCGCGCGCTGTGCCGCCGAATCCGAAAATCTCGACCGGGAAACCCTGCTGGCGAAACTCCACGGCTGATCCGGAAAACCAGGGAAAACCGGGCCTGTTTTGCACTGGATAATCTCCGGGGTTAACATGCGCCGTCCGCGCTGCGGATTCCCTCATCGTTTTCCCTCTCGTTATCCTGCAAGGAAATATCGAATGTCCGTGAATATCGAAGGCCTGAGCAGCCAGCAACTGGCCGAACTGATCGCCCTTGCCAGCAAGCGCAAGAAAATCCTCGCCAAGCGCAAGCCCGCTGCACAGGTGAAGGCCGCCGTCGCCAAGTTTCTGAAAAACACCGGCTGGACCTTCGAAGAGCTGTACGGCAAGGCCGGTGCCCGCGCCGCTGCCCCGGCAGCCAAGTCGCCCGCCGCACCGAAGAAGGGGCGCAAGTCCACCAAGGGCCGCAGCCTGGGCAAGGTGGCGCCAAAGTACCGCAACCCGGCCAATCCCAAGGAAACCTGGACCGGTCGCGGCAGGCAGCCACGCTGGATGGCGGCAGAAACCGCCAAGGGCAAGAAGCAGGAAGATTTCCTGATCAAGTAAGCCCGGCCGGAAAATCCCGCCTGACAAAAACGCCGGCGTTGCCGGCGTTTTTTGTTTACGCAGAACACCAATGCGGCGAAGCCCGGGGCGTTCGCTCCGTGCTCGAAATGCACTTCCGCGACCCGCCCCGGCCTTTCCGCATCTCATCGCCCATCACTTCAAGGCTAGGGCGGGGTGTTTGCGCAGCGGCATTTCGAGCCGCAAAGCAAATGCCCCGCTGTAGCCTGATCGGTTACAGATTGCGCCGCGCACTCACCAGCAGGTTGCCGAACAACAACCCCGCCAGCAGCGCCATCAGGGTATTCAGCGCCAGCATGGCGGCTTCCTGCCCTGCGCCCAGATCCTGCGCCTGCACCAATGTAATCACGCTGCGCAGCGCGGTGCTGCCCGGCACCAGCATGATGAGGCCCGGCAGGCGCACCAGCGCACCGGGGCGGTTGCGCCAGCGCGCATAGATATTGCCGGCAGCCGTGGTCATCAGCGCCGACAGGAACAGCCCGGCCTGCGCGCCAACCCATTCGCCGCCGAAACGCGAAATCAGATAGCCCGCGCAGGCGGCCACCATCACCAGCAGGTAATCACGGCGATGCGCGCGGAACAGCACTGCAAAGGCATACGCACCCACCGGCAAGGCACACCAGACCACCCATTCCGGTTGCGGGCGCAGCGCGCGCACTTCCGGGTGGATGCCCAGCGCACCGGCAATCGCCAGGGCAATGGCCGTGCCGATGGTCAGCTTGATGATGGTGGTCAGCGCACCGGCAAAACGCGCCGTGCCGGACACCAGATGCCGGCTGGTCAGTTCGTTCATCGCATTGGTCAGCGCCATGCCGGGCAGCAGCACGATCACCGCGGCGATGATGACGGTATTGAGATTGAGCGGCCCGATCAGGCTGGATACCGCAATCGCCACGCCACCCGCAATCAGCCCGGCCACCGCCTCGAAGGCTTCCTGCAGGCGCGGGCGCTGCTGCGCGGCGATGTCCAGCAGGCCGATCAACAAACCGATGGCGGCTGCCGTGCCGATGTCCAGCCACGGCAGTTGCAGCAGGCCGGCCACGGCGGCAGACGCCAGCGCGAACCCCAACACCTGCATGATCTTGCCGCGCTGGCTGACGGGCCGATCCAGCGCACGCAGCGCGGCCAGCCCGTCGGCGATCTGCATGCGCCCGGTCATCACGTCCTCGGCGATGCGGTCGGCCTCGCACAGCTTGTAGAGATTGGTATCGCCCAGGCCCAGCCGGATCACCCGGGTAGTGTCCGATTCGCCGGCGGGCCGCGTCGGGTCGCTGAAGGCCAGGATCATGCCAGTGGGATTGACCCAGGGCTCACATTCCAGCCCCAGCCGCCGCGACACGGATTCGATGGCGCCTTCAAGCCGCTGCGCCGTGGTGCCGTAGGTATGCAGATGCTCGGCCACCTCCACCACGAAGGCGATGCGTTCGGTGTATCCGGCTTGGCGGGCGGCGTCGCGCATGGGCATCCGGATAGCATGGCATGCGCACCGGCTTTTCACACTGCGGGCGCACATTGCGTAAGCTTGCCCGGCGCATGAGCAAGGCTCCCAACCACCATCCGCCCGCCGCCACGGGCGACGACCGCACGCTCCGCCTCAGCGGGCGCTGGACGCTGCGCTTTGCCGGCGAGATCGGCGATACCCTGCGCAGCGCGCCTGAAGGGCTGGAGATGATCGACGCGCGCGGCTGCGAGCGGCTGGACACGCTGGGCGTGCTGCAACTGCTGCGCTTCGCCGAGCGGCGCGGGCTGGACTTCACCGCCCTGCAGCTGCGCGATGACCAGAGGCCACTGGTCGATGCCATCGAGAACGTCCACGACCAGCGCCCCCGGCGCAAGCCGGAATACGGCGTGCATGCGGCGCTGGGCCGGCTCGGTTTCGCGGTGGTGGACAACGCGCGCGAGGTGGTGGCGCTGGTCGGCTTCCTCGGCGAGGTGCTGGCCAAGCTGCTGCGCCTGTTCAAGGAACCCTCGCGCTTCCGCATCACCGCCACCGTTCATCACATGGAACAGGTCGGGCTGGATGCCGCGCCGTTGGTCGCCCTGCTGTCCTTCATGGTCGGCGCGGTGATTGCCTTCCTCGGCGCGATGGTGCTGCGCGATTTCGGCGCAACGATCTTCGTGGTGGAACTGGTCAACGCCGCCTTCCTGCGCGAATTCGGCGTGCTGCTGACCGCGATCCTGCTTGCCGGCCGCACCGCCAGCGCGTTCACCGCGCAAATCGGCATGATGGTGAACCGCGAAGAGGTCGATGCCATCCGCGTGCTTGGCCTTGATCCCGTTGACCTGCTGGTGATCCCGCGCGTGCTGGCGCTACTGGTAATGCTGCCGCTGCTGACCTTCATCGCCATGATTGCCGGCCTGCTGGGCGGCATGGCCGTCGGTGCGTTCAGCCTGGACATCCCGGCGGTGGCCTACATGGCGCGCATGCACGAGATGATGGAGGTGCGGCATTTCTGGGTAGGCATGTCGAAAGCGCCGGTGTTCGCGCTGGTGGTCGGTCTGATCGGCTGCCTGGAAGGCTTGCAGGTCCAGGGCACCGCGCAGTCGCTGGGCGAGCGCACCACCTCCAGCGTGGTGCAGGCGATTTCGATGGTGATCGTGATTGATGCGCTCGCCGCGCTGTGGTTCATGCAGATGGACATCTGAGATGAAAGGCAGCTGAGATGACCGACAGCGACCCCAACCGCACACTGGATGGCGTGGTCATCGGCGATGCGCCGCTGATCCGCGTGCGCGGCATGGTCAACCAGTTCGGCGAACAGCTGATCCACGACGGGCTGGATCTTGACGTGCAACGCGGTGAAATCCTCGGCGTGGTCGGCGGCTCTGGCACGGGCAAGTCAGTACTGATGCGCTCGATCCTCGGCCTGCGCACACCGGACGCCGGACGCATCGACGTGCTCGGCGTGGATGCGCGTTCGAGTGACCCGGTGATCCGCCGCCACATCGAGCGCAATTCCGGCGTGCTGTTCCAGGACGGCGCGCTGTTCTCCTCGCTGAGCGTGGGCGAAAACGTGCAGGTGCCGTTGAAGGAGTACTACCCCGGCCTGCCGGAATCGCTGCGCCATGAACTCGCACTGCTGAAGATCAAACTGGCCGGCTTGCCCGCCGATACCATCGACAAGCTGCCCTCGCAACTGTCCGGCGGCATGCGCAAGCGCGCCGCACTGGCACGCGCACTTGCGCTGGATCCGCCGCTGCTGTTCCTGGATGAACCCACCGCCGGGCTGGATCCCATCGGCGCGGCAGCCTTCGACGAACTCATCCTGACCCTGCGCCGCGCGCTGGGCCTGACCGTGTTCCTCATCACCCACGACCTCGACACGCTATACGCTATCTGTGACCGCGTGGCGGTGCTGGCCGACCGCAAGGTCATTGCCACCGCACCGTTGGCTGAACTGGAAAAGCTGGAGCACCCCTGGGTGCAGGCGTATTTCAATGGGCCGCGTGGGCGAGCCGCGCGTGCCTAGCAAACGCCCTCAAGGTGTTTGCTGCGCGGCGAGCGCCTTGCCACGGACGGCCGGGCCGGAGTATGTGATTCGGTGTTGCAGCGCCATGGATGGCAACCTTGTATCCAATCCGCGATTCATCAGTAACTTGACGTAAGCGAGAAATGCCGATGGAAACCCGTGCCAACTACGTGCTGATCGGCGGCTTTACCCTTCTGGCCTCGCTGTGCCTGCTGCTGTTTGCGCTGTGGGCGGCGAAGTTCTCCTCCGACCGCAGCTGGCGCGAATACCGGGTGATTTTCTCCGAGCCCGTCACCGGCCTGACCGAAGGCGGCAGCGTGCAGTACAACGGCATTTCCGTCGGCACCGTGGACAAGCTCAGTCTTGACCCGCAGGACGCGCGCAAGGTGATTGCCGGCCTGAAGCTGAAGGCCGACGCGCCGATCAAGGCCGACACCCGCGCCAAGCTGTCGCAGCAGGGCATTACCGGCGTGCCCTTCATCCAGCTCACCGGCGGCAGCCCGAACGCACCACAATTGCAGCCTTCCGATGATGGCGAAGCACCCATCATCGCCACTGAACCCTCCGCGCTGCAGAACATCGCCGACACCGCCAACCGGCTGGTGGCGCGCATGGACCAACTGCTCAGCGAGGAGAACATCCGTCGCATCTCGGCCACGCTCGACAACCTCGAACAGGCCACCGGCAGCATCGCCGGGCAGAAGCAGGACATCGCCAAGCTCATCGTCAATGCGCGCGAAGTGACCGACGCACTGAAAGTCACCGTCGGCAATGCCAACGGCACCATCGAGGGCATTGACCGCAATCTGGTCGCGCGCCTGCCGGCGCTGATGGACAAGCTGGACGCCACCGTCAGCAAGCTGGATTCGGCGGCGGGCAACGCGGATGCACTGATCGCCGAGAACCGCCCCGCCGTGCAGAGCTTCGCAAGCGACGGCCTGGGCCAGCTTGGCCCCACGCTATCCGAACTGCGCAGGCTGATCCGCGACCTGCGCAATCTTTCCGACCGGCTGGAAGACAGGCCCGCGCGCTTCATCCTCGGCCGCGACGCGCCGAAGGAGTTTGAACCCAAATGACCGCCATGTTCCGCATCCTCATCTTCGTCGCCCTGCACGCCGCACTTGCCGGCTGCAACAGCCTGCTGGGCCCCAAATCATCGTCCACGCTGTACGCGCCAACGCCGCAGCTGCATGCCGATGCCGCATGGCCCACGGTCAACTGGCCGCTTGGCATGGTGCGGCCCGCCGCGCCGCGCATCCTGGACAGCACGCGCATCGCGGTGCGGCCCGTGCCCGGCGAATTGCAGGTGTACAAGGACGCGATGTGGGCCAGCCCACCACCGGACATGCTGGAAGACGCCGTGCTGCGCGCGCTGGAAGACAGCGGCAGGATTCCCGCCGTTGCGCGGCAGGGCAGCGGCATCGCCGCCGAATACCGGCTGGCGATGGAGATTCGCCATTTCGAAGCCGACTATCAGGGCGACGCCACGCCATCGGCCATCGTCGAAGTCAACGCCAAGCTGCTGCATGCGCGCGACCAGTCCGTCGCCGGCAATCGCACCTTCCGCCATGCGCAGCCTGCTGCCAGCACCGAGGTCGCAAGCGTCGCCGGTGCATTCGAGCAAGCGCTGGGCGCGATGGCGCGTGACATCGCCGGCTGGACGCTGGCAACCGGCGAGGCGCATCGCAAGCAGGCGCATCCCTGAATCTTTTGCTCGTCATCCCCTCGAAGGCGGGAATGACGAACCTTGAATCCAAACCGGATCTGCAATCCATTAGATTGCCGCCTCTAGCCAAAGCCCGGACAATCCAGGTCAGCCAGAGGAGAGCCGCATGAGCCAACCGAGCCAGGAGACCATCGAACGCGAGTCGATGGAGTACGACATCGTCGTGGTGGGCGCAGGTCCGGGCGGGCTTGCTACCGCGATCCGGCTGAAACAGCGCAATGCCGACATTTCCGTCTGCGTGCTGGAAAAAGGCTCCGAGCCTGGCGCGCACATCCTGTCCGGCGCGATCATCGACCCGAAGGCGCTGACCGAACTGTTCCCCGATTGGGCCGAACGCGGCGCGCCGCTGAAACAGGCGGTAACGAAGGACGAGTTCCTGTTCCTGGATGAAACCGGCGCGAAGGCCACGCCAAACTGGCTGCTGCCGCAGTGCTTCCACAACGAAGGCAATTACATCGTCAGCCTGGGCGCGGTCACGCGCTGGCTGGCGCAGCAGGCGGAAGCGCTGGGCGTTGAAATCTTCCCCGGCTTCGCCGCCGCAGAAGTGCTTTATGACGAAGCCGGCGCGGTCAAGGGCGTTGCCACCGGCGACATGGGCATCGGCAAGGACGGCCAGCCGACCGAACAATTCCAGCGCGGCATGGAACTGCATGCCAAGTACACGATCTTCGCCGAAGGCGCGCGCGGGCAACTGGGCAGGCAACTCATCGCCAAATACAAGCTGGATGCAGGCAAGGACCCGCAGAGCTACGGCATCGGCATCAAGGAACTGTGGCAGGCCGATCCGGCCAAGCACCAGCCCGGCCTTGTCGTGCATACCGCCGGCTGGCCGCTGGATGGCGATACCTACGGCGGCTCGTTCCTGTACCACTGTGATGACGGCAAGATTTCGATTGGTTTTGTTGTCGGCCTTGATTACAAGAACCCGTGGCTGAGTCCGTTCGAGGAGTTCCAGCGCTTCAAGACGCACCCGGCCATCCGCAAGCACCTGGAAGGCGGCAAGCGCATCGGCTACGGCGCGCGCGCGATCACCGCAGGCGGCCTGCTCTCATTGCCGAAGCTGGTGTTCCCCGGCGGCGCGCTGGTCGGTTGCGAAGCCGGCACCCTCAACGCCAGCCGCATCAAGGGCAGCCACGCCGCCATCAAGACCGGCATGCTGGCCGCCGAAGCCGCGTTCGCCGCGCTTGGCGAAGGCCGCCAGCGTGATGAGTTGTCTGCGTACCCGGACGCCTTCGAAAAGAGCTGGCTGCATGCCGAATTGTTGCAGGCCAAGAACTTCAAGCAGTGGTTCAAGAAGGGCCGCACGTTCGCCTCGTTGATGACCTTCATCGAACAGGGGCTGCTGCCGAAGCTCGGCATCCGCAACCCGCCGTGGACGATCCATCGGCAGAAGCCCGACCACGCCTGCCTTGAACCGGCAGCGACCCAGCCGAAGATCGAGTATCCGAAACCCGATGGCGTGCTGACCTTCGACCGCCTGAGTTCGGTGTTTCTGTCCAGCACCCATCACGATGAAAACCAGCCGGCGCATCTGACCCTGAAGAACCCGGCCATTCCAGTCGAGGTGAACCTGCACGAATACGCCGGCCCCGAGGCGCGCTACTGCCCGGCAGGCGTCTATGAATTCGTCGGTGAGGCCGGCAGCGAACGGCTGCAGATCAACTTCGCCAACTGCGTCCACTGCAAGACCTGCGACATCAAGGACCCGACCCAGAACATCGTCTGGGTTGCACCGCAGGGTGGCGGTGGGCCGAATTACACGGGGATGTAATCCTCGCCCATCCTTTTGTAGAAGCGGAGCTTGCTCCGCTTTCTGCATCAATATCGCTCAAGGCCGTTTCCATGCCGAGCAAGCTCGGCATCTACTACCAGCGCCCCGCGAGTGCCTCAATGCAACGGCACGCCCGTCTTCGCCACCGCTTCCTCACGGCTCACGCCTTCGGCCAGTTCCACCAGCTTCAAGCCGTCCGGGGTCACGTCGAACACGCCCAGTTCCGTGATGATGCGGTCGATCACGCCCACGCCGGTCAGCGGCAGGGTGCATTCGGGGATGATCTTGGGCGCGCCTGTCTTGGTGGTGTGCTCCATCAGCACCACCACGCGCTGCACGCCGGCCACCAGATCCATCGCGCCGCCCATGCCCTTGACCATCTTGCCGGGCACCATCCAGTTGGCGAGATCGCCCTTGTCGGTCACTTCCATCGCGCCCAGGATCGCAAGGTCGATGTGACCGCCACGGATCATCGCGAAGGAATCATGGCTGCCGAAGTAGCTGGCACCCGGTACCGCGGTGACGGTCTGCTTGCCGGCGTTGATGAGGTCGGCATCCACCGTGTCCTCGGTGGGGAACGGGCCGATGCCGAGCAGGCCGTTCTCGCTTTGCAGCCACACATCCATGCCATCCGGGATGTAGTTCGCCACCAGCGTCGGCAGGCCGATGCCGAGGTTCACGTAAGCGCCGTCGGTCAATTCCTGCGCGGCGCGCTGCGCCATCTGGTCACGGTTCCAGGCCATGTCAGTTGCCCTCCGGCTGGCGAATGGTGCGTTGTTCGATGCGTTTTTCCGGCGTCGGATTCACCACGATGCGCTGCACATAGATACCGGGCAGGTGGACGTGATCGGGATCGATCTCGCCGATCTCCACCAGTTCTTCCACTTCCACCACGCAAACCCTTCCCGCCATCGCGCAGGCCGGGTTGAAGTTGCGCGCGGTCTTGCGGAAGACCAGATTGCCGGCCTTGTCGGCCTTCCACGCCTTGACCAGCGACACATCCGCCTTCAGCGCGGTTTCCAGCACGTACCAGCGGCCATCGATCTGCCGCGTCTCCTTGCCCTCGGCCACCACCGTGCCGTAGCCGGTGGCGGTGAAGAACGCCGGGATGCCCGCACCGCCGGCGCGCAGGCGCTCGGCCAGCGTGCCCTGCGGGTTGAACTCCAGTTCCAGCTCGCCGCCCAGATACTGGCGCTCGAACTCCTTGTTCTCGCCCACGTAGGACGAAATCATTTTTTTGATCTGGCGGGTGGTCAGCAGCTGACCCAGGCCGAAGCCATCCACGCCGGCATTGTTGGAAATGACGGTCAGATCCTTCACGCCGGAATCGCGCAACGCGGCGATCAGCGCCTCTGGGATGCCGCACAGGCCGAAGCCACCGACGGCGAGGGTTTGTCCATCCGCCACCAGCCCGTCGAGGGCGGCTGCGGCGCTGGCGTACTGTTTGCTCTTGGCGGAAGCCACGGGCATTGCTCCAATGCGGGGGAGAACGCCCATTCTAGCGGGCGGCGGCGTCCTGCCCAGCGTACTTTCGGGCAACCGGCGAGAACGTGGCGAGGTTGCCGGGTGTTCGCGCAACCGCATTTCGAGCGGCGCAGCGAATGCCCGGCAGCCTCGCAGACCACGGCTGGAGCGCTTGGAGCAAATACCCGGATCGCCCTCGGGTAAAATGGCGGTCTTGTCCTCTTCAGGATTCACCGCACGATGAAAATCCTCGTCGGCTACAAGCGCGTGGTGGACTTCAACGTCCGCATCCAGGTCAAGCCGGACGGTTCCGGCGTGGTCACCGACGGCGTCAAGCTGTCGCCCAACCCCTTCGACGACATCGCGCTGGAAGAAGCCCTGCGCCTGCGCGACAAGGGCATCGCCACTGAAGTCGTGGTTGCCACGATTGCACCCGCCGACGCCCAGCCGCACCTGCGCAACGGCCTGGCGATGGGAGCCAACCGCGCCATCCACGTCGTGGCCGATGGCCCGGTGCAGCCACTGACCGCCGCCCGCGCCCTGCTCAAGCTGATCGAGAAGGAATCCCCGGATCTCGTCATCCTCGGCAAGCAAGCCATCGACGACGACGCCAACCAGACCGGCCAGATGCTTGCCACGCTGTGGGGCCGCCCGCAGGCGACCTTCGCCTCCAAGCTCGACATCGCAGAGGGCAAGGCCACCGTGGTGCGCGAAGTCGATGCCGGCCTCGAAACGCTGGAGGTCGATCTGCCCGCCGTGGTGACCACCGACCTGCGCCTCAACGAGCCGCGCTTCATCAAGCTGCCGGACATCATGAAGGCCAAGAGCAAGCCGCTGGAAACCATCGCCTTCGCCGACCTCGGCGTGGATGCCAACGATTCGCTCAAGACCACCCACCATGCCGCGCCAGCCAAGCGCAGCCGCGGGGTGATGGTGAAGGATGCGGCGGAACTGGTTGCCGCGCTCAAGCAGAAGGGGCTCCTGTGATGGCCAAGGTTCTCATCGTTGCCGAACACCTGGACGGCAAGCTCAACGCCGCCACCGCCAAGACCGTCTCCGCCGCGCAGGCGCTGTCGCCCGAGGCCATCGACATCGTGGTGCTGGCTGCCGATCCCACCGCCATCGCCAGCGAAGCCGCGCAGATTGCAGGCGTTGCGAAGGTGCTGACCATCGCCAATGCCGCCAACGCGCACGCCATCGCACAGGTGCAGGCCCCGCAGGTCGCCGCGCTGGCGAAGGGCTATACCCACGTGTTCGGCCCCAGCACCACCTTCGGCAAGGACCTGATGCCCTGCGTGGCTGCGCTGCTGGGCGTCAACCAGATTTCCGACCTGATGGCGGTCGAAGGCACGCACACCTTCAAGCGCCCGATCTACGCCGGCAACGCGATCATCACCGTGGAAGCACCGGCCGACCAGATCGTGGTCGCCACCGTGCGCACCGCCTCGTGGCCGGAAGCTGCGAAGGGTGGCAGCGCCGCCGTTGAAGCAGCCAGCGTGGATGCCGCCCTGCCCTCGCATACCCGCTTCGTGGGCCTTGCCGCCGGCAAGTCCGACCGCCCCGACCTGCAAAGCGCCAAACGCGTGGTATCCGGTGGTCGCGGCGTTGGCTCCGAGGAAAACTTCAAGGTCATCTACGCGCTGGCCGACAAGCTGGGCGCTGCGGTCGGTGCCTCGCGCGCGGCAGTCGATGCCGGCTACGTGCCGAACGAACTGCAGGTCGGCCAGACCGGCAAGATCATCGCCCCGGAGCTGTACATCGCCGTCGGCATCAGCGGCGCGATCCAGCACCTCACCGGCATCAAGGACGCCGGCACGATCGTCGCCATCAACAAGGACGGCGACGCGCCGATCTTCGAGATCGCGGATATCGGGCTGGTGGGAGATCTGTTCGCAATCCTGCCGGAGCTGGAAGCGGCGCTGGGTTGACGCGCAATCACATGCGACAGGGGGCATGTGCGCCCCCTGTCAGCAGTGCAGCACACTGCATCTCTTCGGCAACCTGATTCGTTCGCGCATCCCACGTCACAAAAGAAGCATGGGACGAGAGTGATGCGCTTGCCGGTGATTACTCCCGGAAGCCCGCCACCGTGATGACGCGCTTGTCGGCCTGTCCCTTGCGTGCTTCGTTTGAAAGCAGCCGGTAGCAACCGGGTGCAACATCTTCGAACAATTGCATCCAGATTTCCGGCGGGAAAATCGAAAGATGGCTATGGCCATCGTCATAACAGGCGATGCGATGGAAGTGCCGCCTGCCGAAGCCATGGAAGCGCGTCAAAAGTGCGGGCAAGCGGTCTGGCGGCAGGTGCTCCAGGAAATCGGCGGACGCCACGATGTCGAAGGGCTCATCCGGCGACCACTGCATCGCATCCGCCTGGACGAACCCGATACCCGGGTGGCGGGCACGAACGTCCTCCAATACTGGTGATGCCGCCCAGTCGAGGCCCATCACCTGCGGCCAGATCGCGACAGCCCGTTCCAGGAACAATCCATTGCCACAGCCCAGTTCAAGGATCGAAGTCCCCCCCCATTCCCGCAGGAGGGGCAGGTCCTGTATCAGCCAGTTGTTCCCCTGGAAGGCGGGGTTGGCATCGTGCAGGGACTGGTAATAGGCCGCGTCCAGCCGGCTTCGTTCGTTCATCGCTGTCCACTCGTTTCAGTCCAGACGGCCATGGGTTGCACGCGGGTCGAGCCGAAGTAGTCGCCAACGACCCGGAACCTCAGCGGCCGGCTCAGGAAATGCTGGGTGCCGTCCGGGCCGAAGCCCACCAGCACGAATTGATAGTAGCCGGGACATAGCTGTGCCGGCCCCAACTCGACCTGGAACTCGCCGCCCGGGGACGCCATGAAACCGCTGCGGCCCGAATGCCAGTCCGCCACGGTTGGCCCGTTTGCTTCATGCAGGATGGCGCTGACCTGCACCGGGAAGTCGAGCGAATGCCGCGCCCGCACCCAGGGGACGAGCCAGCACAGCAGTACCGAGACTCCCAGCAAGATGACGTATTCGAACGAGTTGAACAGCATTCCGCTTCACCTCTCCGGATATGGCGCTACGGCTTTCTCAGGGGCATCGAACTCCGACCCGCGCCATCGCTGTGCGTAGTTGCGCCTCGAGCAACTCCGGCGCAAAACGCGACCTGCAGTAATTGCGCGCTGCCTTGACCATCTCCACGCTTTTTCCGGGAGATTCGAGCATACCGTCAATGGCTGTTTCCCAATCGTCGCCGACCAAGACACCACCTCCCGATTCCGAAACGACATCGCGATACACGACGACATCGCTTGCCACTACCGGAATGCCGGCGGCCGTGTACTCGATGAACTTCGTGGGCGCCTTGCAGCGATTGAAGGGTTCATCAACGAGTGGCGCAAGTCCGACCGCCCACGAAAGCCGGGAGAGCTGCTCCAGGAACGCCCCGTAGGATTTGCTGACCGGGTGCGAAGTAACCCTGGGACCGAAGGGCGCGAGTGCCTGTGGCATCGCGATCGTGCCGAATGTCTCGAAGCGCAATTCCGGCATGCGGGTCATCAACCGGCAAAGGGCGGGAACCACCAGTTCCAGATCCTGCGCATGCCCCCGCGATCCCATGTAGCCGATGACGCGAGCAGCATTGCCCGATGCGGCATCCACATCCCCGGGATAGGACGCATAGATGCCATGGAAAATGTCCCGATGCGGAAACCTTGTTCGCATCCGTTCAGCCAGTGCCGCCGTCGATGCGTAAACCAGATCTGCATTCGACAGCAGTTCCCTGCGGGCTTCCTTGACCTGCAGCGAACCATTCCGCTGCATGATGTCGGCGCCGAGGGAATCGGGAAGGTCGAGAAGATCGTCGTCGATGTGATACACGACCGGGACGCACTTGTTCCGCGCCAGCCGCATGAACGCCACGCCCGAAGGCAGGCCAAAGCGCGTGAACACGACAAGATCGGGGCGGAAGCGGCTGCGGATGATATCCCAGGCCTGCAAGCCGAAATCATCCACCCGCGCCTGGCTCGCCACCGCAAAATTGAGTTCGCCGCGCCCGTGCATCGCACCAAGCGGCCTGTCAAAACTGATGAAGTACGTGGCGTTGACGTGCTCGGTCAGGACGAGGATGTTGGGCTTGCCCGTGTTGCCCTCGCGCAGAATGTCGAACACCCCGTTGGCCAGCGATGTCATGCGTCCGGCATTCCGCTGCCGCTCGCCTGTTGGCGCGCCAGTTCGGCCTCGTATTTCTTGATCGCGGCAGCACGCATTCGCTTTGCCTCGTACACCGCCTTGTGCGGGATATATCCCGATTTCTTGTCGGACCAGGCGTTGTATCGATCCCAATGGCGCTGCAGCGGAGCAGGAATGAAATGCCGGAAACGGATATCGCGGATCAGCGATGGCCGGAAATAGCCGAGCTCGATTTCCTTGCGGATGTCGGCAACCTTGAGCTTGCCTTCGCGCAACATGTGGCGCACCTCGGCGAACCAGAGATGCCCGTTGCGATTGCCGCACGCCGTCCAGGGCTGGGTCGCGACGTCGGTGTAATGCAGCAGGCAGGTGTCTTCGTCCCAATGCTCCAGGCTGTTCCACTCGAAGGGGACGCCGTACTTCACTTCGGATTCGTCGAGGATGCAGAACTCCATCATCAACTGTTCGTAGTCGTACTCGCCCCTGTCCATCCCGGCGATGATGTCCTCGATCTTCCAATCGAGCCTGTCGCAATCGAGCAGCATGACCGCGCATTGCTTCTTGCGGGCCTTCGGTGCCCCGGCTTTCCGGGTCGTCTCGTCCTCGAACTTCACTTCCTTCTGGACGATGACCTTGGCACCGTCGAACGGGATGTTCCAAAGGTCGAGGATGTCCTTGAAGACCATCATGTCGGCGTCCATGTAAATGGCACGCCCCTTGTAACCCGCCAGTTTCGGGATGCAGAAACGACTGAAGGAGAAACCGGTGCGCTGGGTGTTCCGGGGATCCTTCGGCACGGGTACGGGCAGGTCGAGCATCGGGACCACTTCCACCTTCGCGGTGGTATGGCGCTTGATCGAATATTCGAGGACGGGAACCGCCAGCAACTGCGACCTGTCGACGCCGACGAAAACACGAACCGTTTCGTTGTCCATCATGTCCTGATTCGCCATCAATTTCCTCTCCGACATTATGCCCCAGCCCATCGGGCCAGTTGACCCAGTCCATCGGCGAGCCGCACGCGCGGCTCCCATCCCAGCAACGCCCGCGCCGCGCTGATATCGGCGCGGGCGTGGCGAACATCACCAACACGGAACTGACCACTCACGCTGCAGGCATCTGCCGGAGCACCCAGTGCCTCCATCAATGTCCGGGCCACTTCCAGGATCGTCACCGCTTCTCCGCTGCCAACGTCCAGCACGGCACCGTGCGGCAGATCCGCACTGCCCGCGCGAACCAGCGCGTCCACCACGTCATCGACGAACACGAAGTCGCGCGCGATGTTGCCGTCTTCGAAGATCGCAAGCCCCTGCCCCGCCAGCAACTGGCTGCAAAAGATGGAGAGCACGCCCGTATAGGGGTTGCGCAAGGATTGCCCGGGGCCGTAGACATTCTGGAAACGCAGCATCACTGCATCCCAGCCAGCCCCCTCGCCCGCCTGCTGCAGCAGGTATTCCTGCATCAATTTCGTCGATGCATAGATGGACGCAGGTGCCGGCGGCAACCCGGCATGGCTGGCGATGGCCTGGTACGGCGGCTCGAAGCCTGGTGGTGCCCCGACCGAGAAATCTCCTCGCGCCATCGCGGCAGGATCGCGCGGCAAGCCCACAAACTCCCGGCCCTGCGCATCCCGGTAACCGCCTTCCCCGTAGACCGCGCGCGACGCAGCAAGCACCACGCGCCGCGTGCCAGCGTGGCGGCGAATGGCCGCAATCAGGTTGGCCGTTCCGGCCACATTGGCCCTGCAATACCGCACGACTTCGTCGTAGGACTGCCCTGTACCGGTTTCCGCCGCAAGGTGGTACACAAGTGCCGGACGCGACTCGGCAACAGCATGTTCCACCACTTCCTGCTCGCCGACGTCTCCCATCAGGAAGCTGCAGCCTTCCGGAAGCACGGGCGGCGATGCATCGGGGCCGTGAACCTGTGGATGCAGGTTGTCCAGCACCATGATTCGTGCGTCGGGATGACATTGGCGCAGCGCTTTCACCAGCCGGCTGCCGATGAAACCCGCCCCACCGGTTACCAGAATGCTGCTGGCATCGTCGTTTCGCATTGCGTTTTCCTACTTCTTGAGATCGTCGAGGATCAGCGCGGCGGCATCCCCGGACTTGATGGCCGAATCGACGAATGCGCTGGCACGTGCCTGGAAATCCTGCCCGTTCTCGCCTGCAATCGCCGCTGCAACGAATGCATGCCAGTCCGCCTGGTCGCGGATCTGCGGCAGCGGGTTGTAGCGGTCGAGTGACAAATCGTGTGCCACCACGGCAACCGGAAGACTGCGCCGTGCTGCATCCAGCGCCACCGTGGACGGCGTGGTGATGACGGCATCCATGTGGCCGAGCAGTTCGCCGGCCGTGTAAGGCTCCCAGCGCGGGTCCGCCGGATCGGCGATGACGATGTTCGACTGGCCTGGACGCTCCCCGGTGAAGCGCGAGGTCAACCACATCCCCGCGTGGTGTGGCTTGACCAAGAAACATGTCTCCGGGAATGCATCTGCCAGCGATGCGATGCCATCCAGAAAGAACGTTCGATACTCGTCGGAATAGCGGTGCCAGTGCAGGTTCTCGAACACGCCGACGACGCGCTTGCCATCGGGCAACAGGCATCCTGCACCATCGGCAGCAGGCACAACCGCAGGCTTGGTGCAACCCATGCTGATGCAACGCGCGCGCGTTGCAGGGCTCACATCGGGATGCAGCGTGTCCAGCCCACCCCACAGATAGATGCGATCCGCCAGTATTTCGATGCCTGAAACCGGGTGCACCTCATCGCTGTAGGTCAGCGCAACGTTTTCCAGTCCGTGCTGCATGGTCGCAGTACGGACTCCGGCAGCCTTCGCCAATCGGGTCAGCCTATTGGTGAATTTGTGCGGGCCAAGGCTGGTCTCGGTGATCGTGAGCAGGGCCTTGGTGTTGCGCGGAAAACCGCTGGAAGCGATGGACTCGGTGACGATCGGAATCGGCTGCAGGTCGCAGGTTGCAAGTTCACGCGCGACACGCGGCGACTTCCGCAACAACGCGATGCTGCACCACACCTCGAGTGCCAGACCTCGTTCGCGTGCCTTGCGGATCAAGGGGAGGGCAAGATCCAGGTCTTGAATCAGATTGAGCGCGATGACCAGATCCAGCGACTTCGCATCGGACTGCTGGTGACGATGCGCTTCCGCCTTGTTCAGCGCACCGATCCAGCCGCCGGCGATTTTTTGCGGCCCGAACTCCTGCACGATCAAGTTGCGCGCCTTTGCAACATGCGCCTTGGCGATTTCGGCATCACGCAGATAACCGCGAATGCCCTCACGGAATCCGTCCAGTGCCACGCATCCGGCAAACGCACGCATGGCCGGCGTCGGCGTCGCCACCACCGGGACACCGGCGGCCAGCGCATGGATTGCACGGTTGGCCGACTTGCAGATGCTGAACTCATCGAGCGAATTGGGGATCAACACCACATGGCTCTTTGCCAGCCACCGGGCAACGACCTCGGGCGACCATTCCTCGTAACGGGTCGTGATCTCGAAATCGCAGATGTGTTTCTCGTATTTTTCGCGATTATTGCTGACGATGATCAGCTCCGCTGGAAACTCTTCGGCGATGGCCTCGATGTCTTCGCGGATGGCAAGCAGATCGAGCATCCCGAACTGCGCATGCGGGGCACCATGCGATCCGAACCAGAGCAACCGCGCTGGCCGCTCGGCCGTGAAGCGCCCTTCTGGCGCACGGCTTTCGACGATGCGCTTCGAGTTCCCGGTTCGCCCGGCGGGTTTCTTCTTGTTGCCCGAAGGCGACGGCGTTTCATCCTGGCCGCGGTTTCCACGCAGGCGCCGCCACAGGCTGCGCGCCGCCAGTGCGAGGACACGTGGCTGGAATGCATCCTGTCGCTGCAGGTAGAGTTCAAGACGATCACGAAGCGGCGGGTTTTCCGCCCGCCTGCGCGCCAATGCCAGGGCATGCTCACCATGGCGCTGGCTGGCTTCGTCGTCCATCCCGTCCGGCACCACCAGAACGGGCACGCCACCCACTTTTCCGCGCACGACATCGGCCAATGCTTCGGTCGTGACCACGATCGCATCGGCGCGCGCCGCCATCGACAGGAAAAAATCGCCGGGCTTGATGCTTCTGCCCTTGCCGTAATCCTCAATGAAGATGTTGTCGCACAGGTCGAGGATGACCGGCTTGCCCAATGCCCTCGCTTGCTGGGCAAGGTTGGCGCATTCCAGCGAGAAATTCTTGACGAAGACGAGGGCATCCAGCTCCCGCAATCGCGGACTCGCGCCGGCTGTGAACACCACGCTTCTGCAGCCAATCGCCTCGAGCGCCACCATCGGCAATAGTGCCCGATAGCGGACACTCGCCACCCTGGCGTCCAGCGACGAAACACACCAGCCGATCCTTGCCTGCTTCATGTCCTGCACGCCATCGTCCATGACCATCCGCACACGATGTCAGCGGATGTCGAGCGCCGGCATTCCCTTGACCAGATCGTCGATTGCCTTGATCTGGGAAAGGAACGGTTGCAACTGGTCGAGTGGAAGCGCGCTGGGACCGTCACATCGGGCCCGGTCGGGATCCGGATGCGCTTCCAGGAACAAGCCCGCCAGCCCAACCGCCATCCCGGCCCTTGCAAGCTCGACGACCTGCCGACGACGCCCGCCCGATGCGGCTGCGCCGGGATCACGCATCTGCAGGCTATGCGTCACGTCGAAAATCACCGGTGCGCCGTTGCATGCTTCCGCCATTTGCCGGAACCCGAGCATGTCCACCACCAGGTTGTCGTAGCCGAAGCATGCCCCGCGTTCGCACAGGATGACCCGCTCATTGCCGGACTGGAAACATTTGCGGGCGATGTGGCCCACCTGCGACGGGCTCATGAATTGCGGCTTCTTGACGTTCACCACGCGACCGCTGCGGGCCACCGCAACGACCAGATCGGTCTGGCGCGCGAGGAATGCCGGAACCTGCAACGCGTCCACGACTCCGGCGACAGGCATGACCTGCGCTTCCTCGTGGACATCGGTAATCACCGGTACGTCGAAGCGACGCTTCACCTCCTGGAAGATCCGCAGCCCCACCTCCATTCCGACGCCCCGGTAGGAATCGACCGATGACCTGTTCGCCTTGTCGAACGAGGCCTTGAACACAAACGGGATCGACAGCGCCGTCGTCGCCTTCACGTAGGCTTCGCAGGCGAACAGGGTCGAGTCCAAGTCTTCAAGCACATTGATGCCACCGAACAACACGAATGGCAGGTCGTTGCCGACCGTGACGCCCTTGACGATTTCAACCTTCATGGCCTTTCGGCTCCTTCCATTGTCTTGTTGTATTTATCCTGCAGGTACGACTCGACGGTCATCAGGGATGACGCCACAACCGAGCTTTTCCTGCTGAACGCGGCGAAGCTGCGGCTGACCTGCACGCCCTGCAACATCATTCGCAGCTGCTCCACCTCGTTCATGGCGTCTGCATCGACCGCGGAAGTCGGCACGGAGCGCGCTTCCTCGCACATGGAGACAAGCGTCTGCCAGTCAGCGATGAACCGCTTGCCGGCATCATCAATCTCCTCGCCCTGGTATTTCTTCTGCCAACCTGCGGCCCGCCGGAAAAATTCGATCGCCCCTGTCCAGTTCCCGGCATCAGCCTGCGCGGGGAGCTCGACGCCATGCAGGACCTCGAAATCCGGCCAGTCGCCCGCCAGTCCATTCGGCGCGTGACGCTCGAACAATCGCTGCATGAGGCGAGCGAACTCTTCCTGCCGCCTTGGCTCGGATGTACCCGGCTCGTGGAAAACCGACATCGTGCCCACGTACAGGTGACGATATCCGTGTTCCGACATCCGCAGGCACAGGTCGGCATCCTCGTACTGGCAGGGGAACGCCCAGGTATCCATTCCGCCGACTGCGTACCACGCGTCCCGGCTGATGGCCGCACAGGCGGTGCAATTTGCGGCCGTCCAGCGCACCAGCCCCGACAAGGGCGTGAATTCACACTCCCAGATCCGCTGCGCGCCGGTCACGTAATCGATGCCCGCATGCACGCCCGCGCTCACGAGCCGCCCACCCCGTCCCACGATCCTCGGCGAGACGGTGCCGATGCCCGGCACCAGTGACCAGTTCGCAATCGTCTGCAGGCAACCCGGATCCAGCATGAAGCAATCGTTGTTCAACAGGACAACCGCTTCGGCAGACGTCAGCGCAACGCCAAAATTGTTCTGGTAACTCAGGTTGTAGGGTGCGTCGTACAACACATGCTGGACGCGAACCGAACGCCCGCCGCCACGGAACCATCGCGACAACGCTGAACGACGGTCGCTTGGGAACAATCGCGACAGCGCCGCATCCACACGCTTGTGCTCGCCGGGATCGGAACGATTGTCGATCACGACCAGTTCCAACTCTGCATCCAGCACCTGCGCCGCCAGATGCTCAAGGCAGGTGATCGTGACATCGGCGTGGTTGTGATAATTCAGGATCACGGCGATGGTACGCGCGCGCGTATCCGGCGCGATCCCATCGCTGGATTCATGCCGCCGCTCGAACGAAGGGCCGGCGAAGCGGTAATGACCGGGGAACCTGGCAACCGTTTCCGGCCCATGTTGCAGCAGCCAGGCCAAGCCTTCGCCGAGCGACGCATCGGCACCCACGCATCCCGTCTGCCGAAGCGCTTCAAGCCGCTCCGCGCTGATCGCACCACGACCCGGACCATGCAATTGCGATTGCAACCTGGCATCCCGGATCGGCGTTGCAACGCGAAGCGTGCGCAAGCGGCGGTGCCGTGGATAGAAATCGATGTAGACCTCGTCCCAGAGCCAGGCATCCGGGGTCATTCCGAGGGCAGATGCTTGCTCGATCGCGCCCTGCGGTGGCTCGTAGCCGCCATCGACCAGATACGCCTTTCCGAGCAATTCGAACACCACGCTGCTCTCGTCGCTCATGCCAGTTGCCTCGATGCGTGACCATCGTCCACCGACCATGCGCCCATGGGCTGCAGGCGCGTGGTGCCGAGGTGCAGGCCGTTGACCTTGAACCGCAGCGGGGGGCTGAGGAAATGCTGCGTCCCGTCGGCAGCCATGCCTACTGCCACCCACTGGTAGTAGCCGGGGCAGAGCTCGGCAGGCCCGACATCCAGCCTGAAAGACTCACTGGAGCGCGCGAGGAAACCGCTGCGCTTCGAGTGCCAGTCAGCAATCGTGGGCCCATTGCTCTCGTGCAGCAGGAAACACATGTGCAATGGCTCATGGTGCTTGTGGGTTCCCACCAATGACACCACATCACCATAATTGACGACGTCTCCATCCAGCGGCACGCCGTTGCAGAGCATCCGGAACTCGATCAGCTCCGGATTGTGGCTGGACACCTTCGCCGGCGACTTGCTGCCGACAAGTTCCTGATAGCACGCGATCCCGCCCTGCGTGCTGCCCATGTAGGCAGGTCGCCCCTTGTGCATGACCAGACAGGACGTCGCCATGCGGGAAACATGATTCATCCCGTGCGTCACCAGCACGACTGCGGAACTGCGGCGCATCTCGTCCACGCGCTCGTAGCACTTCATGCGGAAACCCAGGTCACCGACCGCGAGGACTTCATCGATGATGAGGATGTCCGGGGACATCACCACGGTCGTGGCGAAGCCCAGCCGTGCCTTCATCCCGGAGCTGTAGTACTTGACCGGCGAATCGATGAACTCGCCAAGTTCGGCGAAGGCGACGACTTCTTCAAGACGCTGCGCCGTCTCACGCTTCGACAGGCCAAGAAGGCGGCAGCGCAGGGCAACGTTCTGACGTCCGGTCAGCGTAGGCGACATGCCGGACGACAGCTCGATCATCTTCTCTATGCGGCCGTTGCGCTCGATGGTGCCTCGGTCAGGCGACAGGATGCCGGAAAGCGTCTTGAGCAGGGTGGACTTGCCAGCACCATTGCCACCGATCACTGCAAGGCATTCACCACGACGCAGTTCGAAACTGACGTCGCGCAGGGCCCAGAACTCATCCTCACGCAAAGTCTCTGTCTTGCGCGTGCCAAGCGCTTCCGCCACCACGTCACGCATGCCGTAGCTGATCGACCGCCGCAACGAACGGGTGTACTTCTTGCCCAATCCATCGGCACGCAGCAGGAGTTCGGACATGCTCAGTTCCCGATGCGTTCGATGAGGATGGGCATGACGCGTCGGCCAAGCAGGAGCACCACTGCCAGCAGCAGGAACGTGACCGCAATCCAGACATACGAGGCAAGCGGAGCCACCGGCGCTTCCCCGAACAGGGGCGCTCTGGCCAGATTCAACAGTGCGCCCATCGGATTGATTCCGACGATTGCCACCAATGTTGGTGGCTGTTCAGCTGGCAGGCGGAAAAACACCGCGCCGGTGATCAGCAGGCCAAGCGAAATGCTTTGTATTCCCTTGCCGAAATCGGGGGACAGCGTCGAGAACGGCTGCAACAGTGCGCCGATGACGGCGCCATTGAGCAACGCGACCAATGCGAACGCCACGAAGCCAATGATCGCCCACGCCCCGGATTTCAGCAGGAATACCGCGAACAACGTGGCGAATACCAGCCGTAGTACCAATTGCGCCCCGGTGTAGAACAGGGTGATGAGGAACAGGGTGGAGGATCCGATCTCCGCGCGTGTCACCAGCGACTTGTTCGCCTTGACGGCATCCATTTGCCGGCGCAGGACTTCGAACCACGAATGCCAGATGCAGAAGCCGACGAACACGTACATGCCAAACTCGGCGTGGGATCCGATGAAGCCGCCACCGAACACCGGACGCATGAACACGACCAGCAAGGTATAGGCCAGCGGATAGCCTATGGGCCACAGCAGGCTCATCCGCGACACCTCGAAATCCGCGACCAGTTCGCGCCGCACCAGCATGGCCGCGACTTCGATTGATCTTGCGGCCCGGCGCAGGAACATGCGGATGCCCTTCGTCGGCTCAGGCATCCTGCCCATCCTCGATCCTGTCCATCGCCCTGGAGATGATCTTGTAAAGCGTCTGGCTGGCTGCATGGGGCCTCGACAGGTCCACCGCATGACGAGCCAGGAACCAGTCAACGAACCTGGAATAACGGGTCATGCGGATATCGGGGTCCTCGGTCACCGCCGCCTTCCATGCCTTCCAAAACGTGGCGGGCGTCGCGTGATGGGTAACCGCGTCGTACTCCACCCGCGCGAACGTGACGACCGGCCTGCCAACGATCAGCGCCTCGAAGCCAACCCCACTGTTCAACGTCACCACGCCGTGCGAGCAGCGCACCAGGTCATGGACGTTCGCATCGCTCCAATGGATGTGCGGCTGCCCCGACAGCGCCATGCGGTACTCATTGGCGCTCGCCCTGTTGGCGGGGTGCTCCTTCAACACCATCGCCATGCCTGCTTTGCCAAAGGCTTCGGCGGCGGCGAGCAACGCATCCAGTTGCGAAACATCGCTGAAGTTCCGGATCGACTGGTCATGCGGGATCTGCAACGGGAAGAATGCATATTTCCCGCTCGGGATCATGCCCTTCGAGAGCAGATCATCCCGCGACATCGATGGTGCCTGCGCCATCTTCGAGGCCAGTTCACCGCGGGCAAACCGCTCCCTGTAGTCGTCCCATGCACCGAGCACGGCACCCGGCAACCGATCCGCATCCACCGGATAGACCGAAGACGCCGCGCTCCAGCCGTCCTCATCAACGACGAACACGTGCCGGAAGAACTCCTGCATGTAGAAGGCCACGGGCGTCCGGCTGGTCTGGAACTCGGAACGACAGCGATGCGGAATGAACGCGAAGTCGAAACCATCCTGGTCCACGCGCGCAGGCGTGATATCCCATGCCGGTATCTCGATGGTGCTGACGAAATAGCCACTTCGGGTCAGTGCGTGGGACAGCGCCATCGTGAAGCGCTTCCACCACAAGCGCAGTTCGATGGCGTCCTCCGTCTGCGCCTGCGGGCCACCACGCCCCATCGCGCCTTCCTTCCACGGCAAGTCCAGTCGTGGCAGGTAGATGGCGAAGCTGCGCTTGCCACCCTTGCGGTCGAGCTTGAACATGCGGCCAAGAACCGAGTCAGGCTTCATCGCGGCGGTCCGGCTGATCGCGTCCCATTGCGCGTGCGCCCGCATCCTCAGCTCGGGATCGGGGTCGAAGCAGTTGCGCAACAGCATGTAGCCGAGATCGAGATCCTTGCGCTTGCCCTTGCCCGTCCAGATGACGGCGTCCTTCGCGAAATCCCAATCCACGTACTTCTGCTTGATGTTGCGCGCGACCACGTTGCCGGTGCCGGACTGCAGATGCCTGGCGAGGGCTTCCTGATCGGCATACCAGGTCGCTTCTCCCTTGCCGAACAACCCGAGCAAGTCATGCGCGACTGCCGAGAAGAACGCACGGGTCGAATCCAGCGGCCTCACCCACACCGCTCCTGCAGCAACGCGCAGATGCAGCGGATTGTTGCCGTCCTCAAGGCCGCGAATCGGCAGACACAGCTGGGCGTCTGCCTTGTCGGTGAAGTCCAGATCAATCGGGGCAACGAACACCCCGTCCGCATCCAGCACGAGGAATGGGGTTTCCGTTCGCTCCAGCAACTCGGCCAGGCGCACAAACCTGGCGCATGCGTAATAGGTGCGCATGGCCTCCGGGTCATCGAGCGTCACCGCCTCGCCGGTGACATGCAGGCGCGTTCCGGTGAGTGCATCGCCGAAATCAACCGCGCCCTGCAGTTCGTCTTCGCTCGCATTGACGATGTGCAGCACGAAATCGTAGCCGGGAGAGACAAGATCCATGCTGCTGATCAACGCCTTCGCATGCCGCAGGTAGGCAACATCGCAGGCGGCAAAGACCACCAACGGCGCGCCTTTCCACGCATCGACATCGCAATCCCGAACGAGCGTCCGCGAGAAATGCGTTCGTGCGGGAGATGGTGCTTGCGAAACTTGCTTCATGCGAGGGCATTCCCGAGATCGCGTTGCAAGTCTTCCACATCCTCCACCCCCACGCTCAACCGCACCAGTTCGTCGCCGATGCCGAGTTGTGCGCGGCGCGCGGGTGGAATCGACGCATGCGTCATCACCGCAGGATGATTCACCAGTGATTCCACGCCACCAAGGGATTCGGCCAGCGTGAACAGTTCAAGACGTTCGCAGAAGCGTTTGGCGGCATCGAAGCCGCCCTTCAGGCGGATGCTGAGCATGCCGCCAAAGCCGTCCATCTGCCGCTTCGCGAGTGCGTGGTGCGGGTGCGTTGGCAGACCCGGATAAATCACATCCTGCACGGCATCGTGGGTCTGCAACCACTGCGCCAGCGCCAGCGCATTGTCGCAGTGCGCGCGCATGCGCAGGTGCAGGGTCTTGAGGCCGCGCAGGGCGAGGAAGCTGTCGAACGGCCCCTGCACCGCGCCCACCGAGTTCTGCAGGAAGGCGAGTTGTTCCGCCAACTCAGTATTGTCACCGACCACCAGCATGCCGCCGACGATGTCGGAATGGCCGTTGAGGTATTTGGTGGCCGAGTGCATGACGATGTCGGCACCGTGTTCCAGCGGGCGTTGCAGGATCGGCGAGGCGAAGGTGTTATCGACGGCGACCAGCAGGCCGTGCTTTTTCGCGATGGCGGCAATCGCGGCGATATCGACGAGTTTCAGCAGCGGGTTGGTGGGCGTTTCGATCCAGACCAGCTTCGTCTTCGACGTGATCGCGGCTTCAAATGCAGCCGCATCGGTGAGGTCAACGAAGCTGAAATCCAGCCCGGCGCTGCGCCGGCGCACGCGCTCGAACAGGCGATAGCTGCCGCCGTAGAGGTCGTCCATCGCGATGACGTGGTCGCCGCTGTCCAGCAGTTCCAGCAGGGTCGAAGTGGCTGCAAGTCCGGACGCGAAGGCGTAGCCGCGCGTGCCGCCTTCAAGCGAAGCCACGCAGCGCTCGTAGGCGAAGCGCGTGGGGTTGTGTGTGCGCGAATACTCGAACCCCTGATGCACGCCCGGACTGGACTGCGCATAGGTGCTGGTGGCGTAGATCGGCTGCATCACCGCGCCAGTGGACGGGTCTGGCGACTGGCCACCGTGGATCGCCAGCGTGCCCTGCCCCATGTGCTTGTTGTTGCTCATCGCGCTTTCCTTGCGGTTACTGCACGCGGCGGCGCAGGAAGTTGAGCAGGTCGATGCGGGTAATCAGGCCGATGAAGCGTTCGCCTTCCATCACGATGGCGACGTGGCCGCGATCAAACACCGGCAGCAGCGATTCGATCGGTGCCTGCACGCCCACCTTGTCCAGCTTGCTCACCATCGCGGTGGAGACCGGATCGCGGAAGCGTGCTTCATCGCCATAGACATGCAGCAGCACGTCGGACTCATCGACGATGCCGACGATGCGCTCGCCTTCCATCACCGGCAACTGCGACACGTCGTACAGCTTCATGCGCTGCCATGCAGTGATGAGCAGATCGTTCGGGCCAACCACCACGGTGTCGCGCGCGGCGAACGGGCGCAGGATCAGGTCGCGCAGGTCGCCGTATTGCGCGCGCTCCAGGAAGCCGTTGTCCAGCATCCAGTAGTCGTTGTACATCTTCGACAAATACTTGTTACCGGTGTCGCAGACGAAGGTGAGCACGGACTTCGGTTCGGTCTGCTCGCGGCAATACTTCAACGCGGCGGCCAGCAACGTGCCGGTGGAGGAACCACCGAGGATGCCCTCCTTCGCCAGCAGTTCGCGCGCGGTCAGGAAGCTTTCCCTGTCGCTGATTGCGTACGCCTTCCTGACGCGGCTGAAGTCGGATACCGGCGGCAGGAAATCCTCGCCAATGCCTTCCACCATCCAGCTCGCCGACTTCTCGCTCAGCGTGCCGCGATTGATGTATTCCTCCAGGATCGAGCCGACCGGATCGGCCAGCACCAGTTCGGTCTCCGGCGATGCCTTGGCGAGGTAGCGCGACAGCCCGGTCATGGTGCCGCTGCTGCCGCAGCCGAACACGATGGCATCCAGCTTGCCGCCAAGTTGTTCCAGCAGTTCCGGGCCGGTGCCGGCCTCGTGCGCGGCGGGGTTGTCGGGGTTGCCGAACTGGTTGATGAAGTAGGCACCCGGCGTTTCGCGCGCAATGCGCTCGGCCATGTCCTGATAGTAGTCAGGATGCCCCTTGGCGACGTCGCTGCGGGTCAGCACCACCTCCGCCCCCATCGCCTTGAGGTTGAAGATCTTTTCCCGGCTCATCTTGTCCGGGACAACGAGGATCAGCTTGTAGCCCTTCTGCTGGGCCACCAGCGCAAGGCCAATCCCGGTATTGCCGGCGGTGCCTTCCACCAATGTGTCGCCGGGCTTGATGTCGCCGCGACGCTCCGCCGCTTCGATCATCGACAGGCCGATGCGGTCCTTGATCGAACCACCGGGGTTCTGGCTTTCCAGCTTCAGGTACAGCGTGCAGAGGCCGGCATCGAGGCGGCGGGCACGGATGATCGGGGTGTCGCCGATCAGTTCAAGGACGGAATCGTGGATCGCCATGGAACCCTGCGGCAGTGCGGCGGAGCCGGCCATTCTACCAGCGGGCCGAAACAGGCCCGTCAGCGTGATGGCGGGCAGCGGCGACCGACGAGGAGGCCGCGCGCCGCCCGCACAGGGGGTCAGTGGATGCTTTCGTACATTCGCAGCAGGCGTTCCTTGGCGGCGAGCTTCTCGCGCTTCATCTGGCCAAGTGTGGCGTCGTCAAGCGGCAACACGCCCAGTTCGGCGTCCAGCACCTGCTTGTTCAACTCCTGATGCCGGTAGTAGAGCTGCCTGAACTCGGGGCTCGCCTTCATCTTCGCTTCGACTTCGGCCTGCGGCTGTCCTTCGAACATGGAAACCTCCTGGTTCAACGATGCGCCGGGTGGCCCGTGGGCCTTGCCGGCGCGGGTGATGGCAGGTGGGGGCCTGCCGGGAATCCGCGACCGCAGATGCGGCCGCTGGAGAGCAATGGGGATGCAGAAACACGAACGCCCCGGCTGTGCGCAGCGCGGGGCGTTACGGGCATTGGGGGATTGCAGGGAGCCGGCCTTTCGATGCCACCGCCCCCTGCCGCCGCGATCCTGGCCTGCGGCGGCGGTCTTCGGGTTGTTGTCCAGCGGATCATGCATGGGCCGGTCTCCGACCGGGTGGCGAAGCGGCATCGCATGCCCCCGGGTATCCGACACTACGCCCGCCCTCGCCCGCCTGCAAGCCTTGGCGATGAACGGTGACGGCGCTGCTGCGGAACCGTGAAATCCCGGTTAAATATCTGTTTTTTCAGGGATTATCGGCCACGATGATCTCGACCCGGCGATTCTTCGCCCGGCCTGCGGCGGTGGTGTTGTCGGCCACGGGCTGCGCCTCGCCCATGCCCTGCGCACTGCTGCGATCACGCGCCAATCCGGCCTGCACCAGCGCCGCCCGCACCGCCTGCGCCCGGCGTTCGGACAGGGACTGGTTGGCTGCTTCCTCGCCCTGGCTGTCGGTATGGCCGATCACCTGCACCGCGCCGCCCGGCAGCGCCGCCAGGTAGATGCCCAGCGCCTTGACGCTGGCTGCCGCCTTTGCCGTCAGCTGCGCCTGCCCGGACGCAAACGCATCGCCGGCCAGCGTGAACACGTCGCCGCGCTCATCGCGACGCGCCGGTGGCAGGGAGGCGCCGGCCACCAGCTCGGCCTCCTTGCGTGCCAGCGCGGCTTCCTTTTCGCGCGCGGCGGCGACCTGCGCGCTGCGGTCGATCTGGGCACTGTCCAGCACCGCTTCGGCCTGCTCCGCCTGCGCCCGCAGGCGCGCGGCTTCCTCGGCCTGGATCTGGGCTTCGATGCGCAGGCGCTCGGCTTCGGCGCGGGCGCGGTCGGCGTCACGGCGGCTGGCTTCCACCAGCAATTCGGCGCGTTCGCGTTCCTGCCGCTCGATCTCGCGGCGTGCGGCTTCGACCCTTGCCGCCTGCTCGGCGATGCCGACCCGGCGCTCGGCCTGTGCCAGCGCCGCCGCCAGCGCACTGCGACGCGCCGCAGCCAGCGTCGCCAACGCCTGCCGGGCCTGCAGGCGCTCGTACTGTGCGAAGGGATTGAGCCGGTTGTCGGCATCCAGCGCCTGCATGCGCTGCTCCGCCGGCAGCGCCGGCACCGGGATGTCCAGCGGGTTCTGCGGCTCCGCACCGGCATCCAGCTGCAGGCGCGAACGCAACCCTGCGACCTCGGCCTGACGCTGCCGCAGTTCCGCACCGGTGCGCTCGGCACTGCTGCGCACCCGCGCCAGATCGGCCTCGGCGGCGGCAGCCAGCGCGGCCTCGCGGGCCTCGTCCGCACGCTTGCGCGCCATCGCGTCCTGCGCACGCTGCAGGGCGGAACGGGCGCGCTGCAATTCGGCGGGCGCGTACTGGTCGGCATCGGCTGCCTCTGCGCGGGAAACCGCCTGCGCGGCGGATTCCAGCTCGGCGGTGGGCGGAGGCAGGCTGGCGCAAGCCGTGACCAGCAGCACGGTAGCGGCATACAGGGTTGCGAACCGGGCAAGCCGGGAGGTACGCGAGTGTGCGAAGCTTGTCTGCATGGGAGCGCGGCGTCCTGGGTGTCCGCGATCATTGTGGGAAGCTGCCGGCCCCAGTGCAATGCCGGTCACGCAGGAGCAGGCATGGACATCGAGTATTTCCTCAAGCTCATGTCGGAGAAGAACGCCTCCGACATGTTCCTGACCACCGGCGCGCCGGTGAACATCAAGGTCGAAGGCGAGCTGATCCCGCTGGGTGATGCCACGCTGCCGACCGGCATGGTGCGCAAGATCGCCTACGCGCTGATGGACGAGGCGCAGACCGCCGAGTTCGAGCGCGAGCTTGAACTGAACATGGCGATTGCGCTGCAGAACTCGGGGCGTTTCCGCGTCAACGTGTTCCAGCAGCGCGGCGAAGTGGGCATGGTGATCCGCGCCATCCGCAGCGACATCCCCAGCATCGAGGAACTGCAACTGCCGCAGGTGCTGAAGGACATCATCATGGCCCCGCGCGGGCTGGTGCTGATCGTCGGTTCCACCGGCTCGGGCAAATCGACCACGCTGGCCTCGATGATCGACTATCGCAACACCACCAGCACCGGCCACATCCTCACCATCGAGGATCCGATCGAATACCTGCACCGGCACAAGAAATCCATCGTCAACCAGCGCGAGGTCGGGCTGGACACGCACAGCTTCCACGCCGCACTGAAGAACGCGATGCGCGAAGCACCCGACGTGATCCTGATCGGCGAAATCCGCGACGAACGCACCATGGAAGCGGCGATTGCCTTCGCCGAAACCGGCCACCTCTGCCTTGCCACACTGCACTCCAACAACGCCGACCAGACCATCGAGCGCATCCTCAACTTCTTCCCCGAGGGCGCGCACAAGAACGTGCTGATGAACCTGGCGCTGAACCTCAAGGCCGTGGTCAGCCAGCGGCTGGTGCTGGGCATCGACGGGCGGCGCATGCCGGCCACCGAAGTCCTCATCAACACGCCACTGATCCGCGACCTGCTCCGCCGTGGTCAGGTACACGAGGTCAAGATGGCGATGGAAGAATCGCTGCAGGAAGGCATGCAGAGCTTCGACCAGTGCCTGTTCCGCCTGTACAAGGAAGGCAAGATCGAGATGGAGGAAGCACTGAAGGCTGCCGACTCCCGCGACGGCCTGGCCCTGAAGTTCCGCCTGTCCGAAGGCGGTGGTGCCGAACACGACCCCTACGCGGACGTGTTCGCCTCGCATTGATCCGCGCGAGGTGCCGAGCTTGCTCGGTGCTGCTGGTGCGGGAGGTAGGTGCCGAGCTTGCTCGGCACTGGTGTTGCGGGGAGCAAGCTCCCCGCCTACACGGCACCGCCGGGAGCGTCCGGCTGATTCTCCGGCCGCGCGGCATCGAATGCGGGCAGCGCAAGGCAGGCTGCCTCGATCCGTTCGATGGCCGGGAACTGCGTCATGTCCACGCCGAAACGGCGCGCGTTGTAAACCTGCGGGATCAGGCAGCAGTCGGCAAGACCTGGCGTATCGCCTTCGCAGAAATCACCGGTGGATGGATGCCCGGCCAGCATCGCCTCCGCCGCGCGGAAGCCGGCTTCGATCCAGTGCTTCACCCATGCGTCGCGTTCCGGCTGCGGCACGCTCCACGCGCGCTCGAAGTGCTGCAGCACGCGCAGGTTGTTGAGCGGATGGATGTCGCAGGCCACCAGTTGCGACAGCGCGCGCACCCGGTGACGCTCGCGCGCGGTGGCCGGCAGCAGCGGCAGGTCGGGCCAGACTTCGTCCACGTATTCCAGGATTGCCAGCGACTGCGACAACCGCCGCTTGCCGTGCAGCAGCAGCGGCACCAGTTCCTGCGGATTGAGCTGGCGGTATTCCTCCGAATGCTGCTGGCCGCCGTCCTGCACCAGATGCACCGGCACGATCTCATGCACCAACTGCTTCTGGTTCAGGCCGATGCGCACGCGATAGGCCGCGCTGGAGCGCCAGTAGGAATACAGCCGCAGCGTTTCGGTCATCGCCATCCCATCGTATTCGCCTGCGCGAAACATTAGCGGCCACGCGCGGCGCGCGGAAGGCCGTTCGCCGGCCCGCCGCGACCGCCCGTGCAATCAGGGCGCAGGTTGATGCTCGATGCGCTGTTCGATGGCACCGAAAATGCTGTTGCCGGCCTTGTCCAATACTTCGATGCGGACGGTGTCGCCGAAGGACATGAACGGTGTCGATGGCTTGCCGTCGCGCAGGGTTTCCACCGTGCGCCGCTCGGCGAAGCAGGACGCGCCCAGCGCCGTGTCCTCGTTCGCCACCGTGCCCGATCCAACAATCGTGCCGGCAGACAGCGGCCGCGTTTTCGCGGCATGCGCCACCAGTTGGGCGAAGTCGAACTGCATGTCCACGCCGGCTTCCGGTGCGCCGAACCATTGCCCGTTGATGTGGGTGACAAGCGGCAGGTGCAGCTTGTTGCCCTGCCACGCATCGCCCAGTTCATCGGGCGTGACGAACACCGGGCTCAGCGCGCTGCGCGGCTTGGATTGCAGGAAGCCGAAGCCCTTGGCGAGTTCCGGCGGAATCAGGTTGCGCAGGCTTACATCGTTGACCAGCCCGACCAGCTGGATGTGCGCTGCCGCCTGTTCCGGCGTTGCCGCCATCGGCACGTCATCGGTGACGATCACGATCTCGGCTTCAAGGTCGATGCCGTAGTCCTCGCTGACCACCTTCACCGGATCGCGCGGGCCGTAGAAGCCGGCGCTGACCGCCTGGTACATCAGCGGATCGATGTAGAAACTTTCCGGCACCTCGGCCCCGCGCGCACGGCGCACGCGCGCGACGTGCGGCAGGTAGGCGCTGCCATCGACGAACTCGTAGGCACGCGGCAACGGCGCGGCCAGCGCCTGCATGTCGAGGTCGAACACGCCATCGGCATCGCCACCGTTCAACGATTCGTACAGCGCGTTGAGTCGCGGCGCAGCGGTTTCCCAGTCTTCCAGCGCGCGCTGCAGCGTCGGCGCGATGCCGGTCGCGCGTACCGCCTTCGACAAGTCCTTCGACACCACGATCAGGGTGCCGTCGCGCCCGCCTTCCTTCAGTGAACCCAGCTTCATTGCGGCCTCGCCATTGCGTGTTGCGTTTCGATGGTTGCAATTGTAACTGTATCGCGATCAATCGTCGCCCAGAAACGCCGACGCCCGGAACGTGACCACCAGCGTGTCGCGATACCCATAGTCCCCGACCGGCTGGATCGGGGTGGATTCGTGGATCACCCGCGCATCGTCCAGCAGCATCAGCGACCACGGCTCCGACAGGGTGAAGCGCTGGCCGTCCGGGCCACTGGCATCGAACACCCGCGTTTCCCCGCCCTTGATGCCATGCCGCCCGACCAGCAGCACGGCGACGAAATCCACGCCATCGCGATGCGCGCCTTCCGGCGTGGGCCGGCCCAGGCCATCGGCGGTGTCGATGCGGAACTGGTGGGCTTCGACATGCCACTTTGCGACCGGCATCCGCGCCGAGCACGCACCGGCCAGCGCCAGCAGCAATTTCGCCCACGCGGGCTGCGCGAGTGTGGACACGTCGATGGGCTCGAACCAGCGCTCCATGCCGCCGTGCAGGGCGTTGTACTCGACCGGCTGCCAGTGCCGGCGATGCGGCACCTGCGCCAGCGTTGCGCCTTCGACGATGAAGCAGGCATGCCGGCGCTTGCGATAGCGCCCGCCGTCCTTGAGGTAGTCGTCCTGCCGCAACTCATCCCAACTCGGTTCCAGCGCGCGCAGATCCTCCTGCGCAACACCCGCCAGCGTGGCGACGTCGGCAGCGGAAAGGATGGCGAAGCCCCGCGCGCACAACGCGGCATCAAGGCCGGCAAGCGGCACGCAGGGCGGCGGGAAACTGGTCACGGGCGGCATCAAACACGGCTCCAATCGATGGGGGATTGTCGCATCGCACGCGGTCGCAACGTGCATCCGGAACCATGTTCCAAAAACGCATGTCCGGAACATGGTTCCGGAAAAGACAAAACCCGCCTTGCGGCGGGTTTTGTCGTGTATGGCAGCCCCGGATGGATTCGAACCACCGAATGCCTGAGTCAGAGTCAGGTGCCTTACCGCTTGGCGACGGGGCTATGGAGCAAATTGTAACGCTGAACTTGATTCCGGATGAACACTGCGCCGAAGCGTTGTGTTCATTCGTCTTCTGGCTAAGGCGCGGC